>NZ_JBNHFQ010000009.1:0-201654 GCF_059090425.1 Arthrobacter sp. B055-34
CGCCCTAGTCGCCGAAGAAGGACTCTGGATCCGCTCCGGATGGGCAGGCAGGCCATGAAACACGCCCGGGTCATACACACTTTTTTGCCTATAAGCCGGTATTCCAGCGGCGGGGTTTTCTGTGGTGCCCTCGATAGGATTCGAACCTACGGCCTTCTGCTCCGGAGGCAGACGCTCTATCCCCTGAGCTACGAGGGCGCGGTGCCGGGTAAATCTGCCAGCACCTTTTGGGACGTCAATGAGCTTATCAGGAACTACCCCCACAGACACAAACTGTCAGCGTCCGAGGAAGGCATCGCGGTGAATTTGGCGAACTGCCGGGTGGAAAACCCTGGAGAAACCGTGCGACGGCACCTGTCCTGCAGGTCTTCCGCGGTGGCAGCCACAGGCCACGGGGCGGCGGCAGAATCCAGTTTGCACTGCACTTATGCTTAACGGGTGACTCCTGAAGAACTTTCCGCTGCCATTACCGCCTGCCTGCAGGATGCCGTCGACGCAGGTGACTTCACCGTCGAGATGCCCCGCGAGGTGCGGGTGGAGCGACCGAAGAGCCGCGAGCACGGTGACTGGGCCACAAACGTGGCCATGCAACTGGGCAAGAAGGCGGGAATGAATCCGCGCCAGTTCGCCGAAATCCTAAGTGCCCGGCTTTCCAAGATCGACGGCGTTGCCAAGGTCGACATCGCCGGTCCCGGGTTCTTGAACATCACGCTGGATGCCGCGGCCGCAGGATCACTGGCCCAGACTATCGTCGAAACCGGCGATAGCTACGGAACCGGTGAGGAGTACGCCGGCACCAAGATCAACCTGGAGTTCGTCTCCGCCAATCCCACCGGGCCCATCCACTTGGGCGGGACACGCTGGGCTGCCTTGGGGGATTCGCTGGCCCGTATCCTGCAGGCGCAGGGGGCAGAAGTTACACGCGAGTACTACTTCAATGACCATGGCAACCAGATTGACCGCTTTGCCCGGTCCCTGCTCGCCAGCGCCAAGGGCGAGCCCGCACCGGAAGACGGCTACGGCGGCGACTACATTGCGGATATTGCCAACGCCGTGCTGGCCCAGAATCCGGACGCACTCTCCGCTGCAGACCCGCAGGAAGAGTTCCGCAGCCGGGGCGTCGAGCTGATGTTTACTGCCATCAAAAAGTCGCTGCATGAGTTCGGCGTCGATTTTGATGTCTACTTCCACGAAAACGCGCTCTTTGAAGACGGCGCCGTCGACGCGCTGCTGGAACAGCTCAAGACCTCCGGCAGCCTCTACTTCGACGAGGGCGCCTGGTGGCTGAAGTCCACGGACTTCGGCGACGACAAGGACCGGGTGGTCATCAAGTCGGACGGCCATGCAGCCTACATCGCCGGCGACATCGCCTACTTCAAGAACAAGCGCGACCGCGGCTTCGATCTGTGCATCTACATGCTCGGAGCCGACCACCACGGCTATGTGGCGCGGCTGAAAGCTGCTGCCGCCGCCATGGGCGACAGCGCGGACCGTGTTGAGGTCCTCATCGGCCAGATGGTGAACCTGGTCAAGGACGGCAAGCCGGTCCGGATGTCCAAGCGCGCCGGCACGGTGGTCACTATGGAGGACCTGGTGGAGGCAGTTGGTGTGGACGCGGCCCGCTATGCGCTGACCAGGTCGCACGCAGATTCCAATATCGACGTCGATCTGGACCTGTTGACCAAGCGCAGCAACGAGAACCCGGTGTTCTATGTGCAGTACGCCCATGCCCGTACCTGTGCCGTTGCGCGCAACGCCGTAGCCGCAGGGGTGGACCGCAGCGCCTTCGACGCATCCTTGCTGGACCACGCCACCGAAAACGAACTGCTGGCCTACCTCGGCGCCTACCCGTCCGTCGTGGCCACCGCGGCCAAGCTGCGCGAACCGCACCGGGTGGCCCGCCATCTGGAAGTCATCGCCGGCGCCTACCACCGCTGGTACGATTCCTGCCGCGTGACGCCGTTGGGCGATGGCGAAGTAACTGACCTGAACCGCACCCGACTGTGGCTCAATGACGCAACCACGCAGGTTCTGGCCAATGGCCTGGGCCTGCTGGGCGTCAGCGCGCCGGAACGGATGTAAGCACATGACTTCAACAATTCGCGAAGCCTCCCCGCTCGCTCCCCAGTGGCTGAGCTATCCGGAAGACGCCAACCAACTGCAGCCGAAGATGTGGGCCCGCGGCGTGGCCCGCGGTGCCAGCGGCGAGTTGGAGATCGACGGCGTTGGCGTCAGTGACCTCAAGGCCCGTTTCGGCTCGCCGCTCTTCGTCATGTCGGAGACGGACTTCCGCGCCCGCGCCCGGGACTTCAAGGACTCCTTCGACGCCGCTTTTGCCGACCTGTGCGGGGGAGTGGACGTCTACTACGCCGGAAAGTCCTTCCTCTGCATCGAGGTAGCGCGCTGGGTGGAGCAGGAAGGCCTGCGGCTGGATACCTGCTCCGGCGGCGAACTGGCCGTGGCTGCCCGCGCCGGCATTCCCGGCGAGAAGCTCGGCCTGCACGGGAACAACAAGTCCGATGCGGAACTGAACCGGGCCCTGGACATGAAGCTGGGCCGGATCGTGGTGGACAGCCTGGATGAACTCCAGCGGCTGGCAACCATTGCCGCCGCCCGGTCCGAGCGGGCCAACGTCATGCTGCGCCTAACGCCCGGCGTGCACGCCCACACGCATGAGTTCATCGCCACCGCGCACGAGGACCAGAAGTTCGGCCTCTCCATGGCAGGAGCGGACACCGAGTCCGGCACAGCGAACGACGGCGGGACGTCGCCTTCCGCGGGCAACTCACCGGCCGCACGGGCAGTCAGCCAGGCCCTGGCATCCGAGTCCATCAATCTGCTGGGACTGCATTGCCACATCGGTTCCCAGATCTTCGAACCCGAAGGTTTCGCCCTGGCTGCGGAGCGGCTGCTGACCTTCGTCGCCCAGATCCGCGATGAACATGGCGTGGAGCTCCCGGAGCTGGATCTGGGCGGCGGCTACGGCATCGCCTACACAGAGGTCGATACGCCGCGCCCGCCGGCCGAACTCGCGGAGGCGATGGCCGCCGTCGTTAGTTCCACCTGCCGCAGGCTGGAACTGAAGGTCCCGCGGATCTCGATCGAACCGGGGCGCGCCATCGTGGGTCCGAGCACGTTCACTCTGTATGAAACGGGCACGCTGAAGACCGTGAACGTGGACAGTGAGGACGGGCGGACCTATCCGCGGCGTTACATTTCAGTGGACGGCGGCATGAGCGACAACGCCCGCCCGGTTCTATACGACGCCGACTATTCGGCTGTGCTGGCTTCCCGTGTGACGGATGAAGACCCGATTATTTCCCGCGTGGTTGGCAAACATTGCGAAAGCGGTGACATTGTAGTCAGGGACGTTTATCTGCCTGGTGACGTAGCCGCCGGGGATCTGCTGGCGGTGCCGGGCACCGGTGCGTACTGCTGGGCGCTGGCCAGCAACTACAACTATGTGGCACGGCCGCCGGTTGTTGCGGTTAGTGACGGCCAGGCACGGCTGATTGTGCGCGGCGAAACAGAAGAGGATCTTCTGGCCCGCGACTTGGGCTGAAGCCCGGTCAGTCTGCTCGGGGGCGGCGGATTTCTTGGAAACAACAATGGCTTTGGGAGTAAGTACAGCAATGAACACGCTGAAAGTGGCACTGTTGGGATGCGGAAATGTCGGATCCCAGGTGGCCCGGATTCTCCTGGACGACGCCGCTGAACTGGCCTCGCGTTCGGGAGCCCGGCTGGAGCTGGCCGGAATCGCTGTTCGCAACGTTGACGCGCCGCGCGACGTCGACCTGCCTCGGGATCTGTTCACCGACGACGCCGAGACGCTGGTCAAGGACGCGGACATCGTCATTGAGCTCATGGGCGGGCTGGAACCGGCGCGTTCGCTGATCCTGCGCTCCATCGAGCACGGTGCCTCCGTGGTCAGCGGGAACAAAGCGCTGCTCGCGGCCGACGGGCCCGCCCTGTACGAGAAGGCTTCTGCCGCCGGCGTCGAGCTTTACTATGAGGCGGCCGTGGCCGGAGCCATTCCGATTCTGCGCCCCATTCGGGAAAGCCTCTCCGGGGACCGGATCAAACGGGTGCTGGGCATCGTCAACGGCACGACCAACTACATTCTCGACCAGATGGACACCACCGGCGCAGCCTTCGAGGACGCGCTGAAGGCCGCCCAGACCCTCGGCTACGCCGAGGCGGATCCAACGGCCGACGTCGAAGGGCTGGATGCCGCGGCGAAGGGCACCTTGCTTGCCTCGCTGGCTTTCCACACCATGTTCCCGCTGGACGCGGTCAAGTGCGAGGGCATCACCGGCATCACCGCCGCCGACATCGACGCGGCCAAAGACACCGGCTTCGTGATCAAACTGCTGGCGATCGCCGAGAAGCAGCCGACCAAGGACGGCGGCGAAGGGGTGTCCGTGCGCGTGCATCCGACCCTGCTGCCGCGTACCCACCCACTGGCTGCTGTCCACGGCGCCTTCAACGCCGTGTTCGTCGAGGCGGAGAACGCCGGCGAACTGATGTTCTACGGCCAGGGAGCCGGCGGACGTCCCACGGCCTCGGCCGTACTCGGCGATGTTGTCAGCGCCGCCCGCCGCATGGTCAGCGGCGGCCGTGGACGCACCGAAACAACGGGCAAGCACCTGCCGGTCCTGGGCGAAGACAGCATCCTCACCAGCTACTACATCGACATCGATGCAGCGGACCAGCCCGGCGTCCTGGCCAAGATTGCCCACGTCTTCGCCGACCATGGTGTATCGATCGAAGTCATGCGCCAGACCATGCACACGGAAGACCTGGTCTCGATCGCCGACGGGACGGCGTCCGCGGAACTGCGCATCATCACCCACCGCGGCACTGAGGAATCGCTGGCCGCGACGGTGGAAGCCATCAAGGATCTCGACATTGTTAATTCAGTTACTTCCGTACTGCGAGTAGAAGGAGTCTAAGTGGCCCACCAATGGCGCGGCGTTATCCGCGAGTACGCCGAACGTCTGCCCGTCACGGACCGGACCGAGATCATCACACTCGGTGAAGGCGGAACGCCGCTGGTCCATGCCAAGGCCCTCTCCGAGCTGACCGGCTCCGCCGTGTACCTGAAGGTGGAGGGGATGAACCCCACGGGCTCCTTTAAGGACCGCGGGATGACCATGGCCATCACCGCGGCCGTGGAGGCCGGAGCCAAGGCCGTAGTGTGCGCGTCAACGGGCAACACCTCGGCTTCCGCTGCCGCCTACGCCACGCAGGCGGGCCTGAAGTGCGCTGTCCTGGTGCCGGCCGGGAAGATCGCGATGGGCAAGATGAGCCAGGCCATCGCCCACGGCGCCGAGATCATCCAGATCAACGGCAACTTCGATAACTGCCTCGAAGTTGCCCGGAAACTTTCGGAGGCGTACCCGGTTTTCCTGGTCAACTCCGTCAACCCCGCGCGGATCCAAGGCCAGAAGACGGCTGCCTTCGAGACTGTCGACTTCCTCGGAGATGCCCCGGACATCCACGTGATGCCCGTGGGCAACGCCGGCAACATCACGGCGTACTGGAAGGGCTACCAGGAGTACGCCAAGCCCTACGAGTCCGAGACTGCCGGCACCCTCGAAGCCGTCGCCACTAAGACGCCCACGCTGTGGGGCTTCCAGGCTGCCGGTGCGGCACCGTTGGTGCTGGGACACCCGGTCACCGAGCCGGAAACCATCGCCACCGCCATCCGGATCGGCAACCCCGCGTCCTGGGATACCGCGATTGCCGCCCGTGACGAGTCGGGTGGGCTGATTGATTCGGTGACTGACGAGGAAATCCTCAACGCGCACCGCTGGCTGTCCTCCAAGGAAGGCGTGTTCGTCGAGCCGGGTTCGGCAGCGGGCGTTGCGGGCGTCATCAAGAAGCACGCTGCCGGAGAAGTTCCTGCAGGCAAGACCATTGTGATCACGGTGACCGGCCACGGCCTGAAGGATCCCCAGTGGGCCTTGCAGACCGAAGACGGCCATGAGGTTACACCCGTCAAGGTTGATTTCGACGTCGTGAGCGTGGCTGCAGCTCTTGGTCTCGAATAACACCGCCGTGAGGACCGCAGAGCGTACCGCCGTGGTGCCCGGGCAGCGCGTAAGCGTCCGGGTGCCGGCGACCAGCGCCAACCTCGGGCCCGGCTTCGACAGCCTCGGCCTGGCCGTAAGCCTGTATGACACGGTCAGCGTTGAAACCACCGACGACGGCGTATTCCATGCCGAGATCTCCGGTGAAGGCGCCGCAAACCTGCCCACGGATGAAAGCCATCTGATCATCCGCACCATCCAGGACACGCTGGGACGTGCGGGCTACCGTGCGGAAGGCTTGCGGCTGCAGGCCGAGAACGTGATTCCGCACGGCCGGGGACTGGGATCCTCTGCAGCGGCCATCGTCTCCGCGGTGCTGCTTGCCAACTCGTTGCTGCCCGTGGCTGCCCGGCTCAGTGCCCAGGAAGTCCTGCAGCTTTGTTCCGCCCAGGAAGGCCATCCTGACAACGTGGCACCGGCGCTGGCGGGCAAGCTGGCCATTTCCTGGGAATCGGCGGGTTCTTTCTTCAGCACTGCCGTTGATGTCGCTACGGAAATTGTTCCGGTCGTGGCCATTCCATCCTATGAATTGTCAACCGAAATGGCCCGGAACCTGCTGCCGGTCTCGGTGCCGCACCATATCGCCGCGGCCAATGCCGGACGGGCGGCTCTGTTGGTGCAGGCGCTCACGCGTGACCCGGAACTGCTGCTCGCGGCGACGGTGGATGAGCTGCACCAGAGCCACCGGGCGCCTGCCATGGCACCGAGCGCAGACCTGCTGCAGTCGCTGCGTGCGTCCGGTTTCGCCGCTGTTGTCTCCGGTGCCGGACCGACGGTGATGACGCTGGCTGCAGGGTCCGCGCAGGCGGATGAGGTCGAGCGGCATATCGCCGCCGCATTGGAGTCCTCGCAAATGCCGGACGGCTGGCGTGTCCTTAAACTGACGGTTGACACAGATGGTGCTAAAGTGGAAGTGCACCGCCGGAAATAACCGGCTTGGCAATCTGTCGAAAGTCCCGCGTGGACATACAACATCCGGCAGCGAACCAAAGATCGGTGCAACCTTCCAGGATCCGTCACGGAATTACTGAGTGCTGTAAGTGCGCGTAAGAGTGCGGGCAGCATATCCCTAAGACCATGGTGAACGAGATCCATTCAAGGTTTTTCTCATGTCACTCGGCGTTGCCTGGTCTCACACTTGGGCAACCCCGACCCGGCCTTGTTTCTTATGCATAGGCCGGGACGCAAACAACGCGGTCCACTTCACATGCGGACCGCCCGACGAGGGGGAAGGATCCTTCGTGACTGAAACCACTGACCTGGCTGCAGGTGTGGATACATCATCAGACTCTGCTGCGCCGAAGAGCGCAGGACTTGCCGGACTCAAGCTTGCCCAGCTGCAGGCCTTGGCCGGCCAGCTCGGCATCACCGGCGGTTCCAGGATGCGCAAGAGCGACCTGGTGGCGGCTATTTCGGACCACCAGCGTGGTTCCGCAGTAGCCGACCGTCCTGCCAAGAAGACCACCGGCCGTGCAAGTGCCAAAGAAGCTGCTCCCGCAGCTGAAGAGCCCGCGGCTCCTGCAGCCGATACCGCGGACAAAGCGGAGGCGAAAGACAGCGGTGACCTCAACAAGGCCGCCGAACGCGTCAGCCGGACCCGCAACCGCAATCGCCGCGCGACCAGCGACGGCAACGTGACGCCGGAAACGGCGCAGGCACCCGCTACAGCCGAAACGTCAACAGACGGCGAAGGTGCCGGCTCCAAGGCTGCCGACGCCCAGCGTGCCGACGCCCAGCGCGCCGATGTGCAGCCCGCCGAGGCGAAGCCGGAATCCGAAGGCGGCCGCGAGGGCCGTCGTAGCCGCGGCCGTAGCCGCCGCGAGGACCAGCCGGAGCAGCAGGCCGAAAAGCCCGCTGACAAGCCGGAACCGTCCGAAACTCCTGTTGAGGGTGCGAAGGAAGGCCAGACCGAGCGCGCTGACCGCGGTGAGCGCAGCGACCGTAACGATCGTGGCGACCGCAATGACCGGCGTGAGCGCAGCCGTACCCGCGGCCGCGACAGCGAGTCCGCCGGCAGCGACAACCGGGAAAGCCGCAGCGACAGCCGCAGTGACAACCGTGGCGAGGACGGGGACGACGGCGGCCGCGGACGCAACCGCCGCAACCGGAACCGCCGCGACCGCGACACGGATACCAGCAACCGGTACCGTGACCGCAACGAGCGCCGCCGCGGACGCGGCCAGAACCCGGACGTGGACGATACCGAGGTTACCGACGACGACGTGCTGCTGCCCGTGGCTGGCATCCTCGACGTCCTCGAGAACTACGCGTTCGTGCGCACCTCCGGCTACCTGCCCGGTCCGAACGACGTCTACGTTTCGCTGGCACAGGTCAAGAAGTACAACCTGCGCAAGGGCGACGCCGTGGTTGGTGCCATCCGCGCCCCGCGGGACGGCGAAAACGCCAACCAGAACAGCCGCCAGAAGTTCAACGCCCTGGTGCGTCTGACCTCCGTCAACGGCAAGCCTGCCGAAGATAACAAGGACCGGGTCGACTTCACCAAGCTGGTTCCGCTGTACCCTTCGGAGCGCCTGCGCCTCGAAACGGAACCGAAGAAGATCGGCCCCCGCGTTATCGATCTGGTCGCGCCGATCGGCAAGGGCCAGCGCGGTCTCATCGTTTCGCCGCCGAAGGCCGGTAAGACGCTGATTCTGCAGTCCATTGCCAACGCCATCACCATCAACAATCCTGAGGTCCACCTCATGATGGTTCTGGTTGACGAGCGTCCCGAAGAAGTCACCGACATGCAGCGCACGGTCAAGGGCGAGGTCATTGCCTCCACCTTCGACCGTCCCGCCGACGACCACACCACGGTTGCCGAACTCGCCATCGAGCGCGCCAAGCGCCTGGTGGAAATGGGAATGGACGTCGTCGTTCTGCTCGACTCGATGACCCGTCTGGGACGCGCCTACAACCTGGCTGCTCCGGCTTCCGGTCGTATTCTCTCCGGTGGCGTGGATTCCTCCGCGCTGTACCCGCCGAAACGCTTCTTCGGTGCTGCCCGCAACATCGAAAACGGCGGTTCTCTGACCATCCTGGCCACCGCGTTGGTTGAAACCGGTTCCAAGATGGACGAAGTCATTTTCGAAGAGTTCAAGGGCACAGGCAACATGGAGCTTCGCCTGTCCCGCAATCTGGCGGACAAGCGGATCTTCCCTGCCGTGGACGTCAACGCTTCCGGCACCCGTCGCGAGGAGAACTTGCTCTCGTCGGAGGAAGTCAAGATCATGTGGAAGCTGCGCCGGGTCCTTTCCGGACTCGATACGCAGCAGGCGCTTGAGCTCCTCACCAACAAGATCCGGGACACCCAGTCCAACGTCGAGTTCCTGATGCAGGTACAGAAGACGACGCTGGGCGCGAAGTCCGACAACGACAAGTAGCTGCCCTGACCGCTCATGATCTCTCCGGTCCCGCAAATGCGGGAGCGGAGAGATCTGGGCGGTTCGTTGTTTAAGCGGCCGGTTGGTGTCTTATCTAGACTTATTGAAGAAGTCGAAAGAGGTTTGAGAAATGTTTGAGTCCGTAAAGGGATTGCTCGAGGAGCATGCAGAGCTGCAGAAGCGGCTGAGCGATCCGGCCGTATACGCGGATCAGGGACTGGCTCGCAAGCTGGGCCGCCGGTCGGCGCAGCTGAACGGAATTGTTGAGGCGTACAACCGCTGGAGCCAGCTGGAGGGCGACCTGGGCGCGGCACGGGAAATGGCCGCAGAGGACCCCGAGTTCGCAGCCGAAATCCCTGGGCTTGAAGCTGATCTCGAGACAGCACAGGCAAGACTGCGCCGGTTGTTGATACCGCGGGATCCGGACGACGCACGAAATGTCATCATCGAGGTCAAGGGCGGTGAAGGTGGCGACGAAGCCGCCTTGTTCGCCGGTGATCTGCTGCGCATGTACACCCGTTATGCGGAACAGCGCGGCTGGAAGACCGAGATCATCTCCGCCACCGAGTCTGATCTGGGCGGGTACAAGGACGTGTCCATGGCGATCAAGGGTTCATCCAACGATCCTGCGGAAGGTGTCTGGGCCAGGATGAAGTTCGAAGGCGGCGTGCACCGGGTCCAGCGCGTTCCGGTCACGGAATCCCAGGGCCGTATCCACACCTCCGCCGCAGGCGTCCTGGTCCTGCCGGAGGTGGACGAGCCGGAAGAAGTCGACATCAGCCAGAACGATCTGAAGATCGATGTCTACCGCTCCTCCGGGCCGGGCGGGCAGTCGGTCAACACGACGGATTCCGCGGTCCGCATCACGCACATCCCCACCGGGATCGTGGTCGCGATGCAGAACGAAAAGTCCCAACTGCAGAACCGTGAAGCAGGCATGCGTGTGCTGCGTGCCCGGTTGTTGGCGCACCAGCAGGAGCAGATCGACGCAGCCAACTCCGAGACCCGTAAATCGCAGATCCGGACCATGGACCGCTCGGAACGCATCCGCACGTACAATTTTCCGGAAAACCGCATCGCGGACCATCGCACCGGCTACAAGGCCTACAACCTTGACGCCGTCATGAACGGGGAGCTTGAACCTGTCATCCAATCAGCTATCGAGGCGGACGAGCAGGCGCGGCTTGAGGCACTCGGCGAGGATCGCTAGGCACCGGTGACCGGAGAAACGCTTGCCGAGGCTCTCGCCGAGGCAACTCAGATATTGGAACGGGCGGGAGTGCCCAGTCCACGCGTAGATGCCGAGCTTCTGGCGGCGCACCTCATGGCGGAGTCCTTGGGGAGGATCAGATCGCTGGCGCTGACCGGCGCATTGGTCCCGCCAGAGTTTGGTGAGCTTGTGGCGGAACGGGCGCGCCGCGTCCCGCTCCAGCACATTACGGGTAAGGCGTATTTCCGCCACCTCGAACTGCAGGTTGGACCTGGCGTCTTTATCCCGCGGCCGGAGACGGAGACCGTTGCCCAGTACGCCATTGACCGCGCCGCGAAGATCAGGCGTGCGAAGGTCGTTGATCTTGGTACTGGATCGGGAGCGATTGCGGCGTCCGTTGCGCAGGAAATTCCCGAGGCGGATGTCTTCGCCGTGGAACTGAGCGACCTCGCCCATGCTTGGGCAGGACGCAATCTGGAGCCGTGGGGCGTGACGCTGGTCCAGGAAGATCTACGAACCGCGCTTGCCGGACACGAAGGAACCTTCGACGTCGTTGTTTCCAATCCTCCGTACATTCCCTCCGAAGCCGTACCGAGGGACCCGGAAGTGGCGGAACATGACCCGCAGATTGCGCTGTATGGTGGCGGCGCCGACGGTCTCCAGTTGCCGGCGGCCACGGCCATCACCGCCGCACGGCTGCTGAAATCCGGCGGTTACTTCATCATGGAACATGCGGAAGTCCAGGCCGAAGCTGTGTCGCACCTGCTGCACAGCGCCGGGTGCTGGGACGATGTTGCCACAGTCTACGATTTGACCGGACGCGAACGGGCCACCGCCGCCGTCCGGCGGTAGCGCTGCCCCGAAATGAAAGAATGATCCTGTGACCACCACATTCAACTGCACGGACGAGATCGAACGCAGTAAAGGCCTTGCCGCCGCGCAGACGGCGATCGCGTCAAAACAGTGCATTGTCATGCCTACGGATACGGTATATGGCATCGCTGCGGACGCGTTCTCGCCACAGGCAGTTGCCACGCTGTTGGCAGCCAAGGGCAGGGGCCGCACCATGCCCCCTCCGGTCCTCATTCCCCGTCCGCAGACCATGGACGGGCTCGCGGTGGACATCGCCGAGGAGGCCAGGCGCCTAGCGGACGAATTCTGGCCCGGCGGCCTGACTCTGATCTTCCACGCCCAGCCGTCATTGACCTGGGATCTGGGTGATACCAAGGGCACGGTGGCACTGCGCATGCCCGATGACCGCCTGGCGCTGGACCTGCTGGCCGTAACAGGTCCGCTGGCGGTCTCATCAGCGAACCGCACCGGCCAACCGGCAGCACGGACAGCCGCCGAAGCCCACGTGCAGCTTGCTGAATCCGTGGAGGTTTATCTGGAAGACGGACTGCGCGGTGATACCGAAGACAGCCAGTCCCTGCCGTCTACTATTGTCGACTGCACTTCACAGCCCTTCCGCGTGGTCCGTGACGGTGCCATACCGGTAGACCGGCTGCGCGAAACCGTGCCGGACCTCCTCGGCGTTGGGGAAGAACCGGCAGGAGTAACGCCTGACTTTGAAGCGGAAACGCCGGGGGAGAGCAGCCAGCTATGAGTATTGGACGTGGCACCGCATCCGGTAAGACTGCCAGTAGCGACAAGGCCCTCTGGCTATGGTCGCAGTTCCTGCTCGACTCATCCGCTTGGATCGTTTCGATCGTCCTGGCCGTCTTCCTGCGGTACGAGATGGTGCTGCATCCCTCGAGGATCCCCGATATCATTGTCCTCTGCGCCATAGCGATCGCCTCGCAGTTCGCAGTAGGCTCGGCCTTCGCCTTGTATAAGGGCCGGTACAGCTTTGGCAGCTTCCACGAGGCAAAGCTGCTTGTGATCGTTACGGTGGCTGTTTCGGCCATCATCACGGTGGTGCTGCTGTTCTTCGGTATCTCCATGGGTATCGCCCGTGGTACAGGTATCATCGCCTTCCCGTTTGCCTGCCTTTTCATGGCAGCTATCCGTTACCTGAAGAGGATGTACGTTGAGAGCAAGGCCAAACCCGGTGAAGAGGCCGCCCGGACCCTGATCTATGGCGCCGGTTTTGTGGGAAAGTCCATTGTGACCCGCATGTGCAACGACCCGCAGTCGCCCTGGCTGCCTGTCGGCCTGATTGACGATGACCCAGCGAAGAAACACCTGCGTATTGTCAGCGTTCCGGTGCTTGGCCGCATGGAGGATCTGCCGGAAATCGTTGCCAGGACAAACGCCACGGTCCTGTTGATTGCCATAGCGGACATCGACGCCAAACAAGTCCGCCGGATCTCCGACGCAGTCGCGGGCCTGAACATCAAGGTGCTGGTTGTCCCGCCGCTGAAGGACATGTTGACAGGCGGGTCCGACTTCTCCTTCCGCGAGGTGGCAATCGAGGATCTGATTGGACGGCAGCCGGTCGACATCCATGTTGATGAGATCGCCCATTACGTCAAGGGAAAGCGCGTGCTGATCACCGGGGCCGGCGGCTCCATTGGATCGGAACTATGCCGGCAGATCAACGAATTCGAGCCGCGCGAATTGATCATGCTGGACCGAGACGAAACCGGGCTGCAGTCCACCCAGATATCGATTACCGGCCAGGGCCTGCTCAACGGCAAAGACACCGTGCTGGCCGACATCCGCGACGCGGCTGCCCTGGAGGAGATCTTCCTGGACCGCAAGCCCGAGGTGGTGTTCCACGCAGCGGCGCTCAAACACGTTTCCCTGCTGGAGCAGTATCCCGAGGAAGCATGGAAGACGAACATCCTCGGCACCTTGAACGTTCTCCAGGCCGCCCGTCTGGCCGATGTCCAGACCTTCGTCAATATTTCGACCGACAAGGCCGCGAATCCGACGACAGTGCTGGGACATTCAAAGCGGGTTGCGGAGAAGATCACAGCGTGGCTCGCACAGCAGACCGGATTGAAGTACGTTTCGGTCCGTTTCGGAAATGTCCTGGGTAGCCGCGGTTCAGTGCTGCCCCTCTTCAACCAGCAGATCCGCAACGGGGGACCGGTGACGGTGACCGATGCGGACGCAACCCGTTTCTTCATGACGATACCGGAAGCGTGCCAGTTGGTCATTCAGGCCGGAGCCATCGGACGCGGGGGAGAGGTCCTGATTCTGGACATGGGTGAACCAGTCCGGATTCTCGACGTCGCCCAGCGCATGATCGCAATGTCCGGCAAAGAGATAGACATCGTCTTCACCGGTCTGCGTCCAGGTGAAAAGCTGCACGAGGAACTCATCGGTATCGGTGAAGACGATTCGCGTCCGCTGCACCCGAAGATTTCGCATGCTTCCATTGACGCCCTGGATCCACACCAGATGAGTCTTGAGGAGTGGAAAAACCGGCAGCACCTGCCACTGGCCAGTAACGAGCCGGAGTCGGCCAAATGACCGAAGTGCTTTCAGGTGCTGTTGCCCTCGTCCTCAGCCTGTCGCTGCCCCTTGCCTTGAAACCACTGCTGCTCAAGCTGGGCGTGCTGGACATACCGAACGAGAGATCGTCGCATACAAAAGTAGTTGTCCGGGGTATGGGCATCACCGTGGCGGTCGGCCTCCTTGGCGGGCTGCTCACGGCAGTGCTGACCGGAGCCGCCGCCGATGGTGTGGCAATCATTGCTACTGTGGCCGGCGTTTGCGCAGCCGCCTCTGTGCTGGGCTGGCTGGAGGACTTCCGAGGTGTAGCCATCTCCGTACGCTTCCTGCTGCAGTTGGCAATTGGTGCCGCCGGTACTGCCACTATCGTGGTCCTGACCAACACCTCCTGGTTGTGGATTCCGGTCGGCGCGCTGGCCATTGCCGGCTACATCAATGTTGCGAACTTCATGGACGGGGTGAACGGCATATCGGGCCTGCATGGGCTGGTCGTAGGACTGTTGTTTTCAGTGGCGGGGATGATGTCATCGCTTGACTGGCTGACGGTCTCGGGGCTTGTGGTGGCCGCCGCGTTTGCGGCTTTTCTGCCCTGGAACCTCTCCGGCAGCAACTTCCTTGGCGACGTCGGCAGCTATCTGCTGGGTGCCTCGCTGGCCGTCCTGGGCGCTGCGGGTTTTCTCAGCGGAGTCCAGCCGGAGTATCTGCTGGGGCCGGTGACCATCTATCTTGCCGATACAATGACCACCTTGCTGCGCCGGATCAGTGCGGGGGAGCGGTGGTACGCGGCGCACCGCCAGCACGTCTATCAACGGCTGACCGACGTTGGGCTCAGCCATGTGCAGTCGGCCTTGGTGGTCGCGGTTTGCTCGCTGCTGACCGGGTTGTGCGGACTCGTGGCTGCCGCCAGCAACGTACCGGGCAAGGCGTCAGCGCTGCTGGTTTGTGCCGCCGTCGTACTTTTTTACCTGCGCTCGCCACGCATCTTCGGCCGCCGGGCCGCCGACGCTGCGACTGGATAGCGTCAGCAGCAGGACATGCATTCACAGGCTGACTTCTATCTCGTGTAGAATTCTTGTCGGCCGGTCTACCGGTCATCATCCCCGCCTGTGCACCCGATCGGACAGCTATGAGCACACATCATTCCAACGGCAACAGTGCCGCTGGCAGTGCCGTACCTGTCTCCGGTCCCACGGCTACACCATGGCTGAAGATCCTGAAGACTTCCTCCCTCGGTGCCGCTGCAGCCACTCTTCTGGTGGTAGTGCTGGCATTCCTTGTGGCGGGCGGTGTGGGTGCCCTTAGCGCCGTGCTCGGTTCGGCGCTGGTAGTACTCTTCTTCGCCATCAGCCTTTTGATCGGCCATGTCGTCGGGCGGAGAAATCCCTCCGGCGCGATTGGTGCCTTCATCGCCACGTACGTGCTCAAGGTTGTTGGTTTCGGCGCTGCGCTCTTTATTGTCGGCACGCCGGACTGGCTCGAAACGACCTGGTTCTTCATTGCTGCCGTCGTCAGCGTTGTGGTGTGGCAGATTGCAGAAGTTTTCGCATTCTCCCGCGTTCGATACCAGATCTACGATGATCCGGAAGACGGCGAAAGCACTGCAGCCGGGAAGGGAGCTCGCTAATGCCTGCCCAGAATTCCCACAATTCAGATCCCGGTGGCAGTAACTCTGGCTACCAGGGCGGCAACACGGTCTTGACCTATGTAGTTGGCGGGATCATAGCCTGGGGTTTGATAGGCTGGGGGCTGGACTATCTGTTGAATACCCGGTGGCTGTTCATCGTTGGTGCCGTTCTAGGCGCTGGCGGTGGATATTATCTGGCCCGAAAACACAACCTCACCCGCAGCGCTAAGCGCCGCCATGGGGACGGTCAAGGGAACAACATCTAAATGTCAGAAAACTTCATATGGTGGCGTGCCGAGACGGCAATCCACCCTGAAACGCCCAATGATGGACACTGCAGAGAGGAAACGCGTTGATCGCGCTTGCGCTTCCGGCGGCCGCTAATGAAGGTGGCTTCGTTCCACCGACCCTCGAAGATATGCACCTTCCGGAGATTCTCCCTTGGGCTGCCGAGTACGGAACAGGTTTCGGCAAGCAGATGCTGCTGGTCCTGCTCTCTGTTGCACTGATTGCCTGGTTCTTCCTGGCCGCGTCACGCCGCGGTCAGCTGGTGCCAGGCAAGCTTCAGCACCTGGGCGAAATGAGCTACAACTTCGTCCGCAACTCCGTAGGTAAGGACATCATCGGTGAGCGGGACTACCGGCCGTATGTTCCACTGCTGTTCTCCCTATTCTTCTTTATCCTGGTAAACAACCTTTTCGGGTCGATTCCGCTGCTTCAGATCCCGACGCCGTCGCATGTCGGCACGGCCTACGCCTTGGCCGGGATCGTTTACATCACCTGGATCGTCCTGGGTCTGAAGAAGCATGGCATCGGCTACTTCAAACTTGCTGTCGTGCCGGCAGGCGTCCCGAAGGCAATTCTGCCGCTGATCGTCATCATTGAGATCATCTCCACCTTCCTGGTTCGGCCCGTCACCCACAGCCTCCGTCTTTTCGCCACCATGCTGGCCGGACACCTGATCATCATGCTGGCGGCCGCGGGCTCCGAATTCCTGATCATGGATGCCGACTTCTGGTTCAAGCCACTTGGCATTCTCACGATTGCCGGCGGTGTCGGCATGTACATGTTCGAAATCCTGATCCAGGTCCTCCAGGCGTATGTCTTCGTCCTGCTGACCGCGATCTACATCCAAGGCTCCCTGGCCGAGGAACACTAAATTTCCCCGCTGGGGAAGCACCTGAACCAAACAACCTGCCCACTGGGCATCTTGAAAGGAAAATAATGGAAGGCAATATCAACCTCGTAGGTTACGGTCTCTCCGCAATCGGCGGTGCCATCGGTGTGGGCCTCGTTTTCGCCGCTTACATCAACGGTGTGGCACGTCAGCCGGAGGCACAGCGTGTGCTGCAGCCGATCGCCTTCTTGGGCCTGGCGCTGACTGAAGCTCTGGCCATCCTCGGTCTGGTTTTCGCGTTCGTTCTCTAGTAGGCAACGCTTACTTTTCAAACCGAGTAGATAGGACGGGTGAGATATGAAACAGGCAGTTATCCTCGCCGCCGAAGAGGGCGTCAACCCTCTAGTCCCTAATATCTGGGAAATCGCGGTAACACTGCTTGGCTTCGCCGTACTTATGTACATCGTCACGAAGTTCGTCGTTCCGGCGTTCGAGAAGACGTATGCAGAGCGCGCCGAAGCTATTGAAGGCGGCATTGCCAAGGCTGAGGCCGCCCAGGCCGAGGCCAGCGCCGCTTTGGATGAGTACAAGCAGCAGCTGCTGGACGCACGCACTGAAGCCAACCGCATCCGTGAGGACGCGCGTGCCGAAGGTGCCCAGATCCTCGCAGAGCTGAAGGACAAGGCCGCTGCTGAAGCTAATCGCATCAGCGAGCAGGCGCAGGTGCAGATTGCAGCCGAGCGTCAGGCAGCCGTTACTTCGCTACGCAGCGAAGTCGGCGTGCTGGCCACCGAACTGGCCGGCAAGATTGTCGGGGAATCTCTCAACGATGACGCGCGTTCCGCACGTGTTGTTGACCGCTTCCTGGCCGATCTTGAAGCTTCGGCTCCGGCATCCCAGAATGCAGGTGCTTCGAACTAATGGCTGGTGTATCGAGCGAGTCACTGAAAGCGGCACAGCAGGAGCTGGAAGCAAAGCTTCCCACCGCTCCGCTGTCCCTGGCAGAGGAACTCTTTGCAATTCTGGGTCTGCTGGACAGCAATGCCGGACTGCGCCGGAGCCTTACGGACCCGGCTCGCAGCGGCGAGGACAAGGCACGGCTGGTTTCCCAGCTGGTCGGCGGCAATGTCTCGGCTGATGCCCGGGCCATAGCTGAAGGCCTCGCCGCATCCCGCTGGGGCTCTGCACGTGACATTGGTGATGCTCTGGAAACCCTTGCGGCTACCACTGCTATCGCTGTTGCGGAGAGCAAGGGCGCTGGAGTTGACGGACTCGAAGGTCTGGAGAACGACCTGTTCCATTTCATCCGGCTCGTCGAGGCAGATCACGATCTGCAGCGCGCGCTGGTTGAACCGCAGGCATCGGCCGAGGCTAAATCGGCTCTGGCTCTGAAACTGGTTCCGAACGCCGGACCCGAGGCGCAGGTCTTGATCCGCCAGGCAGTTACTGCCCCGCGCGGGCTCAAACCGACCGCTCTGGTCCGCCGCTTTGTGGAACTGGTTGCCCGGCGCCAGCAGCGTTGGATCGCCAACGTCAGCGTTTCCCGTCCGCTGACCCAGGAGCAGATCTCACGTCTGCAGGCCGGGCTCAACGGGTTGTACGGCCGCGAGCTGAAGATCAATGTCAACGTTGACCCATCACTAGTTGGCGGAGTCCGCGTGCAGGTAGGCGACGAAGTGGTTGATTCCTCGGTTGTCACCCGCCTGTCCGAACTTCGTCGGAAGCTCGCGGCTTAGCACTCGTCCCTTCGGGGAATGAGGAGCTGGAGCCGGAAGCCTCAATACAGACTGATATACACACAGGTCGTCGCCACGGCGATGATCACAACATAGGAGAGCAGGGACTGCAGATGGCCGAATTGACCATCAACGCCGACGACGTCCGTAATGCGTTGAACGAGTTCGCGGCGTCCTACGAACCGGGCAGCGCCGAGCGCGTTGAAGTTGGCCGCGTAACGACCGCCAGTGATGGCATTGCCCGTGTTGAGGGTCTTCCCTCGGTAATGGCCAACGAACTGTTGCGTTTCGAGAACGGCATTCTGGGCCTGGCCCAGAACCTCGACACCCGCGAAATCGGTGTCGTCATCCTCGGTGACTTCACCGGCATCGTCGAAGGCATGGAAGTTCACCGTACCGGTGAGGTTCTGTCCGTTCCCGTGGGAGATAACTTCCTCGGCCGCGTTGTCGATCCGCTGGGCGAGCCCTTGGATGACATGGGCCCCATCGAATCTGAAGGCCGCCGCGCTTTGGAGCTGCAGGCACCGGGCGTGACCCAGCGCAAGTCGGTTCACGAGCCCATGCAGACCGGCATGAAGGCCATCGATTCCATGATCCCGATCGGCCGCGGACAGCGGCAGCTGATCATCGGCGACCGTCAGACCGGTAAGTCGGCGATCGCGATCGACACGATCATCAACCAGAAAGCCAACTGGGAGTCCGGCGACGTTAACAAGCAGGTCCGCTGCGTCTACGTCGCGATCGGCCAGAAGGCCTCCACCATCGCTGCAGTCCGCAAGTCGCTGGAGGAGAAGGGCGCGATGGAGTACACCACCATCGTGGCGTCTCCGGCTTCCGACCCGGCCGGCTTCAAGTACCTGGCGCCCTACGCCGGTTCGGCAATCGGCCAGCACTGGATGTATGGCGGCAAGCACGTCCTGATCGTGTTTGATGACCTCTCCAAGCAGGCAGAAGCCTACCGCGCCGTGTCGCTGCTGCTGCGTCGTCCGCCGGGACGTGAAGCCTATCCGGGTGACGTCTTCTACTTGCACTCCCGTCTGCTGGAGCGTTGTGCGAAGCTCTCCGACGAACTGGGTGCGGGCTCGATGACCGGTCTGCCGCTCATCGAAACCAAGGCCAATGACGTCTCGGCGTACATCCCGACCAACGTCATCTCGATCACTGACGGACAAATCTTCCTGCAGTCGGATCTCTTCAACGCCAACCAGCGTCCTGCTGTCGACGTGGGTATCTCCGTTTCCCGCGTTGGTGGTTCGGCACAGGTCAAGGCCATGAAGAAGGTCTCCGGTACGTTGAAGCTGGAACTGGCGCAGTACCGCGACATGCAGGCGTTCGCAATGTTCGCGTCTGACCTCGATGCTGCTACCAAGCAGCAGTTGAACCGTGGCGCGCGACTGACCGAACTGCTAAAGCAGGGACAGTACTCGCCGTTCCCGGTTGAAGACCAGGTTGTCTCCATCTGGGCCGGTACCAACGGCCACCTGGATGAGGTTCCGATTGAGGACATCAACCGTTTCGAAACCGAGTTCCTTCAGCATCTGCGCCACCGTTCGTCGGTCCTGACCACGATCGCGCAGACCAACCTGCTTGAGGACTCTACGGTCCAGGAACTTAATCAGCAGATCACGGAATTCAAGAAGGGCTTCTTCGGGGAAGGCGACAACCAGCTTGTCGGTGCAGGCCACGAAGAGTATGACGCTCTGGCCGAGGAAGCCGTGGATCAGGAAAAGATCGTCCGGCAGAAGCGCTAATTCATTTTCGTTGATTGAGCGGGGTCGAAATCCTGACGCCGTCATGCATAGGAATCGACTTCGCTCAATCAGCGAGGATTAGGAAAGGAAAAGTATGGGAGCCCAGATTCGGGTCTACCGCCAGAAGATCGCTTCGACCACGTCGATGCAGAAGATCTTCAAGGCGATGGAGCTGATCGCTGCCTCGCGCATTGGAAAGGCCCGCACCCGTGTGGCTGCGTCACTGCCCTACGCCAATGCGATCACCCGTGCCGTTTCTGCTGTGTCGTCACAGTCGGAGATCGAACACCCGCTGACCACCGAGCCGGAGCAGATCCGGCGCGCGGCCGTCGTGGTAATGACTTCCGACCGCGGTCTGGCAGGAGCGTACTCTGCTTCGATTCTGAAGCAGGCACAGTCGCTGACCGAACTGCTGCGGGCAGACGGCAAGGAAGTGCGCCACTACGTTGTTGGCCGC
This sequence comes from Arthrobacter sp. B055-34, assembly GCF_059090425.1. Classification (NCBI taxonomy): domain Bacteria; kingdom Bacillati; phylum Actinomycetota; class Actinomycetes; order Micrococcales; family Micrococcaceae; genus Arthrobacter; species Arthrobacter sp. B055-34. The sequence goes on from NZ_JBNHFQ010000009.1 coordinate 20,770, forward strand.
AAGGCGCAGGCTTACTTTGATTTCCGCAGTCTTCCTTACGAGCAGGTCTGGACCGGCGGCACAGATGCGCCGGCCTTTGAGGTTGCCCGCGAGATCGGCGACGCCGTACTCGCAGACTTCAACACTGCTTATGAAGAAGGCGGTGTCGACGAGATTCACGTCGTCTACACGCGTTTCAAGTCCATGGTGACCCAGGAGCCGACGGTTATTCGTCTGCTGCCCCTGGAAGTCGTGGAGGAGGAGGCTGCCTCGGAATCGGATCTGCTGCCGTTGTACGAGTACGAGCCGGAACCTGAGCAGGTACTGGACGCGTTGCTGCCGCGCTACATTGAGTCGCGTATCTTCGCAGCCATGCTGCAGTCCGCCGCCAGTGAACTTGCCGCCCGCCAGCGGGCCATGAAGTCTGCCGGCGACAACGCTTCGGACCTCATCAAGAAGTACACAAGGCTCCGGAACAACGCACGTCAGGCCGAAATCACACAGGAGCTGACCGAGATTGTCGGCGGTGCGGACGCGCTAAGCGCGTCCTGACCTTCGGCGTCGAAGGCGCCTCAGGCCAAAGTAAACTTTAACCCACGCCATCTAACTGAATGAAGTGAGAGAGATGACTGCCCAAACTATCGAGCACGGAACCGGTTCCGTCGGCTCGGGCGCCACTGGCCGTATTGCCCGTGTGATCGGCCCGGTTGTCGACGTCGAGTTCCCGGCTGATGCCATTCCCGGCATTTACAACGCACTGACCGCTGAGATCACGCTCAACGGCGACACCCACACCATCACCTTCGAGACCTCGCAGCACCTTGGCGACAACCTCGTTCGTGCTATCTCCCTGCAGGCCACCGACGGTCTCGTGCGCGGCACCACCGTCACGGACACGGGTTCGCCCATTACCGTGCCTGTTGGTGATGGCGTCAAGGGACACATCTTCAACGTATTGGGCCAACCGCTCGACGTTGAAGCCTCCGAGCTGGAAATCAGCGAGCGCTGGCCGATCCACCGCAAGGCTCCGAACTTTGCCGATCTGGAAAGCTCCACGGAGATCCTCGAGACCGGCATCAAGGTCATTGACCTCCTCACCCCGTACATCAAGGGTGGAAAGATCGGCCTGTTCGGCGGTGCCGGTGTCGGCAAGACCGTGCTGATCCAGGAAATGATCACCCGTGTTGCCCGTAACTTCGGTGGTACCTCGGTATTCGCCGGTGTCGGCGAGCGTACCCGTGAAGGTAACGACCTCTGGGTCGAAATGGAAGAAGCCGGTGTTCTGAAGGACACTGCCCTTGTCTTCGGCCAGATGGACGAACCGCCGGGAACGCGTCTTCGCGTGGCGCTGTCGGCGCTGACCATGGCGGAATACTTCCGCGATGTGCAGAACCAGGACGTTCTGCTCTTCATCGACAACATCTTCCGCTTCACGCAGGCCGGTTCCGAGGTCTCCACGCTGCTGGGCCGTATGCCCTCCGCCGTTGGTTACCAGCCGAACCTTGCTGACGAAATGGGCCTGCTGCAGGAACGTATTACGTCGACCAAGGGCCACTCGATCACCTCGATGCAGGCGATCTACGTCCCGGCCGATGACTACACCGACCCGGCTCCGGCAACCACGTTCGCGCACCTGGATGCGACCACGGAACTGTCCCGTGAAATCGCTTCCCGTGGCCTGTACCCCGCTGTGGATCCGCTGACCTCCACGTCGCGAATCCTGGATCCGCAGTACATCGGCCAGGCGCATTACGACGTCGCTGTCCGCGTCAAGCAGATCCTGCAGAAGAACAAGGAACTTCAGGACATCATCGCCATCCTCGGTATCGATGAACTCGGTGAAGAAGACAAGATCGTCGTAGCGCGTGCTCGCCGCATCCAGCAGTTCCTGTCGCAGAACACCTACACCGCCAAGCAGTTCACCGGCGTGGAGGGCTCCACCGTTTCCATCAAGGACACCGTTGAAGGCTTCAAGGCCATCTGCGACGGCGACCTGGACCACGTTGCGGAGCAGGCGTTCTTCAACATTGGTGGACTGGACGACGTAGAGCGCCAGTGGGCAAAGATCCAGGAACAGAGCAAGTAAGCCAATGGCTAACGAAGCGGCTGAACTGGAAGTAGAGATTGTGGCGGCGGACCATTTCGTGTGGTCCGGTGCGGCAACTTTGGTCAAGGCTCGTACGGCTGAAGGCGAGATCGGAATCCTGCCCGGCCACTCGCCGGTGCTGGCTATTCTGGCTCCCGGCGAACTGGGGATTAACCCGGTCAACGGCGAGCGGATCAACGTGACTGTGGACGGTGGATTCTTCTCCGTTGACAGCAACCGCGTGGTCATCGTGGCGGATAACGCCACGGTCAATGACCTGGCCACGGCTTAGGTACAGCTAGCGGCGACAGTGGAAGAAGTCGGTTACACGTTCGCTCTTCTGGCGGCACTGTTCCTGCTGCTGCTGCTGACGCTGCTTGCCTTCGGGGTGCGCCGCTATCAACTGCGGCGCGCCCTTGGCACTTTTGACGCCTCCATCTGCATGCTGCCTGGCAGCTGGCAGATGGGGGTTTGTCGTTATGCGGACAAACACCTGGAGTGGCTGCGGCTCTTTTCCCTGAGTCCCAGACCGCGCTACAGATTCCGGCGCAGCGCCTTGGAGCTGCAGGGGTGGCGCCAACCTACGGAGGCCGAGCGGGCGAAGATTCAGCCCGGGGCCATTGTGGTAATGCTTCGCCATGACCAGCAGGAATTACTGCTCGCCATGAGCTTCGATGTTTACGCGGGTCTGTCTTCCTGGTTGGAGGCCGGTCCGGTGATAGGTATCGGTACCTGGCGTTGAAAATGCTTTCGCGGCGCGGCTCCTCACCGGAGCCGCGCCGCTGTTCTTTACGGACCGCTCATTAGGATGGGGACTATGGAAGATGTGATCGTCGTCAACGGACCCAGCACCCTGTCGGGGCGGGTTGAAGTGGCTGGGGCGAAGAACAGTGTCTTGAAACTGATGGCCGCCGTGCTGCTGGCCGAGGGAAAATCCACGATCACCAACGTGCCGAATATCCAGGACGTGTGGATCATGGCGGAGTTGCTGCGAAGGCTTGGCTGCACAGTTGATTACGACGTCCATGCCTCCTGCGTGCACATTGACGTTCCTGCTGAGCCGGCCCATCAGGCTGACTATGACCTGGTCCGGGCGATGCGGGCGTCGATATCGGTGTTGGGACCGCTGGTAGCCCGCTGCCACCAGGCAGAAGTAGCACTGCCCGGTGGAGATGCCATTGGCTCCCGCGGCTTGGACATGCACCGCAGCGGCCTGGAGCTGATGGGGGCGGAGATAGTCATCGACCACGGCTATCTTGTCGCGCGTGCGCCTGACGGCCTGCACGGCGCCCACCACAGGCTCCCGTTTCCTTCGGTAGGGGCAACCGAGAATCTGATGATGGCTGCGACCCTGGCACACGGCGTCACGACCATTGACAACGCGGCACGGGAACCGGAGATCTGCGATATCGCCGAGTTGCTGGTGGCCATGGGCGCGGAGATCGAAGGGATCGGCTCGCCGACGTTGGTGATTACCGGCGTCGAACGCTTGCGCCCCGTCACGCACCGGACTGTTCCGGACCGAATCGTTGCGGGCACGTGGGCGTTCGCCGCTGCCATGAGCGGCGGGAGCGTCGACGTCTGCAACGCGGTTCCGGAACATCTCTCCGTGGTGCTGGACAAGCTTGCCCAGGCCGGCTGCACAATCACTACCCGCGCGGACGGATTCATCGTCGAGGGCAATGGCCGTCCGGCCCCCATCAACGTCTCCACGCTGCCGTATCCCGGTTTCCCGACGGACCTCCAGCCATTCGTTGTTGCCCTGAACGCGGTGGCGGATGGCAACGGCATGGTGACGGAAAACGTTTTTGAGGCGCGGTGGGGTTTTACCTCTGAACTGGCCCGGCTCGGCGCCGTGGTCCGGTTGGACGGGCACCATGCCTTGATCAGGGGGGTGCCGCAGCTATCCGGGGCGCCCGTGGTGGCAAACGACATCCGTGCCGGGGCCGCCCTGGTGATTGCCGGTCTGGTCGCTGACGGCGTGACCGAGGTCCGGGGCGTGGACCATATAGACCGCGGCTATGAGCGTTTCGACGAGAAGCTGCGCACCTTGGGTGCTGCCGTGGCACGGCAGGGGAGCGAGCCGGAGCCCGGCGCGCTGGCCGGCCGATTGCGTTAACGTCAGAGGTCCCCGGATTCCTCCGGGGACCTCTGGGCAAGTCCGTCGCAGCGGTGCCGCGAGGTGGTATTCGAAATCAGATGACGGTTACGCCGGTGGCCTGCGGCCCCTTGGCGCCCTGCCCGATCTCGAAGGTCACACGCTGGTTTTCGTCCAGGGTCTTGAAACCACCCGTCTGGATTTCAGAGTAGTGGACGAAAACATCGCCGTCGGAATCATCCGGGGTGATGAAGCCGAAGCCCTTTTCAGCGTTGAACCACTTGACGGTCCCCTGTGCCATTTATTTCTCCTCATAGTGGAACTTTTTAGCCCGGCACACCTCGTACCGGACCGGGGTCACTCCGTGGAAGACCTCATGTCCGGCTGGGCGCCGAAACCGTGAGGAGCTTCACACTCGCAACATGTCCTGCGAGCATGAAAAACACACATACACAAAGACTGCGTTAAGCATCACACACGTAAAATGGCAGGTCAACGGCCTGTGGGCGCATTCAATCGTTTGTTAAGCAAATGTTCTCCCGCGGTTGCGGGAGTGCCGCGCCCGCTTTCAAAGGCGGCCCGGACAGGGTCAGAACAAGCGTGCTTCGCTGTCGTCAACGCCGCGCATGGCGTCGTAGTCCAAGGTCAGGCAGTCTATGCCGCGGTCCGATGCCAGCACCCGTGCCTGGGGCTTGATTTGCTGGGCCGCGAAGACCCCCTTCACCGGGGCCAGCAGGGGGTCGCGGTTCAGTAGTTCAAGATAGCGGGTCAGCTGCTCCACGCCGTCGATATCGCCGCGGCGTTTGAGCTCCACGGCCACGGTCGCGCCGGTGGCATCGCGGGCCAGAATATCGACCGGACCGATGGCGGTCATGTACTCCCGGCGGATCAGGCTGTAGCCCTCGCCGAGGGTGTGGATCTGCTCGGCCAGCAAACGCTGCAGGTCTGCTTCGACACCGTCCTTGACCAGGCCCGGGTCGACGCCGAGTTCGTGGCTGAACTCGTGGAGCTGCTCGTGGATCTGGATGACCAGCTTGTCGTCGCTCTTGGCATGCTGGACGTGCCAGACTTCGGCTACTCCGTCGGCAGCATCGGTTTCGTCCGGAGCCTCGACACGGAGTCTGGCGGGCGGGCTCATCCAGTTCAGCGGCTTGTAGGAGCCGCCGTCGGAATGGATGAGAACGGAGCCATCCGCCTTGACCATCAGCAGGCGTGTGGCCAGCGGCAGATGGGCGCGGAGACGGCCGATGTAATCAACTGAGCAGCGGGCAATAACTAAACGCACAGTAGGCCACTTTACGTTAGTTTGTGCGGGCTCCTGCGTGGTGGGGCAGAATTGACCCATGCCCCGTTCAAACCGTCCCCGCCGCCGCACTGGGACGGCGTCACGTAAATGGGCGCAGGGCGCCGAGCTTGACCTGGACGGGGCCCGGGCGGGTATCCCGGAACGGCAGAGCGCGCCGGACGGGGAGTGGAACGTGCGGCGGATAACGCCGGGCAGCGCTGCCAAGGACTACACCTGCCCGGGATGCGGGCAGATGATCCGTCCCGGCGTGGAACACCTGGTGGCATGGCGGCAGGACTCGCTCTTCGGTGCGGAAACGGCCCTGGCCGAACGGCGGCACTGGCACCCGCATTGCTGGAAGACCCGAAGTTTCCGTTACCGCTAGCCGAGGAATTCCCGCGGCAGGCTAGCGCTGGTCTTGCCTGCTAATGATGACCTCCTTGAGCAGCAGCATTACGGCTGCCGCTGCAGGAATCGCCATGAGGGCACCGAGGACGCCCATCAACAGGCCGCCGGCAATGACGGCGATGACCGCTACGGCACCCGGCACGGCGACCGCGCGCTGCATGATCCGGGGCGAGACGAAGTACGCCTCGAACTGCAGGTAGGCGAAGTAGATGATGGCAAAGAGCACTGCCGTCTGCCAGTCCACGGTGAGCGCCACGAGCGAGACCATGATTCCAGCGATCATGCCGCCCACCAGCGGGATAAAGGCCAGCAGTGCTACCAGGAATGCCAGCAACACGCTGAACGGAACGCCGGCGATGGACATGGCGATGAAGGCCACCAGCGCGTTGACGAGGGCGACACAGGCCTGCCCGATCACATAACTGCCGACGCTGCCGGTGATTTCCTCGGCGAGGAACTGGACACGTTGCCGCCGCGATCTCGGCGCCAGCCGGTAAGCCCAGACCTTCATCGCCGGCAACGAGGCGAGGAAATACAGGGTCAGAACCAGCACGATCAGTGCCCCGAAGGCACCTTGGAAGACCCTGCTGCCGACGCCGAGCACGCCCCCGAAGATGCCGGTGACGGCGTCGGAGTTGGCAAAGAACCTGGCCACTTCCTCATCCACGCGGTTGCGGACCTGGAACCGTTCGTCGATGGATTGGAATACCGGCGACTCCAGGAATTCGTCTACGTATCTCGGCGCATTGGCCACGATCTGCGTTGTCTGGTTGACGATTGTCGGAATGAGCGTTGAGAAGAACGCCGCCAGGAGCCCGGCCAACGCGAGGACGACGGCGACAACTCCGGCAGGCCGTGGCAAGCCCTTGAGCTCCAGCCACCGCACCACCGGATCCAGGCCGAGCGCGATGAAGAGCGCGGCGGTGATCCAACCGAGCAGTTCGCCGATGTTGGTGAGGATGAAATACAACAGCAGCGCCATGCCGACACCGACGGTCGCCATGAAACCGAAATGGATGGGATGGTGGGCAGCGGTATAGCCGGAGACAGCGGCGGGAGGCGGTGGCTCGACGTCGTCAGCCTCATCGGGTGTCTGGGCTTCCGGCGGCATTTCGAACCGGAGACGCGGCTGGGCGCGCGGAATGGAGGCGCCGATCCGGCCGAGGGCGGTCAGGACGGATTTCCGGCGGGCATGCGTGGTGACCGGGACCGGGAGTGCGGCCTCCGGTTCACTGGAGTTGTCGTTGCCCTCGGCACCAGCCGGATTTCCTGTATGCTCCCTCACGCGTATTAACCTGTTTCCCTCAGCCCGCGAACGTAGACGGGATGGACTTTGTCGAAGAGTACCAGCGGTTGTCAGCAGCAACCATGGTGGCAGGGCCGGAACGCCGGTGCCCGGGTGGCCGCTGTCACCAAGAAGGCACTCTAACAGTCTTTTTCGTTACCATAGGGTTATAAAAGATCGGCCGATGACGAGCGATGACATTTCTACCCGCGGACTGACCTTGTCCTGCCGCGGTTTGACGCGGGCGTCATGCCCCGCAGCGACGATTGATAGGTATTTTTGTGCGTTTGAAAATTGCAGTGGCCCTGATTGCAGCCGGCCTCCTCGCCGTGGTGCTCGGAATCGCCCTGCGAACCGTCTGGGCACCTCCGGAGACAGTTTCCGCGAACTATTCACCGGCTGAATCGACGGCACCGGTGACGGTGATCGAGCCCGGCGTACTGGGCGTAGATGATGAACGGGTGGACATCACGGTTGAAGGCGAGGGAGAGTTCTTCCTGGCTGTGGGCCGTGCCGGCGACGTCGACGCATGGGTCGGCGAAGCAGCGCATACGTCCATTTCCGCCATCGAAGACGGACAACTGCAGGGCAGTGCGGTAGAGGGGGACGCCAAGGTTCCCAACCCCGCAGGATCGGACCTGTGGGTCAGCGAGGAGACCGCCGAGCAAAGCACCGAGCACCGGTGGATCGCGCCGGCCGAGGGCGAGTGGTCGATCCTGCTGGCCGCGGACGGTACCAAGCCGGCTCCCACGAACGTTACGGTCAGCTGGCCGAACGACACCTCTTCTCCTGGGAGCATTGCCCTGATCATTATCGGCGCGCTGCTGGCAGTGCTCGGACTGGCAATCGCCATCATTTCCCGCCGCGGCGGCGGAGCTGCCCCGGCCGGTGGGCAGGGTAACCGGCCGACCGGCAGCCTGGACGAGACCGCAGTTGTCGGCGGCCGCCGTGTGGCAGCAGGAGGCGGTCCGCGTGACTCTGCCGGAAGGGCTGAATCGCGTGCCGTTACACGTCGTTCCGGCGCCGGTGCCTTGGCCGTCGTGCTCGCTGCCGGAACGGCGCTGACCGCGCAGGTCCTGCCGGCGCACGCCGGCGAGCCTGCCGCTTCGCCCGAGGCAGCAGCGACCGGCTACCCCGTCGTGCTGGACGGGCAGTTGAACCGCATTATGGATGCAGTGGCCGGAGCTGTCACCGCGGGTGACGCTGCCCGCGACGCCGGCGAACTCAACGCCCGGGTCGGCGGCGCAGCCCTCGCACTGCGCGAGGCCAACTACAAGGTGCGTGCAGAGAACGGCGATGTGGCGGCACCCGTGGCCGTTGCCGCCGATCCGGTTCTGACCTCCATGGTCGACAGCGGCCCGGAATGGCCCCGGACCGTTGTGGCGGTGACGCGGGGCGACGATAATCCGGTTCCGCAGGTAGTGGTGCTCTCGCAGGCAACGCCGCGGGAGAACTACAAGATGGTCCACGCCGTGCAAATGCTGCCCGGTACAACCTTCCCCCAGGTCTCCACCGAAAAGGGCGGATCCCCGTCCGTGCCGGCCGACAGCAAGGACGGACTGCTGCACGCGCCGCAGGAGGCCCTGAACCTGCTGGCCGGCTACCTGACGGACGGCAAGAACAAGGAAGCCGTCGCGGAGAATACGTTCGCCGAACAGATCACGTCCTTCCAGAAGGACCAGGTCGCATCCAATGACAATGCGGAGATCTCCTTCAGCCGCAGCGTCGACGGAAAGTCCGTGCGGGCGCTGAAGACGGCCGACGGCGGTGCCATGGTTTACGGCTATATGCGCAACGTCATGAGCAGCGTTCCTTCGGAACCGGGAGCCACCGTCGGACTCTCTGAAGAGTTCGCGGCGCTGGCAGGGGAGAAGTCCACCACGGAGGGCGTGGACGTAACTTACGGTGAGTCCGTAGCCATCTATGTTCCGCCGGCAGGATCGAAGGAGCCGATCACCGTTATCGGCGTGGCCCAGGACTTGGTGGATGTCCGCTTGAAGTAAGACCGAACACCGGCCCGCCGAATTCGGAAGGCCCCGAGGATACGTATTAGTGTGATGTCATGAGCATTCCAGCTTCAGGGCAGGGCCCTGCGCCGTCATCCCTTAATCTCCGCGGAGCCGTGGATCTGTCCGCGCTCAAGCGGCCGCAGCAGCCGGCGGGCAACGCGCCCGGTACGGCGGCGCCTGCCGGTCAGGACGGCAACGGCGCCCGCGTGCCCTACATCGTGGACGTCAATCAGGAGAGCTTCTCTTCCCTGGTGCAGCTTTCCGCGCAGGTGCCGGTGATCGTGGAACTCACGGCCGGATACAGCGATCTCGCCCAGCAGTTGTCCGCCGTGTTCAGGACGGTGGCGGACGAATACGCCGGCCGGTTCATCCTGGCGCGGGTTGACGTGGAGGCCAGCCCCGGCATCGGGCAGGCGTTCCAGCTGCAGAGCGTGCCAGCGGCCGTGGCCTTGCTGAAGGGCCAGCCCATTCCACTGTTCCAGGGCCTCGCCAGCGAAGAGGAGCTGCGTTCGTTCGTCGAGGAACTGCTCAAGGTGGCTGAAGCCAACGGAGTGACCGGGCGCGCCGGTTCTGCCGATGGCCAGGAGGAAGCCCCGGCCGAACCGCCGCTGCCGCCTCTGCATCAGGAGGCGTTCGATGCGATCGAAGCCGGCGACTATGCCGCCGCTGCCGCCGCCTACCGCAAGGCACTGGCCGAGCAGCCCGCCGACAATGAAGCCAAGACCGGGCTGGCGCAGGTTGAACTGATGCAGCGCCTGGAGGGTGCCGATGGCGCAGCTATCCGCACCGCCGCTGCGGAGAACCCGGATGATCTTGCAGCACAGCTGGCGGTGGCGGACCTGGACGTATCCGGCGGCCATATCGAAGATGCATTCGCGCGGCTGGTGAAGTTTGTCGCCAGGAACGCAGGCGATAACCGCGAAGCGGCACGCGCGCGCCTGGTGGACCTGTTCGAGGTTGTCGGAGCTACGGACCCGCGGGTTTCCAAAGCCCGCCAGGCCTTGGCCCGGGCGCTCTTTTAGGGGCGGGCCCGGTGGCTGCCGACGCGACAACCGGACTGCTCAGCCCCATTACCCTGCGGGGCCTGGAGCTGGCGCACCGCGGATGGGTGGCACCCATGTGCCAGTACTCCGTGGACGGCGCGGACGCGCCGGGGGTGCCCAACGACTGGCATCTGATGCATCTGGGCCAGTTCGCGGTCGGGGGAGCAGCACTGATCCTGACCGAAGCCACGGCGGTAAGCGCCGCAGGACGCATCAGCGGCCGTGACACCGGCATCTGGACCGACGCGCAGGCAGATGCCTGGAGCCGGATCACGGATTTTGTCCACCGGCACGGGGCAGCAGGTGCGAAGATCGGCATTCAGCTTGCCCATGCCGGCCGCAAGGCCTCCACCTACTGGCCATTCGCCGTCGAGCATGGAAGTGTCCCGCGCTCGGAAGGCGGCTGGCAGACTCTCGCCCCGACCAGCGAACCGTTCGACGGACTGGACGCACCGGAGGCGCTGGATGAAAACGGAATCCAGCAGGTCATTACGGACTTCAGGGATGCCGCGGCGCGTGCCGTCTGGGCCGGGTTCGACACGATCGAAATCCACGGTGCCCACGGCTACCTGCTGCACCAGTTCCTCAGCCCCCTGGTCAATAACCGGGACGATGCCTGGGGAGGATCGGAGCCGAAGCGGTCAAAGCTGCTGCTTGCGGTCATCGACGCAGTCCGCGGGGTGATCCCTGATGCCATGCCGCTGCTGCTGCGCGTTTCGGCCTCGGACTGGGCCCCGGGCGGGCTGGATCCGGATTCGGTTTCGCGGATCGCGGATGCCGCGCGCGAGCACGGAGTGGATTTCGTCGATGTTTCCAGCGGCGGCGCGGTGCCCGGTGTCCGCATTCCGCTGGCTCCCGGCTACCAGGTCCCCTTCGCCGCAGAACTCCGGCAACGGACCGGGATGCCCGTCGGCGCGGTGGGGCTGATTTCCTCGGCCAGGCATGCCGACCGCATTATTTCCGACGGCGAGGCCGACGCCGTCCTGATCGCGCGCGCCGCCTTGCGTGACCCGCATTGGTGGCAGCGCGCCGCCGTCGAACTCGGCCATGATCTGCCCTGGGCCCCGCAGTACGAGCGGGCTGCCGTGAGGGAGAATTTTTAGTCCTTGCGGATGATGTGAACAGGGAACCGGCGTTGTTACCGTGGGTTCATGACATCCCCCGACGCCTGGCCGCCCGCCGAATCCGGCACGGCATCTCCTGCACCATCTGACTACGTCGAGCCGGTCGAGCCGGCCGGGTCGGCCGGGACAGCCGCAGTTCCGCCGCGCGCACCGGCGCTGGGTGTTCGCGGTCTGGCAAAGCGCTTCGGCGAGAAGATCGCCGTCAACGGCGTGAACCTGGATGTGCCGGCGGGATCGTTCTACGGCCTGGTGGGACCCAATGGCGCTGGCAAGACGACCTCTTTGTCGATGGCAACGGGGCTGTTGCGTCCGGACTACGGCCAGGTCTGGGTGCACGGTGTCGACGTGTGGGCCCAGCCGCTGGAAGCCAAGCGGCTGATGGGAGTGCTGCCCGACGGCGTGCGGCTTTTTGACCGGTTGACCGGCGAGCAGCTGGTCACCTACGCGGGACTGCTGCGCGGGATGGACCGGGAGACCGTGGCCGGCCGGGTGGCGGACCTGCTGCGGGCGATGGACCTGACCAATGACGCGGGCACGCTGGTGGTGGACTACTCGGCGGGGATGACCAAGAAAATCGCTCTGGCTTCGGCGTTGATCCATGCGCCCAAGCTGCTGGTGCTGGATGAGCCGTTCGAGGCGGTAGACCCCGTCTCGGCGGCCAACATCCGGGACATTCTGCACGATTACGTGGACTCCGGCGGCACCGTGATCGTCTCGAGCCACGTGATGGACCTGGTCCAGCGCATGTGCGACCACGTTGCCGTCATCGCCAACGGCAACGTGCTGGCGGCCGGCACCGTGGACGAGGTCCGGGCCGGCGCCAGCTTGGAGGACCGGTTTGTGCAGTTGGTCGGCGGCCGGAACCAGGCGGAGGGGCTCGAGTGGTTGCGCACCTCGTAAGGCTCAAGCTGACCCTGCTGCGCAACGGCTTCAAGCGCAGCCCCTGGCAACTGGTCGGCGTCATCCTCGGCGGCCTCTATGCGCTGGGTGTCCTGGTGCTGCTCGTCGCCGGGCTGGTCCTGCTGGCCACGCATGAACCCGGGATAGGACGGATGGCCGTCATCCTCGGCGGTGCGGCCGCGTTCCTGGGCTGGGCGCTGATCCCCATGGTGGCTACCGGCGTCGATATGACGCTGGATCCGGCCCGTTTTGTCACCTTCGCGGTGCCCATGCGGCAGCTGCTGCTGGGCCTGGCCATCGGCGGCGTCATCGGTATTCCGGGCCTGGTCACCCTGCTGGCGGCCTTGGGCCAGGCGGCCATGTGGTGGCGCCAGCCCGTGGCGATGGTTGCCGCCATACCCTGCGCCGCCGTCGCTGTTTTGACCTGCATTGTGCTTTCCCGGCTGACTACGTCCGCGTCGACCACGCTGGCAAGTTCCCGCCGGTTCAAAGACCTCAGCGGCATTATCGGCATCATTCCGCTAATGCTCCTGGGCCCGATCATCATCGGCGTCACCGAGGGGCTGCAGAGCTCGCGCGATTTCCTCCCCTCGCTGGCCGACACCCTCGCGTGGACCCCGCTGGGGAGCATCTGGGCAGTGCCCGGCGACCTGGCACTGGGGAACTGGGGCGTGGCGGCGGCCCGTTTCGCCATCGGTGCGGCGTTCCTGGCCCTGATCGCCTGGCTGTGGAAAATCAGCCTGGCCCGTGCGCTGGTGACACCGCCGTACAATTCGGTAACCCGCCGGGCCGCCGGCCGCCTGGGCTTCTTCTCCCGCTTTCCGGCCACGCCCACCGGCGCCGTCGCGGCCCGGGCCCTGACCTATTGGTTCAAGGATCCGCGGTATGGCGCTTCGCTGATTTCCGTTCCGCTGATCCCGGTGGTAATGTTCTTCGCCTTCTCGCAGGGCGGCGATTTCGGCTTCATGATCTGGCTCGGGCCGATCATGGCGTTCCTGCTCGCCTTCGGCATCTCGGCCGACATCTCCTACGACAACACCGCCTTTGCCCTGCACCTGACCACCGGCGTCAGCGGCCTCGCGGACCGGGCCGGGCGCGTGCTGGCCTGCGCGGTGTTTGCGCTGCCAGTGACGCTGGTTTTCGCCGTCGTACCCTTCATATGGCTGGACAGCTGGGAACTGTTGCCCGGCGTGCTGGGCCTGTCGCTGGGCACCCTGCTGACCGGCTTCGGGCTCTCCAGCGTGGTGTCGGCCCGCTACACCTACAACGTGCCGCTGCCGGGGGAGAGCCCCTTCAAGACTCCGCCCGGCTCGACCGCCCGGATGATGATTGTGCAGATGGGCGGCATGGCGGTCCAGCTGCTGCTGGTGCTCCCGGAGGCCGGTCTGCTGCTGGCCGCCATGCTCACCGGCGACGCGATCTGGAGCTGGGCCGCGCTGGCTGTCGGCCTGGTGCTGGGCGCTGTGCTGCTCTTTATCGGACTGCGGGCCGGCGGGAAGTGGTACGACCGCCGTGCCCCCGAAGTGCTGCAGGCCGTGGCCGTCAACAAGTAGCCTCCGCTGCATAGAAAAGTCTAAATAACGACGGCGGGGCCTTGGGTTCCGCCGTCGTCCCTACCCCGGGCGCGGGGAAGCGGCGGGTAAGATGGACACATGACTTTGCCTCCTGATCCCTTCGAAAACGACCCGTACCGCGATCCCTCGGGGCCGGGCGGTTCCACCGCGACCATTGAGCGCGAAGAGCAGCGCGAGGAACTCGAGCCCGGAGACCGGGAGCGCTTTGCCCACTATGTGCGCAAAGAGAAGATCATGGAGTCAGCGCTCTCCGGCGAGCCGGTGATTGCCCTGTGCGGCAAGGTCTGGACGCCGGGCCGCGACCCCAAGAAGTTCCCGGTCTGCCCCGAGTGCAAGGAAATCTACGAAGGCCTGCGTCCCGGAAACGACGATTCCGGCAAGAAGTAAGCCTGTCTTCCATTCACCTGCGGCCGTCGGAGGTTCCATCCGGCGGCCGCTGCCCGCTGCCTGAAAGTATGTACTGATTACCAGATGACCGAACCACCAGCCGCCGCCGCAGCCGCAGAGGGAGCGATGTCGGCTGCCTATCGGTCGCTGACCATCGGGCTGCTGGCCATCATCACGCTGGCCGCGTTCGAAGCGATGGCCGTCGCCACGGCGATGCCGGTGGTCGCGCAGGAGCTGCACGGTCAGTCCAGCTACGGGCTGGCGTTCTCCATGTTCCTGACCGCCTCGCTGCTGGCCACCGTTATCGCCGGCATCTGGTGCGACGTCAGGGGCCCGACGCCCTCGCTGCGTATCGGACTGGCGCTGATGGTGGCGGGCTTGGTGCTCTCAGGCGTGGCGGATACGTTCTGGCTCTTCACCGCCGGCCGGGCCATTGCCGGGCTCGGCGGCGGTTTCCTGATCGTGGCGGTCTACGTGATCATCGGGCAGGCATACCCCCACCAAGTGCAGCCGGTCATTTTCGGCTGGCTCGCGGCGGCCTGGGTGGTGCCGTCGCTGATCGGCCCCTACGCGGCCGGACTGCTGGCGCAGTACTTGTCCTGGCGGCTGGTCTTCTACGGCGTGGCACCAATCGTGCTGCTGGCGGTGCTGGTGATCTGGCCCTCGGTGCGCCGTCTCGGCGCGCCGGAAGAGCCAACCATGGACCGGCGCCTGGGCAAGCAGCAGGCAGTCCGCGGACTGGTCCTGGCCGGCGGCGTGTTCCTGGCCCAATGGGCGCTGTACCAGGCAGTCCAGACGCCGGAGGCAGGAACGGCCGCGGCACTTTATGCCGTGGCGGGCGTAGGTACAGTGCTGGCGTTGCTGGCACTGCCGGGTCTCATGCCGGCCGGCACGCTGCGCCTGAAGCGCGGGCTGCCCAGTGTCGTCGCCACCCGAGGCTTCATCAACCTCGCGTTTTTCGGCGCCGAGGCTTTCATCCCGCTGATGCTTGTTGCTTCCCACGGCATCTCGCCGGCGACCGCAGGCCTGGCACTCACCTCGGGCGCGGTGGGCTGGAGCATCGGCTCGTTCGTGCAGGCGCGCGTGCGGACAGACCGGCACTGGCTGCTGGTCATCGGTTCCGGCGTGCTCGCCGCCGCCATGGGACTGATGTCGCTGCTGACCAACCCGGAGGCACCGTTCTGGCTGCTGATTCTCGTGTGGGGAATCGCCGGTTTCTCCATGGGCATGGCGTTGTCCACGACGTCGGTCATGATTCTGAAGATGTCCGCTCCGGCCGAGCGGGGCCGGAACTCGGCGTCGCTGCAGCTGGCGGACCAGCTCGGTGGCGTGGTCGGCACCGCGGGAGCCGGGAGTTTGTTCGCGCTGCTGCGGAACCCGGACAACCCTGCGGACGCCGGCGTGTACGTGGTGATCTGGCTCGCACTGGCCGTCTTCGCCGCGGCCGCCATGTACACTGGCTGGCGCAGTGCTGAACAGGATCCATTAGCTGCAAACCGCAAGGAGTTTCGCAAAGTATGAGCCAGGACACTCTCTTCGGTTCCGGACCGGCGCTACCCCCCGCCTACCCCGAACGGGCTGCCTGGGGTACCGCGCCCAAGCTGCGCCAGTGGCAGGCCGAAGCGCTGGAGAAGTACTTCTCGATGGCGCCGCAGGACTTCCTGGCCGTTGCTACTCCCGGCGCCGGTAAAACCACGTTTGCGCTCCGGGTCGCGACAGAGCTTGTCGAGCGCGGGACGATCAACCGCATCGTCGTCGTCGCCCCGACCGACCACCTGAAGCGCCAGTGGGCCGACGCCGCGGCGCGGGTGGGACTGTCCATCGATCCGAACTTCAAGAATTCCGACGGCGCCCACGGCCGTGACTTCATCGGTGTGGCCGTAACCTATGCGCAGGTGGCCATGAAGCCGATGCTGCACCGGGCCAAGACGGAGGTCGCCAAGACGCTGGTCATCCTGGACGAAATCCACCACGGCGGCGACGCGCTCAGCTGGGGCGACGGCATCCGCGAGGCATTCGAGCCGGCTACCCGCCGCCTGGCCCTGACCGGTACACCCTTCCGCTCGGATACGGCGGCCATCCCTTTCGTCGAATACGCCGAGGACAAGGACGGCATCCGCCGCTCCAAGTCCGACTACACCTACGGCTACGGCAATGCGCTGCGCGACCATGTGGTCCGCCCGGTGATCTTCATGGCGTATTCGGGGCAGATGCGCTGGCGCACCAGCGCGGGCGAAGAGTATGCCGCCTCCCTCGGTGAGGCGGCAGTCACGAAGGACATCACCGCGCAGGCCTGGCGGACCGCGCTGAATCCGCAGGGGCAGTGGATTCCCTCGGTGCTGGCGGCGGCCGACAAGCGTCTGACCGAGGTCCGCCGTGCCGTCCCGGATGCCGGTGGACTGGTGATCGCCACGGACCACGAGGACGCCCGCGCCTACGCCGGACAGCTCAGCCGGATCACCGGCGAATCGCCCACGGTGATTCTGTCCGACGACGCGGGGGCCTCCGAGAAGATCGAAGAGTTCTCAGCATCGGACAGCCGGTGGATGGTGGCCGTGCGCATGGTGTCCGAAGGCGTCGACGTGCCGCGCCTCTCCGTCGGTGTATACGCCACCTCCACGGCGACCCCGCTGTTTTTCGCCCAGGCCGTGGGACGCTTCGTGCGTGCCCGGACGCGCGGCGAGACCGCCTCGGTGTTCCTGCCCTCCGTGCCTAACCTGATGGCCCTGGCCAACCAGTTGGAGCTGGAGCGCGACCATGCGCTGGACCGCCCAGACAAGGACAACGACGAGGGCTTCATTCCCGAAGAAGGCCTGATGGAGGCCGCCAACCGGGAGGACAAGGCTTCGGACTCGCTGACCAAGGGCAAGTACGAGGCGCTGGAATCCCAGGCGTCGTTCGACCGGGTGCTTTTCGACGGCGGCGAATTCGGCACCGGCGGCGAAATCGGGTCCGAGGACGAACTGGACTTCCTCGGCATTCCCGGCCTGCTGGATGCGGATCAGGTGGGCACGCTGCTGCGCCAGCGCCAGCAGGAGCAGCAGTCCCGCAAACGCCTGCGCAGCGGCGCCGCCCCGGAACCCGAGCCGCAGGTGGTGGACCACCGGCAGCTGACGGAACTGCGCGGCCAGCTGGCCAAGAACGTATCAGCCTGGTCCGCTCGCTCCGGCATGCCGCACGGCATGGTGCATTCCGAACTGCGCCGGATCTGCGGCGGCCCGGCAGTTGCCCAGGCCAATGAGGAACAGCTCAACAAGCGGCTGAAGAAGCTCCAGGACTGGTTTATCGGCCGCAAGTAGGCCTCAAGCAGGCCCCGTTGGCAGGGGTCAGTTCTGTATCTGTTCCTGCACTACCTCGATGCCGTTGTCTTCGAGCTCCGCGATGGTCTCGGCCACCCGCTCCTCGTTGATACCAGCCGTCAGGTCTAGCAGGACGGACGTCGAGTAGCCGGCCTGCACGGCGTCAAGGGCAGTGGCGCGGACACAATAGTCCGTGGCGATGCCTGTGACTACCACTTCGTCCACCTCGTTCTGGCGCAGCCAGTCGTCCAGGCTGAGTACCTCCGCATCGTCCTCGTCGCCGTCGTCCTCCAGGTCGCCGGTGGCCACCTCGTCCTCCGGGGCAAGCAGGCCTTCGAAGCCGGAGTAGGCCGCCGCATAGGCGCCCTTACGGAAGTAGGCGTCGATCTCGTCGGTGTCCAGGTCCGGGTGCAGCTGTGCGCCCTTGGTGCCGGCCACGCAGTGCGGGGGCCAGCTGTCCACGAAGTCCGGCGTCTCGGAGAAATGGGTCCCCGGATCGATATGCCAGTCCTGGGTCGCCACGACGAAGTCGTAGTTGATGCCGTGGACCTCCAGATGCTCGCTCAGGTCCGCGGCAACCCGGGCGCCGCCGTCGACACCCAGCGAGCCGCCTTCGCAGAAATCGTTCTGCACATCCACAATCACCAGTGCACGGGTCATGATTCCTCCTCAAACTCCTCGAACTCAGTGGGGATTACCGCTTCGCCGCGCTGCAGGCGGCGGATGGTGCCGGGCAGTTCGGCCATTGACTTGTGGTGCCGCTCGGCCGCACGCTCGACGCCTTCGGCACCGGTCCATCCCGGCAGCAGCTCGCCGTTCTTCATGAACTGTTCGATCAGCGGGCGGTCATTGCCGTCATCCCTGGGCCGGTGGCCGATGCCGACGATTTCCGCGGTGGCGGTGCCGCGTTCATTGAGCCGGCGCAGGGCGTATTTGCGGCCGCCGACGGAGACCTTGTTCTTGGCCGCCTTTGCCACCGGCACCGGGTTTCCGTTGTCATCTTCGCGGCTGACCAACTTGTACACCATGCTCGCTGTCGGGGCCCCGGAACCGGTGACTAGTTCCGTGCCTACGCCATAGGAGTCCACCGGCGCAGAAGCCAGGGCCGCAATGGCGAATTCGTCGAGGTCCGACGTGACGGTGATGTGTGTGTTGTGGTTGCCTAGATCGTCCAGCAGCTTGCGGACCCATTGGGCCTGCGTGACCAGATCGCCCGAGTCCAGCCGCACGCCGCCGAGTTCCGGACCAGCCAGTTCAACGGCCGTCCGGACGGCATTTTCGACGTCGTACGTATCCACCAGCAGCGTGGTGCCCTTGCCGAGGGAAGCCAGTTGGGCCTCGAAGGCGGCCCGCTCGCTGTCGTGGAGCAGGGTGAAGGAATGGGCCGCGGTGCCCACGGTCTTGATGCCGTAGCGGAAGCCCGCCTCCAGGTTGGAGGTGCTGGTGAACCCCGCGATCACCGCTGCGCGCGCCGCGGCCACGGCGGATTCTTCCTGCGTGCGCCGGGAACCCATCTCGATGCAGGGCCGGGCGCCGGCCGCGCTGGTCATCCGGGAGGCCGCCGAGGCGATGGCGCTGTCATGGTTCAACGCGGACAGGATGAAGGTTTCGAGCACACATGCTTCGGCGAATGAAGCTTCGACGATGAGGATGGGCGAGTACGGAAAGTAGGCTTCGCCTTCGGCATAGCCGTAAATGTCCCCGCTGAACTTGAAATCCGCCAGCCAGTCGAGCGTGGGAGAGTCGACCACCTTGGTACGGGCCAGGAAATCGAGCTGGGCTGCGGGGAAGGTGAAGTTCTGGATGCCCTCAAGGATCCGGCCGGTGCCGGCAACCACGCCGTAGCGGCGGCCGTCCGGCAGCCTGCGAGCGAACGCTTCGAAGACGGAGCGCCGGTGGGCAGCTCCGGAGCGCAGGGCGGCCTGCAGCATGGTCAGCTCGTAGTGGTCGGTATACAAGGACGTGCTGGGAGGAACCCAGCCGGATTCGGTACTCACACCACAAACTCTAATCCGGTGTTCGCCGTCTGAGTACCCGGCACGGCCAAAGCGGCGCGGGGAGTCCTGAAGCCTACAATGGAATCCATGATGTCGAGCATTTACCCTGATTTCGCCCTGCCCGCGGTGGTGGTCAACACCATTGTCGACGCCGAAGCAGAAACGGCCCGGGACGCCGAAGTCGAGGAGCTCTCCGCAACGGACGTGCCCTGGGTGGTCATTGTCTGGAATGATCCGGTCAACCTCATGAGCTATGTCAGCTACGTTTTCCAAAGCTACTTCGGCTACTCGGAAGCCAAGGCCAACAAACTGATGCTCGAGGTGCACCAGCAGGGCAAATCGGCAGTGGCCAGCGGCACCCGGGAAAAGGCGGAGCGGGACACCGTGGCAATGCATTCATTCGGCCTGTGGGCCACGTACCAGAAGGCGGACCAGGCGTAAGTATGGCCAAGGCATTCAGGAACACGCGCAAGGGCATTACCGGCGAGCTGGAAGCGGCGGAGCGGGATCTGGTCCGCCGCCTGTTCGAGGACATCATCAGCATGCTCGAGCGCGAGGGGATCGCCGACGAGGATCCGCTGGCGGCGATGGTCGGGCTGGACAGCAAGGCCGTCAAGCCCGAGGATAGCGCCCTGCTCCGCCTGCTCCCGGATGCGGTGAAGAACGACGACGGCGAGGCGCTCGAGTTCCGCCGGCTCACCGAACGTTCCCTGCGGGAAGACAAGGTAGCGGCGCTGCGCGCCAGCTCGCTGCTGCTGGAGCAGAGCCATGTCCAGCTGACCGCCGAGCAGGCCCGGCTCTTCGCCCGCGCGGTCAATGATGTGCGGCTGGTGCTGGCGGACCGGCTCAAGATCGAAACGGATGAAGACGCCCAGGCCCTGCACGGCATCGACGACTGGTCCCAGGCCGAGGATCTGGACACCTACCTGGCCCTGGTCTACAACTTCATGACCTGGCTGCAGGAGACTTTGATGCAGGCGTTGCTGGATGGGCTGGGCAGGCCCGAATCGAACAGTTGATGCCCGCCGGCGTGCTTCCCGCCGCGTCATCAGACTGTGAGATGGCTTACAGCCGCTGCGCGGAAGTTCTGCAATAGCACGGCCAGGACTTATCCTCGTTAGATCATGAGCCCGGACGTGAGTGCGACTTTGAAGAACAGCCAACCCTCTGCCCCCATCGGCATTTTCGATTCGGGTGTCGGTGGGCTGACCGTTGCGCGTGCTGTCATCGACCAGCTGCCGCAGGAGTCCGTGCTGTACGTCGGGGATACCGCGAACGGCCCCTATGGACCCTTGCCGATCGCCGAAGTGCGGGCCAACGCCTTGGGCGTCATGGATGAACTGGTGGATTCGGGCGTCAAACTACTCGTCATTGCCTGCAACTCGGCCTCCGCGGCCGTGCTGCGCGATGCGCGGGAACGCTATACCGCCCGCTACGGAATTCCGGTGATCGAAGTTATCCAGCCGGCAGTCCGCCGCGCCGTTGCCTCGACCCGCAGCGGCCGGATCGGCGTCATCGGTACTTCCGCAACCGTCGGCTCCCGCGCCTACGAAGACACCTTCGCCGCCGCGCCGCATCTGGATGTCACCTCGGTTGCCTGTCCGCGGTTTGTCGAATACGTGGAAGCTGGCGTGACGGCGGGGGACCAGCTCTTGTCCACGGCTGAGGAGTATCTTGCGCCGCTGAAGACGGCGGAGATCGATACCCTGGTGCTCGGCTGCACCCACTATCCGCTGCTGACCGGCGTCATCTCCTACGTGATGGGGGACAGTGTCACCCTGGTCTCCAGCGCAGAGGAAACCGCGAAGGATGTCTACCGTGCCCTGGTGCGCCATGGCCTCCTGCGTCAGGATGGCCTGCCGCCGCAGCACCACTTCATTGCCACAGGCGACGCGGCCGCGTTCGAGGTGCTGGCCAGACGCTTCCTGGGGCCCGAGGTCCGCACCGTGGAGCACGTGGACCGCGTGGCGGCGCAGTATCCCACCGGAGCCATGGCGCGGATTACTGACGAGATGATCGCCGCGGCGAAGTCCGGGAACGACGGGAACGAGGGGGCCAGGCTGTCGCATTTCGTCGGTGCCGGACGTGAGGACGCGGGGATATGAACCTGACCATTATCGGCTGCACCGGTTCGTTCCCGGGGCCGCTGTCACCTGCGTCCTGCTATCTGGTGTCGGCTCACGACGGCGAAAGGACCTGGCGGATCCTGCTGGACCTGGGCAACGGTGCGCTCGGAACGGCCCAGCGTTATATGGACCTGGAAGACATCGATGCGGTCTTCCTGAGCCACCTGCACCCGGACCACTGCATGGATCTGTGCGGCTTGCATGTTGCCGTCCGCTGGCATCCGGACGGCTGGTCAAAGGGCCGCATCCCGGTGTGGGGGCCGGCCGCCACCGCGGACCGGATGGCAACCGCCTACGGTCTCGAACTGGATCCGGGCATGCACGAAGAATTCGATTTCCACAACTGGACGGATAGGGAAAGCGTCAAGCTGGGGCCCTTCACCATCACGCCGTACGCCGTGCGCCACCCCGTGGACGAGGCATACGCCATGCGCGTCGAGGCCACCGAGCCGGGCCCCAACGGTCCGGTCACCAAGATCCTGACCTATTCCGGCGACACGGACAGCTGTGACGCCCTGGTCGAAGCGGCTCAGGATTCGGATATGTTTCTCTGCGAAGCGGCCTACCATGAGGGCCGCGATGACGCCATTGAAGGAATCCACCTGACGGGAAAGCGGGCCGGTGCAGCGGCGACCAAGGCCAATGTCAGCCGGCTGCTGCTGACCCATTTACCGGTGTGGAACGACTCCGTGCGTACGGTCGAGGAAGCCCGTGAGACCTACTCGGGCGGTTTGGCCGTAGCCGTGGCCGGAGTCAGCTACGTCGTTTGAGCCGTGGCCGTGCGGATAAGCTGGATTCATGACTTCAGTTGACTCGAGCTCCGCCCTGCCCGCCGCCATCGTCCGTGCCGATGGGCGCGCACCGGACCAGCTGCGGCCCATCAGCATTACCCGGGGCTGGTCCAACCAGGCCGAAGGCTCGGCGCTGATCGAGTTCGGCAACACCCGCGTGCTGTGCACCGCATCCTTGACGCAAGGGGTGCCGCGCTGGCTCAAGGGCGAGGGCCGCGGCTGGGTCACCGCCGAATACGCGATGCTGCCCCGGGCCACGAACACCCGCTCCGACCGCGAATCCGTCAAGGGCAAGATCGGCGGCCGCACCCACGAGATTTCGCGGCTCATCGGCCGTTCCCTGCGCTCCATCATTGACCTCAAGGCCCTGGGCGAAAACACGATTGTGCTGGACTGCGACGTCCTGCAGGCCGACGGCGGAACCCGTACCGCGGCGATTACCGGGGCGTATGTGGCGCTGGCCGACGCACTGCGCTGGGCGAAGGAAAACAAGCTGGTGGGCCGCAACGCCCAGCCGCTGAT
Source organism: Arthrobacter sp. B055-34 (assembly GCF_059090425.1). Classification (NCBI taxonomy): domain Bacteria; kingdom Bacillati; phylum Actinomycetota; class Actinomycetes; order Micrococcales; family Micrococcaceae; genus Arthrobacter; species Arthrobacter sp. B055-34. The sequence goes on from NZ_JBNHFQ010000009.1 coordinate 43,683, forward strand.
CGATACGGTGGCAGCCGTCAGCGTGGGGATCATCGACGGCGTGCCCATGCTCGATCTGCCCTACGTCGAAGATGTACGCGCCGAAACGGACATGAACGTCGTCGTTACAGGGTCCGGAAAGTTCGTCGAAGTCCAGGGCACCGCCGAGGGCGCGCCGTTTGACCGGGACGAACTGAACGCGCTGCTGGATCTGGCCCTCGCCGGCACCGTCGAGCTCGCACAGATCCAGCGCGAGACCCTCGGGGAAAGTGCATGAGCGGCTCAACCCAGCCCGGCGGTGCGGCCCGTCTGGTCCTGGCCACCAGGAACCCCGGCAAGCTGCGTGAACTGCGCGAGCTGCTGCGGGGGCAAGTTCCGGGTCTCGACGTCGACACCCAGGTCATCGACGCAGCCACCGCCGGCGTGCCCGATGTGAAGGAAACCGGTGTCACCTTCGCAGAGAACTCCCTGCTCAAGGCGCGGGTCGTGGCGGCAGCGACGGGGCTGGTCGCCGTCGCCGATGATTCCGGCCTCGAAGTCGATGTCCTCGGCGGGGCTCCGGGCATCTTTTCGGCCCGCTGGTCGGGTTCGCATGGTGATGACGCCGCCAACCTGAAGCTGTTGCTGGCCCAGCTCGAAGACATCGGACCGGAACACCGTGCGGCATCCTTCGTCTGTGCGGCCAGTGTCGTCTCGGCCGACATGGATGCCGTGGTGGAGGGCAGGCTTCGGGGAACGCTCCTGACCGAGCCGCGCGGCGCCGGCGGCTTCGGCTATGACCCGATCCTTCAGCCCGAGGGCATGGACCGCAGCTGTGCCGAGCTGTCGCCGGAGGAAAAGAACGCCATCAGCCACCGCGGACAGGCCTTTCGGGCACTGCTGCCGCACCTGGTCAAGGCCCTGAGCTGAGGCGGTGGGGTTCGTCACGGTGCAGACGTGCCGTTCGGCGAAGCGGTGGAGCGTAAGGCACACTTGAAGGCATCATGAGCATTCAATTCCCCGCTGCCGTTTCCGCCCAGTCCACTGACTCCGCCGCGAACCTTACGGGCGTGGCCCAGTGGGCCGTGAACATGATGGAGACCATCGGGGCTCCCGGCGCGGGTCTGGCTATCGCGTTGGAAAACCTCTTTCCGCCTCTTCCAAGCGAAGTTATCCTGCCGCTGGCAGGCTTCACCGCCAGTCGGGGAAACTTCACGCTCATCGAGGCACTGCTCTGGACGACACTCGGTTCGGTGCTCGGAGCCTGGTTGCTCTACGGGCTGGGCGCTTGGCTGGGCCGCCGGCGGATGTACGCCATTGCTGACAAACTCCCGCTGGTCGACGTCGAGGACGTCGAAAAGGTAGAAGCCTGGTTCAACCGGCACGGTTACAAGGCGGTCTTCTTTGGCCGGATGATCCCGATCTTCCGGTCCCTGATTTCCATTCCGGCGGGTATCGAACGAATGCCAGTGTGGAAGTTCCTGCTCCTGACCACGGCCGGCAGCCTGATCTGGAACGCCATCTTTGTTTTCGCCGGGTTCTACCTCGGCGAAAACTGGCACTTCGTGGAGCAGTACGCGGACATCTTCCAGAAGATCGTCATTGCCGCAGTGGTCATCTTTGCGGCCTACTGGCTCATTTCCAAGATCGTGAAGATCCGCAACAGCCGGAATTCAGCCTCCTGACTCCGACTCCCGGCGGCTAAAGTCCGAGCTCGCGCAGCAGGTCCGTGCCCGGCACATGATGGACCGTGGTCATTCCGAGCGCCTTGGCAGCCGCAATGTTTTCGGCCTTGTCGTCGATGAAGACGATCGCGGCCGGATCCGCGTTCAGCGTTGAGAGCACGTGCTGGAAGGCGCCGGGATTGGGTTTGACCTTGCCGATCCTGGAGCTGTAAAAGCACTGTGAAAAGTACCGGGTCCATGCTGCGGAAGAAAATTCGTCTGCCATGGCCAGCGGCATGTTGGACAGCACTGCCAGCTGAGCGGTGCGCGAACTGAGCAGATCCAGGACATCGAGTGTGTCCAGATTCAGATGGGACCACTGGATGGCGTCCAGTGAATCCAGTTCCATGGCTCTGCCCTCGGAGACGGCCGAGCCGACTACCCGTGTCCAGTAGTCTCTCGAGGAGAGCCGCCCCTCGTCGTACTGCAGCCGGTGCAGCCAGTAAGCGCTGTCCACCTGCCGCAGATTCAGGCCTGCCGCCTCTTCCAACGCCTGCCAGTCAGCTTCTTCCGGGGCGGTGGAAATCACCATGCCGTAGTCGAACAAATACCACTGCGGCCCGGGGGTGAGAGTAGCCATGTGTCAAGGGTAGCGCTGCGCCCGCCGGCTTCTAAGAGCTCCTGTGTTAACACTTCATTAAGCTTCTGCTCCGTTTTCCCCAGCCGCATCTCTTGACCTCCGGCGCAGGAGGTGTTGTATGGTTAGTTACATAAGTAATGAACCCCCTAACCTCGCCGAGGTAAACGGAGGTTGGAAGGGCAGGTGGGCAGGTGATCGATGAATCACGTCCGATCTTCATGCAGATTGCCGAGCTGATCGAGAACGACATTGTCGATGGGGCGCTGGCAGAAGAGGCGCAGGTTCCTTCCACCAACGAATTTGCGGCCTTCTACCGAATCAACCCGGCTACGGCAGCCAAAGGCGTCAACCGGCTGGTGGACGAGGGCATCCTCTACAAGAAGCGGGGAATAGGCATGTTTGTAGCCACGGGCGCCCGGGCTCTGCTGTTGGACAGGCGAAGGGAAGAATTCTTCCGCCAATATGTCCAGCCGCTGGCCCGGGAGGCACGCAAGCTCGGAATCAGCAAGGATCAGCTGGCGCAAATGCTCAGCCGCAGCGAAACAGACACGGAAACCAGTGAAAGGAGTGTGGCACAGTGACGGCCCCAGGCGACTCGACCATCATCGAAATCCGCAATGTCACCAAGCGCTACAAAGACACCACGGCCCTCGACGACGTCAGCATGAAGATCGACGGCGGCAAGATCTACGGTCTGCTCGGCCGGAACGGAGCCGGCAAGACCACACTGATGTCGGTGCTGACCGCCCAGGGCTTCCAGACCTCCGGGGAAATCCGGATCTTCGGCGAGCATCCCTACGAAAACGACAGGGTCCTGAGCCGGATCTGCTTCATCCGCGAGTCGCAGAAGTACCCGGATGATTTCACCGCCGAACAGGCCTTCGCCTCGGCCGCGCTGTTCTTCCGCAACTGGGACAAGGCCTTTGCGCAACGGCTGGCCCAGGACTTCCAGCTGCCGCTCAAGCGCCGGATCAAGAAGCTCTCGCGCGGCCAGCTATCCGCGGTCGGTGTCATCATCGGTCTGGCGTCCCGCGCGGAGCTCACCTTCTTCGATGAGCCGTACCTGGGTCTGGACGCTGTGGCCCGGCAGATTTTCTACGACCGGCTTGTCGAGGATTATTCGGAGCATCAGCGCACCATCATTCTTTCCTCGCACCTGATCGATGAGGTGGCGAACCTGCTTGAGCACGTGATCGTGATCGACAAAGGCAAGATCATGATCGACGACGACGCCGAGGCCATCCGCGGCTCGGCGTTCACCGTAGTCGGCACGGGCACCAGGGTCGCTGCCTTTACCGCCGGCCGTGAAATCCTGCACCGGGAGTCTTTGGCCTCGCTGGCTTCGGTCACCGTTGAAGGCCGGCTGAGCGTAGCCGAGCGGACCGAAGCGGCGGAGCTCGGCCTGGAAGTGGCGCCGGTATCCCTGCAGCAACTCATCGTCCGCCGGACCATGGGCGCTGGCGCCGAACTGTCTATGAACGGGGCGGCTACCGAACTGGAGGTCTCACCATGAACCGCATTGCTAACGTCGCCAGGATGCAGCTCATCAATAAGTGGACCTTCCTGGGCATCCCTGCGGTCATCATGGCGGGAGCCTTCCTGGTCACTTACGCCATCTGGGCGCTGATTCCGGACAGCGAGTCCACCGTGTACTCCGGGGCTGCGCAGGCTGTCATGTGGTATTTCCTGGCCCTGGGGATCCAGTCGCTGACCCTCACCTTCCCGTTCTCGCAGGCTATGAGCGTCAGCCGCAGGACGTTCTATCTGGGCACCGTCGGCTTGTTCGCCGTCGTCGCCCTGGCCATCAGCGTCCTGTACTACATACTCGGTCTGGTCGAGGTAGCGACCAACGGCTGGGGCCAGAACGGGCAGCTCTATGCCCTGGGCTGGATTGCCGGCAGCCACGGCGTAGTCCAGATCCTGTTTTACTTCATCGCCATGCTGGCCCTGTTCATGGTCGGCTTCTGGTTCGCCACCGTCTACAAACGCTGGCGGGCCACGGGCATGCTGATCGTCTGGATTGCGATTGCCTTGGCGCTGCTGGGCCTGGTGGCGTTGACCACATGGCAGGGCTGGTGGCCCGCGGTCGGCGCGTGGTTCGTGGCGCAGACGCCGCTGAGCGTCTCGGGCTGGGTTGCACTCTTCTGCGCCGTCCTCGCCGCGGGCTCCTACCTCACCCTGCGCCGGGCCGAGCCGTAGGAAGCAGAGCTGCCAGCGACACCCAAAATAACGACGGCGGCTGCCGGCCTTGGTGCCGGCAGCCGCGTCGTGTTTATGGCAGGAACTGTCCTGGCGGGCCGGTACTCTTGAGGGCGTGGGAATCGAGTTCACGGCCATAGACTTTGAGACAGCAAACGGGTTCAGGGGCTCTCCATGCTCTGTTGGCCTGACCAAGGTCCGTGACGGGCAGGTGGTGGAAGAAGCCTCCTGGCTGATGCGTCCGCCGGAGGGCTTCGACCACTTCGATCCCCGCAACGTCCAGATCCATGGCATCACCGCTGATATGGTCGCCGGCAGTCCGCGGTTCGGGGAGATCTTTCCCGAGATGGCCGGCTTTATTGGTGCGGATGTCCTGGTGGCACACAATGCGGCGTTCGATATGGGCGTGATCCGGTCGGCGCTGGAAGTCTCGGAGCTCTCCGGGCCCGCCTATGACTACGCGTGCACCGTCATTCTTTCGCGGCGCAGCTACTCGCTGGTGTCCTATTCTTTGCCGTTCGTCGCCGAAGCCGCCGGCGTTCCGCTGCTGAGCCATCACGATGCGGTCGCCGATGCCCGGGCGTGCGCCGGTATCATGGTCGACATTGCTGCCCGGAACTCGGCGGCCAGCATTGCCGAACTTCTGGTCGCCATGCAGCTGCCGGCGTCGCGGCTGCAGGAATACGTCCCGGGCCGCGACGGCCTCTCCAAACCAACAGTCAACGCCCGCAACCGCCAGGAACTCGCCGGCACAGCCGGGGGAGCGGCGCCGAGTACCGCCTGGACCTATTGGTCACAGGAAGGCACCAATCCGCCGGCCAATCCTGAGGCGGACGAGACGCACCCGCTGTTCGGCCAAACCATTGTGTTCACCGGCAACCTCGGGATCGAACGCCAGCAGGCCAAGATCCGGGCGGCCGCACTCGGCGCCCAGCCGGCCAGCACCGTAACGCGCAAGACGAGTGTCCTGGTCGTGGGGGATGGCTTCGTCGCGGCGGACCTCAAGCGGGGCCGGATTACCACCAAGGCCCAGAAGGTCCTGGCGCTTCACGGGCGCGGCCAGCAGGTCGAGGTCCTCTCCGAGGGGGAGTTCCTGCAGATGCTCGGCGGCGAATGGCCGTCCACTAGCTCCTGACCGGGCTAAAGATCCAGCCGGAACCCGGTCAGCTCCTGGGAGAGATCGATCAGCCTTGACGCGGCGTTCCGTTCCAAGGCATGGGCCTGCGGCCGCACCAGCGCGGGCTGGCCCCTGAGCTGGAATAGCCCGTCCGGCCCCCAGTAGTCCCCGTTGCGGACCTCGTCGTCCACGGCGGCGCGCACGAGCGGCCAGGCGCCGGCGTCCTTGCCTTGGGCGAAGGGGCGGCTGAACCGCCGCTGCATACCCGGGGCGGGCCGATAGGTAGCCACGCCGGGCCGGTGCGGAGTGAACATGCTGCGGGAGTAGCCGGGATGGGCCACCACCGAGGTGGCCGGGGAGCCCAGCAATTCCAGCCGGTGCGCCAGTTCAAAACCGAAACTCATGACCGCCAGCTTGGACAGGGCGTAGGAGTGGTAGCTCGAGTACTTGCGGGGATGTGCCGCCGTGGTGAAGTCCGGCCTCACCCAGCGGTGGCTGACGCTGCCCACATGAACAATCCGGCTGCCGTGAGCGGCCAGCGCCGGCATCAATTCGGCGACCAGCGCGAAATGGCCCAGGTGGTTCGTGCCGAACTGGAGCTCGAAGCCATCCGCAGTGTTCTGCCGCAGCGGAGACCCGATGACGCCGGCATTGGCTACGAGACTGTCAATATGCTCCAGCTCCGAAAGCTGCGCGGCCGCGTGCCGCACCGAGGCCAGACTCGCCAGGTCCAGATGCTGGTAGGTCACGGCTGCTTCCGGACAGCGGGCCTTGATCGCGGTGATGGCAGCTTTGGCTTTCTGCGGATTCCGCGCGGCGATGACGACCTTGACGCCTGCTGCGGCCAGCTGCTCCGAGGTGAAATAACCCAGGCCCGCGTTTCCGCCGGTGACGACCACCGTTTTTCCGTGCAAGGGCGGCAATGCGTTGGGGATCCAGTCCTGATTCATGAAACCAGCGTATCGGCCGCTCCGGCTGCTTACGCCGGCGCCTCGGTCTGGGCCAGGAAGCGGGCCGCCATGTCGAGGACCACCTCCGGCGCTTCTGCCGCATCAACCCAGGACCGGGTCAGCGCCGCCTCCCCGTAGAAAGCCCCGAGGATGTTCCCCGTGATGCTCCCGGTGGAGTCGCTGTCGCCGTCGTGATTAATGGCTATGGCGAGGGCGCTGCGGAAGTGCTCTTCCGGCGTCGTACTCCCTTCGGTAACCAGGACCGCATAAAGCGCGACGGCGAGTGCCTCCTCGGCGACCCAGCCCTCACCCAGCGCTGCGGTGAGTTCCGCCGGCGCCACCACGCCTTGCTCCGCCAGGCCGATGGCCGCTTGGAGCCTGGCGGCGAGCTCGGGGGCAGATGTTTCCTGTTCGGCGCGGGTGAGTATGGCAGCTGCGGCGTCGGAGAGTTCGGCGTTCTCGTGGACCAGCAGCCGGATGAGGGAGGCGAAGGCCGCGGCGCTGTGGTGGGCTGCCGGGTGGCCATGGGTCAGGGCCGAGCCGTTGACCGCAAAGGTGTACACCGTCTCCGGCGTGACGAACGGCAGCAGCCCGAAAGGGGCGGAGCGCATCACGGATCCGCAGCCCTTGGACCGGGGATTCAGCGGGCGGGCAAGCGTCCCCATATCGCCCGTGGCGAGCGCCGATAAACATGCCTTGCCCGGGGCGCGGCGCTGCTTGAGAACCGGTTGGGCGTCGATCCAGCGCGGGGCCGGCTCCGGGGCCGACTCGGGAAAAGCGCCTTCCTGGCCGGCGTACCAGCGCAGATAGGCCAGCCACAGGAGTGCCGTCTCGTCGGCGGCAGTGCCGCCGTTGGCCCATTCCAGCGCCTCCACCAGGGCGTCTACTGTATAAAGGGTGAGCTGCGTGTCGTCCGAGATATGGCCCGGGGAATCCAGCTGGGAGAAATCCCGCAGCCCCTCCGGGCCGAAACGTTCCTGGATCTGGTCCCAGCGGGAAAACTCAACGGCATAGCCCAATTGGTCGCCGAGGGCACCGCCCAGCAGGCAGCCACGGACGCGGGAAGCGAAGTTGGTAGTCACCCCTCCAGCTTATCCGTGCCCCATCACCGGTTGGCCGGGGCAGGGCTTCAACACGCATTGTCCAAGCCGTTCAGCGAACGTTCAGCATTTTCCCAGCATCAGGTGAAACGCTGTAGTCGTTTTGTGATCGGACGCCGGTCCAGTACCGGCCCAAGGAGGTAATAACCAGATGTCGACAGAGCAGGCTGAGAACCCCCAGCCACGTCCCGCACCGCCGGCCGTGAGGGAGCTGCCTCCCCGGCTCGGGGAGGGCTATGGGATGTCGGCGCGGATCGCCGCCGAGATTGCGGGTGCCTTTCTGTTGTTCTTCGGTGCCTTGGGCATCGGCATGTTCAACCCGCAGGGCGGATTCGCCGTACCGTTCGGGTTCGGATTGGCCGTGATCGCCGGCATGCTGGCATTCGGCCACATCTCCGGCGGACAGTTCAACCCGGCGATCACGCTGGGCAGTGCGCTCGCGGGCAGGACCAGCTGGAAAAACGTTCTGCCGTACATCATCGCCCAGCTGGTCGGGACATCGCTGGCCGCCGTCGTGCTGTGGGTCATCATGCGCAGCCACCCGGTGGGATCCCAGGCCGCCCAGGTATTCTCCTCCGTGGCCAATGGGTATGCCTCCGGCGAAGACCTCGGCTTCACAATGGCCGGCGTCTTCCTCGCGGAAACGATCGGCACCGCGATGCTCGTGGCCATTTACCTCGGTGCCACCTCTTCGCGCGACCGCCTGCGCAGCGCTCCCTACGCCGTGGGCCTGGCCTTCGCCGTGCTGACCGCCGCCCTGCTGCCGATCTCCAACGCAGGCATGAACCCGGCACGCTCCACCGCCGCGGTCTACTTTGCCGAGCCGGCCGCCCTGGGCGAGCTGTGGCTGTTCTGGGTCGCCCCGCTGCTGGGCGCCGTGATTGCCGGACTGCTGTACCGCAGTGCTGAAACCGTGCCTGCCGTCAAGACGAAAAATGCGGACGACACCGGACGGCAGGCTTCGGCTGCTGCCGATACCTCCACTGCCGGTTCCGTTGCCGGTACGGCTACGGGCACCACAGCCGGCGAAGGCGTCGCCGGGGGCAATGCGGTGGTAGATTCCGTCGAAGACGACAAGAAGACTGCTGACGGCAAGCCTGGCCGGGATGATCTCGGTGCCGCCGAAGCCCGCGACTTCTTCGACCAGAAACCGGCTCCCAAGGACGCCGGCCGCAAGGACTCCACCGAGTAAGGCGCTCCCGCCGCCTGCTTTGAGTAGCTGTGTCCCGTCCCTGCCGCAGGGGCGGGACACAGCTGTGTAAAAGGACACCTGTGGATAACGGCAGGTCTGCGAAAAACTGTCAGAGCCGGCAGGTAGCTTTGAAGCCATGAAGCTTTTGCACACATCGGACTGGCACCTTGGCCGGTCTTTCCACGGCGTCGGCATGCTTGGAGCGCAACAGCACTTCATCGACCAGCTGGTGGATACGGTCCGGGAACACAGCGTGGATGTCGTGCTCATTGCCGGGGATGTGTATGACCGTGCCCTGCCGGGGGTGGACGTCGTGACGATGTTTTCGGACGCGCTGTCCAGAATCCGGTCGGCCGGCGCCAGGATCATCCTGACCAGCGGCAACCATGACTCGGCCTCGCGCCTGGGCTTCGGCGGCGCTATTCTGGCCCACGGCGGCGTCCACCTGCGGACCCGGATTGCCGAACTGGCCACCCCAGTGGAACTTGAGCTGGACGGCGCCACCCTGGCCGTTTACGGCATTCCATACTTGGAGCCGCGGCTGACGGCAGAGGAACTGGAGGCAGCCGCGCCCACGCACACTGCCGTGATGCGTGCCGCACTCGAACGTATCCACCAGGATCTGGAGCGCCGCACGGCACGCGGGCCGATCCGCTCGCTGGTCATGGCACACACCTTCGCCAGCGGCGGATTGACCTCGGACAGCGAGCGGGACCTGAGCATCGGTGGAGTAGGGGCAGTCCCGTTGGATCTCTTCGATGGCCTCGACTATGTGGCGCTGGGCCACCTGCACGGGCGCCAGGAGCTGAGCGCATCGGTGCGCTATTCCGGTTCGCCCCTGCAATATTCGTTTTCCGAAGCCGGCCACCACAAGGGCGGTATCCTGCTTGAATTTGACCGGGGCGGCCTTGTGGGCGCCGAGAACGTCAGTTGGGACACCGGGCGCCGGCTCGCCGTGCTGCGCGGCAGCATGGCGGACCTGCTGGAATCCGACAAACATGCCGCGGCAGAAGATTCCTACTGCCAGATCACGGTTACGGATGCCGAGCGGCCGCTGAAAGCGATGGAACGGCTCCGCGCCCGTTTCGCCCATACGCTTGTCCTCGCTTTCGAGCCGGAAGGAGGCCCACGGACGGACCGCCTGACCTACAGCGAACGTATCGCCAAAGCACAGGATGATCTGGAGGTCTGCTGCGGTTTTCTTGACCATGTACGGTCCCGGTCAGCGGGGGATGCGGAACGAGGTTTGCTGATGGAAACCCTGGCCAAGGTGCAAGCCGCGGAGGTGTCGGCATGAGGCTGCACCGGCTGGAGATCCAGGCCTTCGGCCCGTTCGCGCAACGCCAGAGCGTGGATTTTGATGAGCTCAGTGCCCACGGTCTGTTTCTGCTCAACGGCAAGACCGGCGCAGGCAAGACCAGCATTTTGGATGCGGTATGTTTCGCCCTGTACGGATCCGTTCCCGGTGCCCGGCAGGGCGGCAAACGGTTGCGCAGCGACCACGCGGACCCGGCCTTGGCACCGGAAGTAGTGTGTGAGTTCAGCGCCCGGGGCCGCCGCTTTGAAGTGACGCGCTCGCCGCAATGGGACCGGCCCTCCGCCAGGTCAAGCAAGGGCAGTGTTACCGAACAGGCGCGTACCCTTCTGCGCGAACTCGTCGACGGCAGTTGGATCGACAAATCGGCTAGGAATGACGAAGCCGCCATCGAACTTGGCGACGTGCTGGGCATGAGCCTCGACCAGTTCACCAAAGTGGTGATGCTGCCCCAGGGCGAATTCGCGGCTTTCCTCAGGGCGGATGCCAAAGAGCGGCGTCCGCTGCTGCAGCGTCTGTTCGACACGGACCGCTATGAGCTGATCGAGGAATTCCTGGCTGCAGACGCCGCCGCGGCACGGGCTGCTTTTTCAACCGCCGAATCGGAGCTGGGACACCTGCTGCGCCGTGCGGAGGAAGAAGCGAACCGTCACCTGACGCCGGAACAACTGCCGGAGGACAGTGCACCGGCCGCCGAGAAGCTGCAGCATCTGCACTCGTCCGTCGAGCGGCTCGCGCAGGAGGCAGAGGACGCCGTCGGGAGCGGCCGCAGGACACTCGAAGAACTCAGGAGCGGCATTGCGCGTCAGGAAATGCGCCTGGCCGACCACGCGGACTGGCTTCTCCTGCAGAGTCTGGAAGCGGAGCAGACGGCAGGGGCGAACGGATCCAGCCGGCGCGCCCAGGTACTTACGTCCCACCGGGCCGCGGAACTGCTGCAATCCAGCATCCGGCACCGGGACCAGGCTTCATCCAGGACCGGGGACAGTCTCCACGCGGCACAGACAGCATTCGAACGCGCAGCGCGCCATCCGCTATGCGGCATTTACGCGCCCGATTTCGCATCCGGGAAGCTGGAACTGCCGGCTACGGGAGCCGACCGGGCCCAGGCATTGATCGAAACTGCTGCAGGCACCATCGGCCATGAACTGGGCAGAATCCGCGTGCTCTTACCTGAGGAAGCCCGTCTGAAGGAGGCCAGGGCCCAGGCGGAGAGGCTGCTGCAAACTGCGGATCAGCTTGACCGCCGCTACGAAAAGGTAGATGCGGAGGCAGAAGCTACCCGCGCTGCCGGCGAACAATTCGCCGTCGACCTGGCCGCCGCCGACGGCACGGACTCGGACGTCGAACGGCTCAGGCAGCAGTTGAAAGAGGCAGAGGCGGTCGCGGAAACGGTGTCCGCCTACGGCGCCTGCCGCGCCCGGGCTGACTCTGCCAGGCGGGTGCGCGATGAAGCCAATGCACTGCAACTGCAGTTGAAACAGCACTGGCTCGACCTTCTGGAGCGGCGGCTGGAGCAATCAGCCGCTGAGCTCGCCCACACACTCGAACAGGGTGAATTGTGCCCGGTCTGCGGATCGGACGAACATCCGCGGCTGGCAACAGCAGACAGCGACACCATGGTCAGCCGGGAAGAGGAAGCCGCAGCCCGTCGGGAGCATGCCCAGGCCGAGACTGCCTACGCGAAATCGCAGGAAAGTTTTGCTGCCCTCGGGAATAAGTTGGCGGCCCTGGCGGCCCAAGGCGGGGAAACCGAACCGGAAGCGGCTGCTGCCGCTGTCCGCGACCTGCAGGAGCTCCTTGGCCAGGCACAGGAGGCCGCACAAAACCGCGAGCGTCTGCGCGGTCTGATCGAAAAGAGCCGGGACGAGCTCGCGGCGCTGTTGAGCCAAGGAGCGGAACTGGCTGTCGCTGCTGCCGGTGCCCGCTCGGATGCCGAGGCCGCGGCGCGGCAGGCCGACCAACTGGAGCAGAAGATTGCATCGGTTCTCCCGTCGGGCGGCACACTGCAGGAGCTGGCGGAGGGCTTGACCGCACTGGACGGCCTGCTCAAGCAATGCCGTCAGTCGCTGGGGGAGTACTCGTACGCGCTGGCAACCCTGGAACGGTGCAGCAGTGAGCTTGAGGACGCCATAGCCGGTTCGGAATTTGGCTCGGAAGCGGATGTCCTGGCCGCGCTCCTTCCGGCCCGCGAGCTGGAACAGGCCCAGCTGCAGGACCGTGCGTATGCCTCCCTTGGCCAGCGGATCGAACTGCTGCAGGCCTCGGACCGCGTCGCCCGTGCTCGGCAAGCCCAAACTGATGGGGAACCGTTGCCGGACGAAGCGGAGCTGGAGGATCTACGGCACAAGGCGCTGGTTATGGAAACGGAGCTGCAGGCCGCGGCCGTGCGGCACGGTGTGCTGCGGGAGTCCGCGGAACAGCTGCTCGACTATTGCCGGCGGCTGGAGGCAGCAGCAGTATCGTTGGAGCCGGTCCGGGCACGTTTCGAGCTGGTGCAGTCTGTTGCCGACACGGTCCGTGGCCTGGGCGAAAATGAACGGAAAATGACGCTCACCACCTACGTCCTTGCTGCCCGGCTCGAGCAGATCGCCGCGGCGGCGTCGGAACGCCTGAATGCCATGACGGACGGACGTTACCGGCTCGTCCATGACGACTCGAAGTCGGGCAACAAGAAGTCGGGTCTCGGGCTCCACGTCAGTGACGAATGGACCGGACAACGCCGTGATACCTCGACGCTCTCTGGCGGTGAATCCTTCATGGCATCGCTTGCCCTTGCCCTGGGGCTGGCGGATGTGGTCCAGGCTGAGGCAGGCGGAGTCGATATCGAAACTCTCTTTGTGGACGAAGGATTCGGCAGCCTCGACGAACAGGCGCTTGAACAGGTGATGGACGCCCTCGAAGGCCTCCGTGACGGCGGCAGGGTCGTAGGACTGGTCAGCCATGTGGCCGAAATGAAGCAGCGCATCGGAGCGCAGCTGCAGATCAGCAAAGGCCGCGATGGCTCCACCGTGCGGATGATGACGGCGGAATCACCCATCCTGCAACCGGTGTAGGATTATGCCGTTATCCGGGTTGGGCGCATCGGGAGGCGGGACGATGCGCGGTTCTTGCTATCGGAAAATGACATGACACGAAGTGCGGACTCCACCCCAACTCCCAACGCCCCAGCGGCTGAGGCCACGGGCGACGTGCCGGAAGTATCATCATCAGGCAGCATTTTCGGCCGTTACGCCCGCCTGCCAGCCTTGGCGGGACCAAGCTTCCTGCCCATTTCCTTCCTCGCACGGCTACCCTTGGCCATGCTCACGGTGGGAGCGCTGACTCTGCTCACCGCCGTTAGCGGTTCCTACGCAATCGGTGGCTTCGCCGCCGGCGCAGTCGGCGTCGGATCCGCCATCGGCGCTCCGGCGATCGGATATTTCGCCGACCGGGCGGGCCAACGCCCGGTCCTGCTGATTTCGGCTGTTGCCCACACACTGAGCATTGGCCTCGTCCTTGCCGCAGCCTACCTCACCGCCAATTTCGCCGGGCCGGAAATCTTTTTCGCCCTCGGCGCTGCTCTGCTTATGGGAGCCACATGCCCGCAAGTGGGTCCGCTGGCGCGCGTGCGGTGGATGGCGATGACGAGGAACAACAAGCAGGAACTCGATACGGCCCTGTCCTACGAAAGTACTGCCGACGAGCTGACCTTCGTGCTGGGGCCGGCACTGGTGGGACTGCTGGCGGCCTTGGTAGCACCCTGGCTGCCGTTTGCGCTGGCGGCAACCCTGACCATCGTGATGGTTTCGGCCTTCGCCGTCCACCCGACCTACCGCAGCGTCCAACCAGTGACCCCGAAGCTGGTTGAACGGCACCCGCAGGCAGCGGCCGCGGCGCGGAAGACCCCGGTGAACTGGGGAGTTGTCATTATTCCTGTGGCCGGGATGATTGCCATGGGGACGTTCTTCGGCGCCACCCAGAATGCTTTGAATGCGTTCGGCGGTAGCTTTGGCGCGGCGGACACGGCAGGCCTGCTCTATGCCGTGCTCGGACTGAGTTCCGCTGTGACGGCGTTGTCTGTCGCATACTGGTCGGAGACGTTTTCCCATGCCTCACGCTGGATCGCTAGCGCCGCAGCAATGGCCGTCCTGAGCCTGCTGCTGTTCCTGCCAACTGAAGTGGTGCCGATGCTCGTAGTACTGCTGCTCGTGGGGCTGCCCGTCGGACCCACGATGGTCACGATCTTCACCATCGGGGGAAAGGTCGCTCCGGACGAGCGGCTGGGCACCGTTATGACCCTGCTGGCTAGCGGGGTAGTGCTCGGCTCGGCCCTCGGCTCCGGAGTTGCCGGGGCGATTGCCGAAACATCGGGCTACCAGGGTGCCTTCGTGGTTGCGGCCGCCGCGTCCGTGGCTATGCTGGCCGTGAGCCTTCTCGGTGCCATGCTGGTCCGCAACCGGAGGTAGTCAGCGGAGTTCGTCCTCTATTGCGGCAGCTGCCCGGATCAATTCTGCCCCCAACTCAGCCTCCGGCTTGTCAGTTCGGACGTAAACGACGGCGACCGCAGCCGGCAACTGTCCCGGAATGCGGATAGGCGCCGCCACCGAGGAGGTTCCCGGTATGACTTCCTCGTGGCTGACGCTGTAGCCGACTTCGCGGGCTTTCCTGGCCTCGGGACGGTACGCCTGTCCCGAGGCCAGTTGTTCCCATTGCTCTTCGGTTAGGGCGGACTGGATGGCGATACCCGGACCGCCTGCGCTGAAGGAGTGTCGCGTGCCCGGCCGCTGGGCCAAGGTGGCTGAAGCATGGCGCGGTTCCACCGTGATAAGCGTGACGCAGTCTCGCTGGTCCCATACGGCGAGGAACGCCGTCATGGCCAGTCCATTAGCCAGGGCAGTCAGCTCCGGAAGCGCTGCCGATTGAAGATCACGTGAGACCCCGCGGGCCAGTGCAGCCAGACCCGGTCCGGCCTGAACTCGCCCGGCCGAATCACGCAGCACCAGCGAATGGTCCTCCAGCGTACGTAGAATCCGGTAGGCGATCGACCGGTGGACGCCGAGAGCCTCCGAGAGTTCCGCGATCGTCATCGGCGACCGTGCCTCGGCCAATATCTCAAGAGCTCGAATCCCGCGGGACAAAGTCTGCGAGTGGGCGGGCGCTTTGGCTGATCCCTCCGCGCGCGCCGAGACACCAGCGGGAACCGCTGGTGTTGAAATACGAGCCTCACTCATCAGCCCATCCTATTTTCCGTCGGAGAGAACCATTGCACAGGGAATTGTGTCTGCGCTCATATTCCTACATTGTTCTATATCGGGACGTGATGTTCAAATATAGAACGGATGGGCAGGGGTGTGCGGGCAATGCGGTGCAGTGCATTGCTGCACACCAAGCATTATGATGAATGGCCGCGCTTCGATGAGAAGGACAGCGTCGTGTCTTCGAGGGCCTCTTCGTGCCGATCGAGCGCATCATCCTGCCGGCGGTAGCCGTGCAATGCCCGGCGAGGCGTAACCCGGTGCCGGTGCGCTGTGGCGCATCAGGTTGTTGCTAATGCGATCGTCAAGAGCGCCTTCTTCCTCGGCCTGAACCTCCCCTTTTGGCCGGAGGCCGGTGGACCCGTTGCGTGGAATGCTGCTAGCTCCTGTCGGCACTGCGGGCACTGAAGCGCCGTTGCCTAATCGTTAGGCTTCGGACTGTGCCCCAAGTCACCATCGTGTAATATTGCCAGAGTCACATTACCGACCGTTCTGTAAGTAATGTTCCCGTTCGGACAATCGGAGTTTCTCATGTCAACGTCAGAAGAACTGGCAGACAACCTTCCTCCCGCTACACGGCACGAGGAGCGGAAGGTTCTAGCCGGAACGCTGGTCGGCACCACCATCGAGTGGTACGACTTCTTTATCTATGCCCAGGCGGCCGGCATGGTGCTCGCCGGCCTGTACTTCGCCCCGCTGTCGCAGGAGAGTGCGGGCCTAGCCCAGATTGTGGCCTGGGCCTCGCTGGGCATTAGCTTCCTCTTCCGGCCGCTGGGTGCCATCGTTGCCGGCCATTTGGGCGATCGGCTGGGGCGCAAGCTTATGCTGGTCTTTACCCTGCTGCTGATGGGTCTGGCTACCACCCTCATCGGTGTCCTGCCGACTTACGCGGAGATTGGTATCTGGGCTCCGATCCTCCTGGTCTTCCTCCGGATCCTGCAGGGCTTCTCAGCGGGCGGGGAATGGGGCGGTGCCGCTCTGATGTCTGTGGAGCATGCTCCACGCAACAAGCGTGGTTTCTTCGGCGCCTTCCCCCAGATCGGTGTTCCCTGCGGGATGATCCTGGCCACCGGTGTTATGTGGCTCTTGACCACGTTCATGACGGAGGAGGCCTTCCTGAGTTGGGGCTGGCGTATTCCGTTCCTGTTCTCCGTGGTACTGATTGTTGTCGGCTATCTGATTCGCCGGACAGTCGATGAGAGCCCTGTCTTCAAGGAGATGCAGGAGCGCAAGAAGGAATCTGCTGCCCCTCTGGGCCAGTTGTTCAAGCACAACTGGAAAGAAGTCATCCTGACGGCATTGATCTTCATTGCCAACAACGCTGCCGGCTACCTGCTGATCGCTTTCTTCGCCTCCTACGCAACCAAAGAAATCGCCGATGGCGGGCTGGGCATGGACCGCTCCGCCGTGCTGCTGGCGAGCACCTTGGCAGCGTTCGGCTGGCTGGCCTTTACCATGTATGGCGGCATCCTTTCCGACAAGATCGGGCGAATCCGCACTTTCCAGATCGGCTACGTTTGGGTTCTGCTGTGGGCCGTTCCGATGTTCCTGCTGATCGACACCGCCAGCATCATCTGGTTCACTGTGGCGGCCTTTGTGCTGACCATCGGGCTCGGCCTCTCCTATGGTCCCCAGTCGGCACTGTACGCGGAGATGTTCCCTGCCAACGTTCGCTACTCCGGTGTCTCGATCGGTTACGCGATCGGCGCGATTCTGGGTGGCGCCTTCGCTCCGATGATCGCTGAGTTGTTGCTGGGGTGGACCGGCACCACCATTTCCATCGGAATCTACATCGCGGTGCTATCTGTGATCTCGCTGGTGGCGGTGTCCGTGGTCAAGGAAACCAAGGGCGCCAACCTGCGCGTGGAAGAAGCGCACCGGGAATACCTGCAGAAGCATCCTGAGGCTCGCCAGAACTAGAAGCCCTCGGGCCATGAAGGCGGGCGGGCTGTTGCGGATCTCCACGTAGCAGCCAGCCCGCCTTTAGTCTGGCACCGCGGATGGTTGCATCCCTGACGGTACAGGTGCAGTCCTGCGTCCTCGTGCTACGCAGGCGGAGTGCCAACGGGCCGCATGGGAGTCTGGTAGTCCGTGCACAGGCCGTAGTGACCACTAGGCTGCCTTGCCGCGTCAGGCTCCGCTATCCGCCTGCACTGGGCTACGGCTAGCGACGGTCCATGGACGCCGCACCGGTTCATGATGTAATCGATCCGCCGGCCGGGGTCCAACGGCATGTCGCCGTTGCGGACCAGGACGTTGCGCGGGCTGAAGGTGTGGCCGGGTTCATGCGGATGCTTTACGGTCCAGGAGTCCTGATAGGCGACGCTGATTCCTTCCAAAGACTGCAGGCCGGTCCAGAACCTGATGCTGGCAGCGTCCGGTGCGGCGTCGAAGTCTCCGGCGAGTATGACATGGTGGTCTGCGCTGTCCAGCAGTCTTTCCACGTCGCGTGCGGTCGCCACTGCCTGTAGCTCACGTTCACGTTCGTAGCCGAACTGCCACACGGGTTTCTGATGGACCATGAGGAACGTGCCCGAAGGAACTGGTGCGTGGATTTCGGCAATCACGGCCGAGTACCAACTGTCTGCAGAGGTTCGTGGTGAAACATCCAAGTCCAGCTCATGGAGCACGACGATGGGCCAGCGGGAAGCAATCACAGCACCTGTGCCTTCAGGAGCAGTCCTGGTGTGCCGCATGATGTACCCGGATCCAACGAGTTCGGCAGCCGCGTCATGGGTTCCGGTGGCATCGATTTCCTGCAGGGCGTATACGTCAGCTTCCAACCGTGATAAACATTCCTTGAGCAGCGGACTCCGGACCGGCCAATGGGCGTGGGAGGGGGAAAGCACGTTCATCGTGGCGATGCGCAGCATGGTGGTCTGGCGCCGTGGCTGCCCGGATCTCGCGTGAGCCGGCATGGAGGCTCCTTATTCGAGTGCTGGATCTGGCGCTGCTACTTTCGTGCCAGCATTCCTCCAGAGGTCAAGCTGACACGATGGGTAGTTCTCCCCATCGCAGTTTTCTGCACCAGTCCATAGGCTAGGGGAGGAAGCCGAGCTTGGGAAGAAGCCCGCTTCGTTTGATCCCGGGTCTTTGAACGAGAGGCCTGAGACGGAAAAACCGGCGCTGCACAGCCCCCAACCTCTGCAGCCCCGGTTCTTCTGTTTAACGCCGTGATTGTGTTGTACTCTGGCTGGCAAACGCCAGCCTAGTCATCCCCGTTTCCGCCGCTACCGATGCCGCTGTAAACCTGTGGCCTGGCACTTTTCAGATACAGTCCCCAGAGCACTCCGAGTACGCCGGGCACCAACGCGACTGCGGGCAGGATCCATGAAAGCGGTGACGTTCCCTCGGTGCCTATGAGTACATCGAAGTTGACAACGATCATGACGAATACGGCGCCCAGGAGTGCGGCAGCGAGTGCCGGAGCGACGATACGCGTCCAGACTGAATATCCTTCACCGTGCCTGCGGAAGTATCCGATGACGGCCAGCGAAATCAGGACGAGCAGCAGGACAAGACCGAATGCCCCGGTGTTCGTCAGCCAGGTAAAGAAGGTCAGGACAGGATACAGCGGGCCAAGCTCGGACCCGTTGCCAGCGACGGCGAAAATGAACAGCATCACCAGGGCAAGCGCGGATTGGACGAGCGAGCCGGCAACGGGAGCATGGCTTTGCGGACCGACGTAACCCAGCCGCCTTGGGAGGACTCCTTCCCGTCCCAGCGAGAAGACATACCGCGCTACGGCGTTGTGAAAGGCAATGAGAGCGGCCAGAAGACTCGTGATGAACAGGACCTGCGTGATGTCCGCTGCGACAGTACCCGCGTGCGCGCTCAGAAAGACGAAGAGCAGGTCGGGGCCGAATTCCTGGGATTGAGCGACAACCTGGCTAGGCCCTGTTGCGATGGTTGTTGCCCAGGCCGAAAACGCGTAGAAGAGTGAGATGACGGCAATGGCGATGAACGTAGCCCGCCCGATCGAACGTTTGGGATCTTTGGCCTCCTCACTGTAGATGGCGGCCGACTCGAAGCCCATGAATCCGGCAATGCTGAACGCCAAAGCTGCGCCCACTCCTGCAGTAAACAGGTTCGATGGGGCCAGGCCCGCTGCCGAGATACCTTCCGGCTGCACGGCCAAGGCGACAATGTCGAACACAATGACAGCCAGGAATTCCAGACCCACCAGAACGGCGATCACTTTGACCGACAGATCCACCTTGTTGATGCCGAGCCAGCCGACCATCAAGAATCCGACGGCGGCGGTCAGCCACCATGGAACTTCGGTGCCGATCTTGCTGCCGATGAACGAGGCGGACGCGAAGCCAAACAGGCCGTAAATGCCGATCTGCATGGCGTTGTAGGCGACCAGCGCCACCCACGCCGCGCCGACTCCGGCCGCCCGTCCCAACCCCTGGGCAATGTATGCGTAGAAGGCCCCGGCGTTGCGGATGTGGGCGCTCATTGCCGAGTAGCCGACCGCAAAGACTGCCAGGCAGACCCCAAGGAGCAGAAAGGACGCCGGAATTCCCACCACACCGGTAACGGCGAAGTTGCTGGGTGTGCCGCCGGCGATTACAGTCAGCGGGGCCGACGCGGCAATGATCATGAAAACAAGGGCAGGAACGCCCAGAGTCCGGCGGCTTAAGCCTTGAGTCTCTGTGCTAGGTGGAGTTTGCAGTGCTCGTTGCTGTGTCATTAAAACCTCCGACGGGAGAATAAAAGATGTCTCGATTGTGGCATCAATCACTCGGCAAGGGGTTGTCGTCGCGGGCAGCGGTCTTGTCTAAGCGTGCACAGCTTGCGGTACGGTACTGATCGCGGTGATGCGCGGGCTCTAGCTGATGCTGGGAGCGTGGTGGTCGGATGCCCGTTGTTCAGCCCAGTCGGTAGGCGCTCGGCGTTTGTCCGTAGGCACTGCGGAAGATGCGACTGAAGTGCGCTGCATCGACAAAGCCCCACCGGTTGGCAATGGTTCCGACGGGCCGGTCGGCAAGAATGGGATCGCGCAGATCCCGCCGGCAGTGTTCCAGTCTCCGTGCCCTGATCCAGGTGGCGACAGTGGTATCGGCATGGTGGAAGATGTTGTGCAACTGGCGGGTGGAAATGTAATGGGCAGCCGCAATGTTCGCCGGAGCTAGGCCCGGATCGCCAAGGTTGGCTTCGATGTACTGCCGGATCCTGACCAGCAGTTCGCTATGTCGTCCTTCCTCGGTGCTTCGTCTGGTGCTGAGTTCGTTGTCGAACATGGTGGCGATCAGGTCGACGGCGTTGTGCGCCAGCCGATGGCCGCTCGGTCCGGTGAGTACTTCCAGGTTTTCCGCCAGTTGCATCATGAACGGGCTGATCATTCGGCCCAGACCTTGGTCTCCGGCCATCCGCACGGCAGTCAGCTGACCCACCTCGTCGGGGGAGAGATCCAGGACGTCATGGGGAAACATGACCACCAATGTCCGGAAGTCCTCCTCAAACGCCAGGGTGTAAGGCCGGTGGGTGTCGTACACGGCAATGTCTCCAGGACGCAGTGCGGCTTCTCGGTTGTCCTGGATGAGGATGCCGTGGCCGGAGAGCTGCAGGTTCAACTTGAAGAACAGCCGGTCGGACCGTTCGATCAGCGCCGGAGTGCGCAGTACCTGATGGCCTTTTGCGGTTACCTCTACGATGGAAAGTTCGTCCAGCACCCGCGAACGCAGCACACCACTGAAATCCTGGCGTTTGTCCGAGCGGACCTCCAGGGGCACGAAGGATTGGGACACCAGGTGGTGCCACTGGCTGAAGTTATCGGCGACGGCTGTCTGCACGTCACCGGACTGCTGTCCCCGTATGCTGCGCACTGTAGTTGCTGGCACAACGTCCCCTTTACTTCTACCCGCCCTTTGCTGCGGCGTGTGTGGTTAAGCACACTCTGTCCAATCTAGCGGCTTTTATCGGTCGCCGCCATGTTTTTCGACAGCGGGCGAAAAACGTAGCGGTCAGGAACGAGCCGCCAGCAGCTCCAGATAGCCATCCAGCTGGGCGGCCAGCTGGGCCGGGGAGTAGTGGTCCGGATCCAGTACAGCAGTAATCTGGGCGCCCAATACCATGTTCATGACATGCCCGGCGATTGCCTCATCGCTGACTGCGGTTGAAACCTCGCCGTCGGAGCGCGCCTGCTGCAACTGCTCGACCAGGCTTGTCCGCCACTGTTCCATTGAGGAATCGTGAAGTTCCGCCTTGGACTGGTCGGTCAAGGCTTTTTGCCAAAACGGAATCACGATGCGGGCCTCGTTCAGCCGGTCTTCGTCCAGCGGAAGAATTTCCTTACAGTACGCGCGAAGCGCGGCCAAGCCGGTCTTGCCTGTGGTGGCAGCGGCCATGCGCCGGTTGGTCTGATTGAAGACGTGCTCAAACGCAAACGCGAGCAAGTCATCTTTCGTGGGGAAGTAGGGCTTGAGCGCACCATTAGCAAAACCTGCTTCGGCTGCAATCTCACGCATGGTAGCGGCATCCATGCCAAGACGGGCGATGATCCGCCAGGTGGCGCTCACCAGTTCCAACCTGCGTTGGTCGTGGTCGACGATCTTCGGCACTTCTTGCTCCCTTGAAAATTTTGGGTCTCACCCCTTGTGATGCATCTTACTGGCCGTTATTCTCTACAGACATAGAAAAACAAAGTTCGTAGCCGAGGCCGTCACTAAGGGCATCGATACGGCCAGCAACTTCCTATTTGAAAGGGTAGCCATGACCACCTCAGCGGGAGTCACCAACACTGCCTACGCTTTGGCTACGGCCGATGAAATCATCCGGGTCCGCGAAATCCTTGCCGACCACGGTCTGGTAGGCGACGCGACGAGGTTTGCGTACCTCGGACTGACTGATCCTCCACGCGGGCCCCAAGGCGCGGAGGACCGGCGCTTCCGCGCGTTTTTGCATGATGTCTCAGGTGCCGCGCCCCAGGATGTCACTGTCTCGGTCACGGAGAACCGCGTGCTGTCCGTGGCTGAACTGGATACTTCGCTCACTGGGGAACTGCCCGTGCTGGAGGAAGAATTCGAGATTGTTGAGCAGATTCTTGCCCAGGACGGACGCTGGCTGAAAGCGCTCGCGGAGCGGGGGCTCGACGTCGACAAGGTGCGGGTGGCCCCGCTATCCGCGGGGGTATTCGAGTACCCGGAGGAGAAGGGCCGCCGGATCCTGCGTGGCCTGGCCTTCTACCAGGAGTTCCCTGAGGACAGCGCCTGGGCCCACCCGATCGATGGCCTGGTGGCCTACGTTGACGTAGTCGATAAGAGCGTGGACCAGGTGCTGGACTTCGGCGCAGTGCCGGTCCCCGCCGAGCACGGCAACTACACGGACCCGGAACTGACCGGGGAACTGCGCACCACCCAGAAGCCGATCGAGATCAGCCAGCCGGAGGGGCCGAGCTTCACCGTGACCGGCGGCAACCACATCGAGTGGGAAAAGTGGAGCTTCGATGTTGGTTTCGACGCCCGCGAAGGCGTGGTGCTGCACAACATCGCGTTCCGGGACGGCGAACGCCACCGCTCCATCATCAAGCGCGCTTCCATTGCGGAGATGGTCGTCCCCTACGGTGATCCGTCACCTGTGCGCTCGTGGCAGAACTATTTCGACACGGGCGAATACCAGGTGGGCCAGTACGCCAATTCCTTGGAACTGGGCTGCGACTGCCTGGGCGACATCACCTACCTCTCGCCGGTCATTGCCGACGGCTTCGGCAACCCACGCGAGATCCGCAACGGCATCTGTATGCATGAAGAGGACTCAGGCATTCTCGCCAAGCACTCCGACCTATGGACGGGTATCAACTACACCCGCCGCAACCGCCGCATGGTGGTCTCCTTCTTCACCACCATCGGCAACTACGATTACGGCTTCTACTGGTACTTGTACCTGGACGGAACCATCGAGTTCGAGGCCAAGGCCACCGGCATCGTGTTCACCAGTGCGTACCCAGGCAAGGGGTACGAGTACGCGTCCGAGATGGCACCAGGACTCGGTGCGCCGTACCACCAGCATCTCTTCAGCGCACGGCTGGACGTGGCTCTGGACGGCTTTACTAACCGGGTGGAGGAAGAAGAAGCGGTAAGGGTGCCCACCTGTGAAGGCAACGAACGCGGCAATGCCTTCACCCGGCGTCGTACTCTGCTGGCCAGGGAATCGGAGGCGGCCAGGGAAGCGAACATGGCAGTGGGGCGCACCTGGCACATTTCCAATCCCGAATCGCTGAACCGTCTCGGCGAGCCAGTGGCCTACAAGCTGTACCCGGAGGGCCAGCCGACCCTGCTGGCGGATCCCGGTTCTTCGGTAGCCCGACGCGCGGCTTTCGCCACCAAGGATCTGTGGGTCACGCGTTATGACGACGCCGAGCGGTACCCCACCGGAGACTTCGTCAACCAGCATGCGGGTGGGGCAGGCCTGCCGGCCTACGTTGCCCAGGACCGGAATATCGACGGCGAGGACATTGTCGTCTGGCATACTTTCGGCCTGACGCACTACCCCCGGGTGGAGGACTGGCCGATCATGCCGGTCGATACGGCGGGCTTCAAGCTCCGCCCCGACGGTTTCTTCGACCGCAGCCCCGTCCTGGACGTGCCGCCGAGCAAGCCGGCCGGCGGGCACTGCCACCGGTAGCGGGTCCTGATGTTGCAGTTGATGAGGCCGAAGGCGGTGGCTGAGACTGGATGGCACGCCCGTCTTTGCTCCCTCGCCGCCTTCGTCGCGGTCGCCGCCCACTTTTGGATGGCATGGGCGCACCGGGACAGTTGGTGGCAGGCCGGGGTGATGCTGGCGATGGCTGTTGCCTGCCTGCCCTGCGCCCTCGTCCTGTGGCGTGCGGGCGGGGCGGGGCCGGCGAAGATGCTGATGCTTGCAGCCCTGTCGATGGCGGCGTTCCACGCCGTGCTCCTGCTGGCGCCGAACGGCGGAGTGAGCCACAGCCATCACGCCGAAGCAGCTGCCTTGGCTCCGGCCGCTACGGCAGCTGGCGCCGGATCGGGCGGAATGCTGGTGCTGATCAGCTGGGAAATCGTAACCGGGATGCTGGCGGCAACCTGGCTCCGGCGCCGAAGGGAAACGCTCAACTATAGCTGGGCTGAAGCTCCAATGGTAGACCGGTGCGGCGCCTCGCCGACATAACAGCGGAAGTTTTGACCCCGAGAGGTGCGGGCGTATGAATGGAGGGTGACCGCACCGCTGAATCCGTCCCAGGATCCGGACTATGTTCTGGATCCTGGCCGTTGGCGCATTCTTGGGGTCCTGCTGGTCACCGTCTTCATGGCGCTGGTGGGCGTCAGCATTGTCAATGTCGTGCTGCCCTCGATCCAGACCGGGCTGGGTGCCAGCCAATCCGATATTCAGTGGGTGCTCTCCGGATATGCGCTGACCTTCGGCATCGTGCTCGTGGCCGCCGGGCGCGCCGGCGATATCTTCGGCCGGGGCCCGATTTTCATAGCAGGGTTGGTGATCTTTACCCTCTCGTCGATCGCCGCAGGCCTGGCCCCCGATGCATTCACTCTGAACATCGCCCGGTTCATTCAAGGCCTTGGCTCCGGGCTGCTCAACCCACAGGCAATCGGAATGATCCAGCAGTACTTCCGGGACGGCGAGCGGGCCCGGGCTTTTGGCCTGATGGGCACGGCCATTGGTGTCTCGGTTGCCATCGGGCCGTTGCTGGGGGGGTTGCTGGTCCAGATTTTCGGTGTGGAGCACGGTTGGCGCTGGACGTTCCTGGTCAACGTTCCCGTGGGCATCCTGGCCTTGATTCTGGCCTTCCTCTGGTTCCCGAAGCCCATGCTGAACGGCTCACCTCCGGCACGTGCCGCACCCGTGGAGGTCGCCGACCCCGAGTCCATCCCGCTGGGCCGGTCATGGTTGCCGTTTACCAAAGCACGGCCGGCCGGCTATCAACCGCGGGACCTGGACCCTTTCGGGGCGTTCCTGCTGGGCCTTGCCGTCCTTATTGTGCTGCTGCCCTTCGTCGAGTCTCGCGGCTCGGCCTGGACTTGGGCGATGCTGCCCGCCGGTTTGGCGGTCCTGGCCCTTTGGGCGTGGTGGGAGCACCGTTACAAACTGCGCGGCCGCAGTCCGATGGTGGATCTGCACTTGTTCCGCGGTGCAGGCTTCACCAATGGCACCATCATTTCCGGGCTCTACATGCTCGGCATGACCAGTGTCTGGGTTCTCGTTGCGCTCTACGTCCAGAACGGGTTGGGACGTACCGCGTTGGAGGCAGGCCTCATCAGCTTGCCCGCAGCCATCATGGCAGCCGTGGGGTCCCACTGGTCCGGCGGAAAGGTGATGGAGTACGGGCGGCGGGTAGTGATCTGGGGAATCCTGTGCGCCCTCTTCGGGCTGGGTTCGAGCGTGCTGGTCATCCATTGGCAGACGGCGTTCGGCCTGAACTTTTGGTGGCTGCTGTTTACGCTGTCCTTCGTGGGCACGGCGCAGGGGCTGGTGATCAGCCCGAACCAGACGTTGACACTTGCCGACGTTCCCCTGGATTATGCGGGCAGCGCCGGGGGAGTGCAGCAGACGGGACAGCGGATCGGCACCTCCGTGGGGATCGCGATGATGACGGCAATCGCCTTTGCCACCTTGGCCCAAACGGATTGGCAAACGGCCATTACCGTGGGCTTCGGCGCGATCGCCTGCGTGGTCCTGGTAGCGCTGGCCGTAGCAGTCATGGACCACCGGCGTCGGCTGGTCGAAGTAGCCGGCGCCGCATAAAGGCGCCACCGTACGGTGTCTTGAACGTCCGCCGGAACGCACGGCGGCTAAGGCGATTAAATGCACGACGGCGGGGTGCGGCTATGTGCCGCACCCCGCCGTCGAATTTTGTTACAGCTTGGCTAGAGTTGGGCGCCGACCTTGAAGCCGCGCTCCTGGCCCGGTTCGCGGGTGTAGGAGAAGCCGTCGGCTCCGATGGTCACGGCCATTTCGGAGGCGTCGGTGCGCTGGATGACTTCCTGGGGGTTGCCGTCCAGGTCCAGGACCAGGGAGGCCTCGGTGTACCAGGACGGCACTACCGGGTTGCCCCACCAGTCGCGGCGCTGGTTGTCGTGGACGTCCCAGGTGACGGTGGGGTTGTCCGGGTCTCCGGTGTAGTAGTCCTGGGTGTAGATCTCGATGCGGTGGCCGTCCGGATCCAGGATGTAGAGGTAGAACGCGTTGGAGACGCCGTGGCGGCCGGGGCCGCGTTCGATCCGGTCGGAGATGCGCAGGGCGCCCATCTTGTCGCAGATCTGGATGATGTTGTGCTTTTCGTGCGTGGCGAAGGCAACGTGGTGCATGCGCGGGCCGTCGCCGCCGGTGAGGGCGGTGTCGTGGACGGTCTGCTTGCGGTGCATCCAGGCCGCGTAGGTGACGCCGTCGGAGTCCTTGATGTCTTCGGAGACGCGGAAGCCCAGGTCCTCGAGGTACTTGCGGCCGCGGGGGACGTCAGGGGTGACCTGGTTGAAGTGGTCCAGGCGGACCAGTTCACCGGCGCTGTAGAGGTCGTAGCGCTGGGTGAGGCGCTCGACGTGCTCGACGTCGTAGAAGAACTCGTAGGGGAAGCCCAGCGGGTCCTCCACGCGGACGGAGTCGCCGATGCCCTTGGAGAAGCCGTCCTTGCGGCGCTCGGTGCGGCAGCCGAGTTCCTTGTAGTACGCCTCGGCGGCGTCCACTTCGGCCGGGGACTTCACCCGGTAGGCAAACGATGCCACGGCGGCGACCGGGCCCTTGCGCAGCACCAGGTTGTGGTGGATGAACTCCTCGAAGGAGCGCAGGTAGATGGTGTTCTCGTCCTCTTCGGTCACGTGCAGGCCGAGGACGTCCACGTAGAACTCGCGGGACTTGGCCAGGTCCGTCACGACCAGATCCATGTACGCGCAGCGGACAATGTCCGGAGCAGGGACGCTGGGCTTGGGAATTTCGTTGCTCATGGTGTTCATTCCTTCGTCGCTGAAGCGGTTTAGTAATCGATCTCGGACGCCGCCTCGGCGCCGAACTTCGGGGTGTGGACGCTGCCGAGTGTGATGTGGACGGCCTGCTGGTCGGTGTAGAAATCGATGGAGCGGTAGCCGCCCTCGTGGCCGAGGCCGGATGCCTTCACCCCGCCGAATGGCGTACGCAGGTCGCGGACGTTGTGGCTGTTCAGCCAGACCATGCCGGCTTCAACGTTCTGGGAGAAGTTGTGTGCGCGGGTCAGGTTCTGGGTCCAGATGTAGGCGGCCAGACCGTACTTGACGCCATTGGCCAGTTCCAGGGCTTCCTCATCGCTGTCGAACGGCGTGATGGCGACAACCGGGCCGAAGATCTCTTCCTGGAAGATCCGGGCATCCGGCTTGACGTCGGCGAAGACGGTGGGGGAGACGTAGTTGCCTTCCTCCAGGCCTTCGGGGCGGCCGCCGCCGGCGATGAGCCGGGCTTCGGACTTGCCGATTTCCACGTAGCTCATGACTTTGTTGTAGTGCTCGGGGTGGACCAGGGCGCCCACCTGGGTCTTCGGGTCATGCGGGTCGCCAACTACAATGTTCTTTGCCCGGGCGGCGTACTTCTCGAGGAACTCGTCGTAGACCGGGCGCTCCACGAGGATGCGCGAACCGGCGGTGCAGCGTTCGCCGTTGAGCGAGAAGACACCGAACAGTGCCGAATCGATGGCGGCGTCGATATCCGCGTCGGCGAAGACGACGCAGGGGCTCTTGCCGCCGAGCTCCATCGACAGGCCCTTGAGGTTTTCGGCCGCGTTGCGGAAGATGGTCTGGCCGGTAGTGGTCTCCCCGGTGAACGAGATCAGCGGGACCTCCGGGTGCTTGACCAAGGCGTCGCCTGCTTCTTCGCCCAGGCCGTTGACCAGGTTGAAGACGCCGGCCGGTACGCCGGCCGCGGTGAAGATGTCGGCCCAGAGCGAAGCGGACAGGGGAGTGAACTCGGCCGGCTTGAGCACCACGGTGTTGCCGGTAGCCAGGGCCGGGGCAAGCTTCCAGGACTCAAGCATGAACGGGGTGTTCCACGGCGTGATCAGGCCCGCAACACCGATCGGCTTGCGGTTGACATAGTTGATCTGCGAGCCGGGGACCTTCATGGCGTCGTCGAACTGGGCGACAATCAGGTCTGCGAAGAAGCGGAAATTCTCGGCGGCGCGCAGCGCCTGGCCCTTGGCCTGAGTGATCGGCAGACCGGTGTCGAAGGTCTCCATTTCGGCCAGACGTGCTTCCTGGGCCTCGACGGCGTCGGCGATCTTGTTCAGGACCCGGGCGCGTTCGCGCGGCTTCATCTTTGGCCAGGGGCCGTTGACGAAGGCCTCTCGGGCGGCGGCGACAGCGGCGTTGATGTCTTCCTTCTGGCCGGCTGCCGCGGTGGCGTAGGTCTTGTTGGTCACCGGATCCAGCACGTCGAACGTCTGGCCGCCGACCGAGTCGACGAACTTGCCGTTGATGAAGTGCTGGATGTGGGTGGGCAGGTCCTCGGGAACGTAGTGTTCGGCCACGATGCACCTTTCTTTCTGGGTTGTTCTTGCGCTTGTTCGGCTAGATGGCTGACGCTGGCTGGTTGTGCTGAGCCATGTAGGCGTTCAGCGTGCCCGTCCGGTGTGCCCGGGCGGCCATCTCGATCTCGTGGACGTCGGCCCGCGATTCGATCAGGGCGATGAGCTGGTCGTGTTCTTCAACTGACTTGCGCGCCCGTCCCGGTACCAGGTCGAAGCTGGAGGCCCGCATGGCGTTCAGCCGGTTCCAGCCGCGGTGGACCAGGTCCAGGATGTGCGGGTTGGGGCAGTGGCCGTAGAGGATGGCATGGAGTTCGTTGTTGATCCGCGTGAAGCGTTGCGGTTCGAAATCTTCCAGGCACCGGCGCAGTTCGGCATTGAGCCGACGGGCGTTGTCGATGTCCGCCGCAGTGATCAGCGGGGCGGCCAGGGCGGTCGCGGCTCCTTCGATCACGCTCAGGGTCTGCATGGTGTGCAGGTAGAGCGTGGCGTCGACGCCGGCCACCGTGGCCCCGACATTGCGCTCGAACTTGACCAGTCCCTCGGCCTCCAGCCGGCGGATGGCTTCCCGGACCGGCACCACGCTGAAGCCGAGTTCTTCGGCAATGCTGCTCAGCACCAGGCGGTAGCCGGCCACGAGGGCGCCGCCGGTGATCCGGTCTTTGAGCACCTCGTAGGCCTGTTCCGACTTCGATCGGGCCTCGGTACGTGCGGGGATGGCAGTGGTGGACATCGTCTTGCCGTTACTGCCCGCCGCCGGCGGCGACCCATTCGTGGTACTTGGCGACCCAGTCCTCATTCATCGGGAAAAGTCCGTCCACCTTGTGCCCTTCCTGAACCATCTGGAAGACAAAGGCATCGCGACGCTCCTGCTCGACGGCCTCGTCAGCTACTTCCTCGGCAAGCGACGGCGGCAGCACCAGGATGCCGTCGGCGTCCGCCACGATGATGTCGCCCGGCTGTACGGTGGTTCCGCCACAAGCAACGGTGATGTCGGTGTCCCACGGAACGTGCTTGCGCCCGAGTACGGCCGGATGCGCCGAGGCGTAGAAGGCCGGGATATCCAGGCCGGCGACGGCGGTGAGGTCACGCACGCCGCCGTCGGTAATCACACCGGCGGCGCCGCGCTTGTGGGCGCGCAGAGCGAGGATGTCACCGAGCGTGCCGGCGCCCTTTTCGCCGCGGGCCTCCATGACCAGGACGTCGCCCTCGTTCAGATCATCGATGATGCGCTTCTGGGCGTTGAAGCCGCCGCCGTGGCTCTTGAACAGATCCTCGCGGTTGGGCACATACCGCAGGGTGCGGGCGGTACCGATGACCTTGCGGTCGGTCTTGGTCGGCTGCAGGCCATCGATGCTGACATTGTTCAGCCCGCGCTTACGCAGCGCGGCGGAGATGGTGGCCGTGGCGACGGAAGCCAGTTTGGCCTTCAGTTCCTCGGTCAAAACCGGTTTCTCGGCGGCCAGCCCGGCGGCTTCTGCCGACCCGAAGGCATCCTCGCGGTCCTTGTCGGTGACCTTGGGGGTGTTGCCGAATTCCGCGAACGGTACCTCGCCCTGGATGACGGTGGTTACGAGACGGCCGCTGCTCAGCGATGTGGACGGGGAATCCACCTCAACCTCGACGACGTCACCCGGGACGATGACCGAGGAACCGGCCGGCGTGCCGGTGAGAATCATGTCGCCCGGTTCCAGCGTCATCAGCTGGGACAGGTCGGCGATGATCTGGGCAAAGGGGAAAATCAGTGCCTCGGTGGTGTCATCCTGGACCAGTTCGCCGTTGACCCAGGTGCGGACGCGCAGTGCCGCCGGGTCTACCTGGTCGGCCGGAATGAGGGCCGGGCCCACCGGGGTGAAGCCGTCGCCGGACTTGGACCGGATGTTGGAACCCTTGTCCGCATACTTGATGTCGTAGATGCCGAGGTCGTTGCTGGCGGTGACGGCGCCGACGTAGCTCCAGGCGTCCTCGACGCTGACGCGGCGGGCGGGCTTGCCGATGACCAGGGCAACTTCGCCTTCGAACGCGAGCAGTTCCGTGCCGGCAGGCCGCTCCACCGTGCCGCCGCTGAGGCTCAACGAGGACGAGGCCTTCATGAAGTAGGACGGGTTGGCCGGAACGCGTCCGCGCTGGGCTGCCCGGGAAGAGTAAGAGAGGTGCACCGCGAGCACCTTGCCGGTGCTTTTCAGCGTGGCAGAATCGACGGGCTGCAGCGTGACCGCTTCGGTTTCCTGAGCGACATGTGCTTCAGACAAGACATCCTCCTGCTTATGTATGAAATCGTATACGATCCATCATGGCCTGTGCCGATGATCACGTCAACCCCTGGCCGAAGTTTTCCGGCCGCTTGTTCACTGAACGTGGAATCATCGGCGGCTAAGGAGTTACGACGGCGGTCATCCCCGCCTTGATTCCGCTGGCAACAGCGCCGGCTGACAGCGCAATGACCGTAGCCGGTCCGCCGGGACCCGACGCGCTGTACCACTGGTCGGCCGCGCCCGTGGTGCCGCCGAGGAACTTGACCGTATAGTCGCCGGGCGGCAGGCCGGTCAGCTCAAAGGCGCCTTCCAGCCGGACCTGCGTTTCCCGCACCAGCGACTGGTCGGCGTCGTACGCCTGCACGGCCATTCCCTTGAAGGGGATGCCCGGCGGCCCTGCGACGACGGCCCCAATGATCGCGGCCGGTCCGACACCCGGGTCCAGACCGAGCGGAGGGACTCCGACCGGGATGTTCCGGCACATGTTGGTCTCCGCCTCGTCCAGCTGGATCATGAGCGCGTCGTACTCAGCAGGATCGACGCTCAGGTTCCAGCGCGCCTTGATCCACACCCACTCCTGAGCGTATTTGCAGTGCACGCCGAAATAGGGCGGCCACCAGTGCGCGGGATCCGAGGAGCCGCGCTCCTTGTTGGCGCCGGTCGACAGGATGGTCAGGGTCAGGCTGTTGGTCAGATCGTTGGCGAACTCGCGGCGCTGCTCAGGCGTCCATGCCCAGGCCCCGGAGTGCCAGGCCTCTTCAAGCGGAACAAGGTGCGCCACATCCATCTGGGCCGGATCCTCTAAGACCTGCATGTCCCAGACGGCGGGCCATTGCGCCTTGCTGACGGTACAGGGGGAGGACATCGTTGGGTCGCTGGCGTTGGCGATCAGGACGTGTTCCTCAGTAGTACAGCCGTCCGGCCGCATCACGGGGTAGTCGAAGGCTGCTTGCCGGAATTCCGGACCCGCAGGGGCCCGCTTGACCAAGGTGGTGAGCAGGGCACGTCCCGTAGTAATCCCGCGGGGAGGGTAGCCGTCGGACGAGATATCGCTGAGCTGGAGTGCCGTCGGGGTTGCCGGGAGCCCTTCGGTGAAGCCGGCCGCCCCGCTCGCACAGAGCGCAAGGGAAATGGCAGTAGCCAACATCGTGCAGTGCATCAAAGCTCGACTCATTGCCGTGCCCAACTGTTGCCCGTCATGGGTTCTACCCGGATTCTACGCCGTCTGGCTCGGCGGGCGTAGCCCCTCGGGATGACTCATTGAAAACCTCCGCGTAGCCGAGGCCGCCGGAGTTAACCGACGCTGGGGGCCCGGTTCGGCGGAGCCGGAATGATGACGTTGCCTGTGGTGACATTGCCCGTGTCTACCCCGTTGTGGGCGGCCGGTTCCGGGGCAAGCTCAGGAGCAGGGAGGGACGGCATGGATGTTTCCGTCCAAGACCGCAAGGTCAAGGCGACATCGTGCGCCGTCGGGCGATCCTGCGGTTCCCTGGCGGTCATGTCACGCAGCAGCTGGCCCCATGCCGCTCCGAGATCCTCAGGGATTTCAGGATCGCGCAGCAACCGGGCAACCGCGGCTTCGACGATCGGCCCCGGAAAGGCTTTCTCGCCGGTGAGACATTCCAGCAAGACCAGGCCAAGCGAATAGATGTCGGAAGCGGGCGTCACCGGATGGCTCAGTGCCTGTTCCGGGCTCAGGTAATTTGCCGTTCCGATTGTGGCACCGTGAACTGTGGAGACTGAAGCGTCAACTACGCGTGCGATGCCGAAATCGGAGAGTTTTGGATGCAGACGGGTGTCCTGGCTGCCGGTATCGGCGATCAGGATGTTGGCCGGCTTGACGTCCCGGTGGACTACGCCGTTCTCGTGGATGTAGTTCAACGCGTCCGCCAGATCCGCGCCAATGTTCGCCGTCGTCGTTGGATCCAGCCGTCCGACTGCCGCCAGTGTTTTGCGCAGATCCCGGCCGTCGATCAACTCCATCACCAGATAGCTAGTGGTGGCTCCGTCGTCCGACTGATAGAGGCCGGCGTCGAAAAGCGTGACAAGCACAGGATGGCTCAGCGTGGCTAGCAGCAGCGTCTCCGTGTGCTGGCGTCGGTATTCGTCGTCGTCCGGGGTGGTGGGGGCGAACATTTTGACGGCAACTTCACGTCCAAGTGATTCATCCGTCGCACGGTATACCGAGGCCGCACCACCGGTACCGATAAGGTCACCGGTCCTGTAGCGTCCCCCGAGGAATAAGTCCACTAAGCCTCCAGGGCCGGGTATGAAAGGTTTTTATCTAGTAAGTAGTCTACCTTCCCGGGCGGAGCAGTAGGCGCCATAACGCCAAAACGGAAGGCACACCACATCGGGCGTGCCTTCCGTTTTTGCCGTACCGTGACGGACCGGTTCAGCCGGCGAGGAATTCGATGGCGGCATTCTTGAACGCACGGCTGGTGACCGCGTTGGCATGGGTCCGGGCCGGCAGCCACAACAGCTCGGCGTTGCCGCTGAGCTTGGCCAGCTCCGGCGCCGTGGCGGCCAGTTCGTCTTTCTCGCCTGCCACCAGCAGCACCGGCATCCGCGGCACCGCCTCGGCCGGAACGAAGGGCTCGGTCTTGATGGCCTCGATCATGGTCAGCAGCGCGAAGACGTCATTGCTGGGCACCAACGTGGCCATCCGGAGTAGTTCGGCCGTGGTCGGGTCGGCGATCTCCGTCCCGTCGGCCAGGTACTGCTGCGCCGCGCGCAGATCGAAGTCCGCCAGCGGATCCCCAACGCCGGGCCCGCCCAGGACCATCCGGCGCACCATTTCCGGCTGCGTGGCGCCGAACTCCCAGGCCAGACGTGCGCCCAGCGAGTAGCCGATGAGATCCACCCCGGTGGAATCGTCGTCGTCCTTCAGCGGCCGGACGTGGGCGTTGTAGATCAACTGCAGCAGATCCGCGCGGATCCGGCTGGGGGAGTACGCGTCCATTTCCTCGGGGGAAGGGCTGCCGCCATGGCCGGGCAGGTCCACCGTGACCACCCGCCGCCCGGCCTGCGTCAAGGCGGTGATCCAGCCGGCGTCCTCCCAGTTGAGCTTGGCGGAGGACGCGAAACCGTGCAGCAGGATCACCGGCCGGCGCGGACCGGTGGTGCCCTCGGCGGCCTCGTGGATCCGCACGTTCAGGTGCGGATCCACGCCCTCGACGGTCTGCTCCCGGTGCCTGCCCACCGGACTAGTCCTCGTCCAGGTTGGCGCTGAGGCGGACGCGCCGCTTGGGCGCCTCCTCCTTCGGCACGGTGCCGACGATGCCTGCCGTGTCGTCCGGAACTTCAAAGACGATCAGCGGGTCGCCCACCTTGATGGTCTCGCCGGGTTCGCCGTAGGTCCTGACCACCTTGCCGGCCTGCGGCGAGGGCAGCTCCACCGCCGACTTGGTCGTCTCCACTTCCACCAGCGGGTGGTTGCGTTCGATCATTTCGCCCTCGGTGACCAGCCATTCAAGCACGGTGGCCTCGATCAGGCCCTCGCCCAGGTCCGGGAGGGGGAAGGAAATTTCAGCCACGGCGATACTCCAATACTCGCTGGATCCCGTACAGGATGCGGTCAATGTTGGGGATGTACTCGTCCTCGAGGTCTCCTGAGGGATACGGTACGTCGAAACCGGTCACCCGCTCAACGGGTGCCTTCAGGGTGCCGAAGCAACGCTCGCTAATGATCGACGCGACTTCGGCGCCCAGACCGGAGGTCCGGGGCGCTTCATGAACGACGACGGCGCGGCGCGTCTTGGCCACGGAAGCTGCCAGGCCCTCGGCGTCGATCGGCTTGAGCCAGCGCAGGTCCAGGACCTCGATCTCGATACCGTCCTCGGCCGCGAGGTCGGCAACCTGCAGGCAGCGGGCCACCATGGCGCCCCAGGCCACCAGGGTCAGGTGCTTGCCCTCGCGGACCACGCGGGAACCGGTCGGGCTGTAGCCTGCCGCGTCGGCGCCGGTGTTGACCGGGCCCTTCTGCCAGTACCGGGACTTCGGCTCCATGAAGATGACCGGGTCCTGGCGCGTGGCCGCGTACTTGAGCAGGTGGTACGCCTCGTTCGGTCCCGAGGGGGAAACAACCTTGAGTCCGGGTACGTGGGCGAACATTGCTTCCAGCGATTCGCCGTGGTGTTCCGGTGCCCGGATGCCGCCGAAGCTCGGCACGCGCAGCGTAATGGGCATCGGCAGTTTGCCGCGGCTGCGGTAGTTCATCCGGCCGACCTGGCAGATGATCTGGTTCACCGCAGGGTAGGCAAAACCATCGAACTGTACTTCCGGGATGGGGTGGTAGCCGGCCATGGCCAGCCCCACGGACATGCCCAGGATGCCGGACTCGGCCAACGGGGTGTCGAAAACCCGCGCCTCGCCGAACTTCTTCTGCAGGCCGTCGGTGATGCGGAAGACGCCGCCGAGCTGGCCGACGTCCTCACCCAGGATGAGGGCGCGCGGATTCTCCGTCATGACTTCGGCCAGGGCCCGGTTCAGGGCCTGCTGCATGGACATGGTTTCGGTGGCTCCGGCGTCCGCAGGCTCCGGGAAGTCCTGCACGGATTCCTGCTGGACGTCGGCGGCAGCGGTGTTGTCCTGGGCGGCTTCGAGGTCGCTCAGGGTAGTGTGCTCAGACATGTTCCGATTCCTCCCGCCAGGCGCTGGCCTGTGCCTTCAGTGCTTGTGTGGGTTCCTGGTAGACAAAGTCGAACATCTCCGTGCCGGGCCGTGGACCCAGCGCGTTGATGCCTGCGCGGATCTGCTCTTCCTCCGCCTTGCCCGCAGCCAGAGCTTCTTCAAAGAAGGCTTCGTCGGCGATCCCGTCGGCCAGCAGCCGGCCGCGCATCCGCGCCAGGGGGTCTTCGCCGCCGTCGGCACGTTCTTCTTCGAGGGTGCGGTAGCGGCCCGGATCATCACTGGTGGAGTGCGGCCCGCGCCGGTAGGTCATGGCCTCGACTACCGCCGGTCCCTTGCCTGCACGGGCATGCGCCAGCGCTGCGGCGGTCGCCTGGGTGACGGCAACGACGTCGTTCCCGTCAACCTGGAGGGAGGGCATGCCGTACCCTGCCGCCCGGCTGGCCACCGAGCCGCCGGCTACCTGGCGCTCGGTCGGGACCGAGATGGCCCAACCGTTGTTCTGGATGAAGAAGACGACGGGGGCCTTCATCACAGCGGCAAAATTCATCGCCTCATGGACGTCGCCCTGCGAGCTGGCGCCGTCGCCAAAGTAGGTGATGGCCACGCCGAGTTCTCCTGCCGGCGTTCCGTCCAGGGTCTGGCCGTGCGCCCAGCCGACCGCGTGCAGCACGGAGCCGGCCACTACGGCCTGGATCGGGGCGAAGCGCGAGGCCTTGGGGTCATACAGGCCGCCGTGCCAGGTGGCCTTGTGGGTGGACATGTATTCCACCATGTCCACACCGACGGTGCGGGCAACGCCCATTTCGCGGTAGGTGGGGAAGACAAAGTCGCGGCTCATGTCCAGTGCGTAGCCGCTGCCGACCTGCGCCGCTTCCTGGCCCAGCTGCGGAGCGTACCCGGGGATCAGACCCTGGCGCTGCCAGCGGATCGCCGATTCGTCCAGGTGGCGGACCGCCACCATCAGCCGGTACAGCTCCCTGAGCTCCTCACCGGCCAGCTCGGCCCGGCCTGTCCCGTCCAGAGCAAGAACATCAGCCATGCTGTTTCCTCCATATCGTCTGCGTGGCCGCGGTGCCGTGCCCGCGGTCGAGAGCCGCAGGCGGCCCGGCGGCCGTCCTGTAAGTGACCATAGTCACGGGCAGGAGGGGTGTGCAATATGGAAGAAAAGCACCGTGCAGTGTGCACAGTCAAGGCGTTTATATGTGGTCACGGCCTAGCAATCTGCTAAGCCGTAGCCGGGTGTCGGTTAGCGGACTGCCGACCGCCGGCGGGCAAAGAGCTTGTTCAGAACGGCGATGCCGGCGATGAGCACTGCCGTTGAAACCAGTTGCGCGCTGGTGCCGGGCGAAAAGAACCCGACGGCCAGGATTGCAGCCAGCAGGCCCAGACCCAGATAGGTGATGGCCGGGAAGCCCCGCATTCTCATCGGCAGGTCCTGGCCCTCGCGGTCCGCGCGGCGGCGGAGGATCAGCTGCGATGTCAGGACCATGCCCCAGACAACCAGGCAGGTCGAACCGACAAAGCTCAGCAGTACTGGCAGGACCTTCTCCGGGAACAGGAGTTCCATGACCGTCGCCACGAAGCCGAAGGCCACAGAGGACAGGACCGCCGCGATGGGGACGCGGTGCAGGCCTATCCGCTGGAGCAGGGCCGGTGCCTCGCCGCGCTGGGAAAGCGAGAAAATCATCCGGGAGGCGCCGTACAGGTTGGCGTTCAGGGCCGAGAGCAAGGCAAAGGCGGCGATGATCGTGATGGCCACATCCGCTCCCGGTATGGCGGCAACGGACAGCACCGCGGCGAAGGGGGAGGCGAGGGCTTCCGAATCCCACGGGACCACGGTAGCGATGACCAGTACCGAGCCGAAGTAGAAGACCAGAATCCGCCACACCACCGTCTTGATGGCCCGGGAGACACTGTGCTGCGGATCCTGTGTTTCCGCTGCGGCCACCGCGACGATTTCGGTGCCGCCAAAGGCAAAAATCACTACCAGCAGGCCGGCGGCAATGCCGGCCATACCGGCGGGAGCAAAACCGTCGCCGCCAAACAGGTTGGACAGTCCGGGCGAGGGGGCATGGGGGAGCCAGCCGAAGATCAGGGCCGCGCCGAGGGCCAGGAACGCCACGATGGCGGCGACCTTGATGATGGCAAACCAGAACTCGAACTCACCGTAGTTCTTGACGCCCATCAGGTTGATGGCGGTGAAAACGACCATGAAAACCAGGGCCAGCAGCCATGACGGCAGCACGGGCCAGACCGAGGCGAGCAGTGCCGCGGCGCCGACGGCCTCGGCCGCAATGACGGTCACCAGCTGGAGCCACCACAGCCAGCCGATGGTTGCCCCGGCCGTGCGGCCCATGGCTTTTTCGGCGTAGGTGGAGAAAGCGCCGCTGCTGGGGTGGGCCGCTGCCATTTCACCCAGCGCCCACATCACGATGATGACCAGCGTTCCGGCGAGCAGATAAGAGATCAGCACAGCAGGCCCCGCGGCCTGGATGCCTGCGCCGGAGCCGAGGAAGAGCCCGGCGCCGATTGCGCTGCCCAGGCCCATCATGGTCAGCTGGCGTGAGGTCATGGACTGGCCAAGACCCTGGCGGGATGTGCCTGCTTCATCGGTGCTGGACTGCATCTGTCCGCCGTCGGGGGTGGAGTGGTGGGGGCTCGTGCGAGTCATGCGGATTCCTGTCATCGGCTGTGGCCTTATAACTGTAGATCCAAGGACCTGTGGCGAAAGCATTTGGTGAATGCGCCGCCGCGGCTGACAATTTGTATACTCCTGCAGCCGTGGGTGCCTCAGAGTGGAAGGGTTAAGCAGCGCCGTGAATATTGACTCACTGGATTCCCGGATCGTCACGCTCTTCACGGAGGACCCCCGGATGTCCGTACTGGAGGCATCGCGGGTGCTAAAAGTGGCCCGTGCCACAATACAGGCGCGGCTGGATAAAATGCAACGCCACGGGGTCATTGCCGGCTGGGGTCCGCGGCTGTCGCCGGCCGAGCTGGGCTACGTGGTGAAGGCGTATTGTTCGCTGGTTATCCGGCAGGAATCCGGGCACGATGCGGTGGCCGAAGCCTTGTCCAGGATTCCCGAAGTGCTGGAACTGCATACCGTATCGGGGGAGAGCGACCTGCTCGCCTGCGTGGTGGCGAGATCGAATGCCGACCTGCAGCGAGTGCTTGACGAAATGACCGCCACCAATACCGTGCTGCGGTCGTCGTCGGTCATTGTCCTGAACAGCCATTTCGAGGGCCGCACTTTGCCGCTGGTGCAGGCGGCAGGTGCTGCCGCGGAGCCGCCCGCTTCCGACTAGCGCCCAGCTACCGGGCTCGGTCTCGGACCAGCTTCATAAAACCCCAGCCACTGAAAGAGATTGTGTCACTTCGACTTTAACAGCTAGAATGTGTTCTGGTCATAGTGACTTTTACTGGTGGGCAAGGGAGGTGTGGAAGTGGTTTACTCGGCAAACGTGTCGGAGCGCCGGCAGCAGCCGCCCGAGCTTGCCATTTCCACCGTCATCTTCGCGCTGCGTCCGGATGAGGATTCGGCGCGCCCCACGATCTGGCTGCCGCTGGTCCGCCGCACGCGGCAGCCCTACCGCGATCTCTGGGCTCTGCCCGGCGGGCCGCTCAGTCCGGAGGAGTCGTTGCCGGACGCGGCCCGGCGGAACCTGCAGGACACCACATCGCTGCAGCCGAGCTATCTGGAACAGCTGTACGCCTTCGGCGGCCTGGACAGGTCACCGGTCCAACGCGTCGTTTCGATTGTCTACTGGGCGCTGGTGAAGCCCGACGTCGCGGCGCTGGCCCGCGAAACGGAAAACGTGAGGTGGTTCCGCGCCGACCACCTCGGCCAGCTCGCCTTCGACCACAACCAGATTGTGGACTATGCGCTGTGGCGGTTGCGGAACAAGGTGGAGTACAGCTCCATCGCCTACGCCTTCCTGGGCGAAAAGTTCACCCTTGCCCAGGTCCGCGAGGTCTACGAGGCCGTTCTGGGCAAGGAACTGGATCCGGCCAACTTCCGCCGCCAGCTGCGTGCCGCCACGGACATCGAGGCCACCGAAGAATACTTGCAGGGCGGCCGGCACCGGCCGCCTCGGCTCTACCGCTACACCGGGACCACCAGCCCCGGAAACGGACCCCTCGGCTAAACAGCCGGAACTTTTTGCCAACCGCCAGAAATCGGAGAAGACCATGGCATCAACCAACAGCACCATCGAGCTCATCACCCGCGAGGAAGCCGAGGCGCGCCCGGCGGCCGCCGGCAGCTGCAGTCCCGACCTGGTCAAGGCGCCGTGGAATTTCGACGGCGGCGCCACGCCTGCGTACGGCCCCGGTGCCTCCATGGCCGATATCGCCCCGGCCGCAACCCCGCGGCAGGGCCAGATCCCCGAGGAATACCGGCTGGCCAGCGACGACGAGCTGCATGCCAGGATTATGGCCGCCAAGGAAAAGCTGGGCGAAAAGCTGGTGGTGCTGGGCCACTTCTACCAGCGGGACGAAGTCGTCAGGAACGCGGATTTCGTGGGGGATTCGTTCCAGCTGGCCCGGGCCGCCAAGGAAAAGCCGGAAGCGGAAATCATCGTCTTCTGCGGCGTGCACTTCATGGCCGAAACCGCGGACCTGCTCTCCGGTGCGGACCAGTCCGTCATCCTGCCGAACCTGGCCGCAGGCTGCTCCATGGCGGATATGGCGGACATCGACTCCGTACAGGCCTGCTGGGACCAGCTCAAGGACGTACTCGGTGCGGAACCGGACGAGGACGGAAAGCTGCCGGTCATCCCGGTAACGTATATGAACTCCTCCGCCGCGCTGAAGGGATTCTGCGGCGAAAACGGCGGCATCGTCTGCACCTCATCGAACGCCGCCACCGTGCTGGAATGGGCCTTCGAGCGGGGCCAGCGGGTGCTGTTCTTCCCGGACCAGCACCTGGGCCGCAACACCGCCAAGGCCATGGGCGTGCCGCTGGAGCAGATGCCGATGTGGAACCCGCGCAAACCGCTGGGCGGCAACGACGAGCAGGCCCTGCAGGATTCCCGCGTCATCCTCTGGCACGGCTTCTGCTCGGTGCACAAGCGCTTCACGGTGGACCAGATCGAGAAGGCACGCTCGGACTACCCCGGCGTGCGGGTGATTGTGCACCCCGAGTGCCCGATGCCGGTCGTGGATGCAGCGGACGAGGCCGGATCGACCGACTACATCCGCAAGGCCATCGACGCCGCCACCGAGCCCACCGTCTTTGCCGTCGGCACCGAGATCAACATGGTGAACCGGCTGGCCGCGGAGTATCCGCAGCACACCATTTTCTGCCTCGACCCGGTGGTCTGCCCGTGCTCCACCATGTACCGGATCCACCCCGGCTACCTGGCCTGGGTCCTGGAGGCCTACGCCGAGCGCGGCGAAGTCCTGAACCAGATCACCGTTGAGGACAGTGTGGCGGTACCGGCGCGCGTGGCCCTTGAGCGGATGCTGGCAGCCAAGCCGTGAACACGCGGCGTCGGACAGGCAGCCGGCGGATCGTCGTCGTCGGTTCCGGCATAGCCGGACTGTATGCGGCGGCGCTCGCCGCCGAGGAACCGGACGGGCACCAGGTGACGCTGGTGACCAAGGGGGCGCTCGCGCAGAGCAACACGTGGTTCGCGCAGGGCGGGATCACCGCCGTGACCGGGCAGGGCGAGGCCGCGGGCGATTCGGTTGATGCGCACGTGGCGGACACGCTCCGCGCGGGTGCGGAGATGAACGACGACGGCGCGGTGCGGCTTCTGTGCGAAGCCGCCGGCGCCGAGATCGACACCCTGCTCCGGTGGGGAGTGCCCTTTGACCGGAAGGGGACACTGCTGGCGTTGGGACTCGAGGGCGCCCATTCGGCGGCACGGATCCTGCATGCTGGCGGTGACCGCACCGGTGCCGCCATTGCCGAGGTGCTGATTCGCCGGGTCATGTCCCTGGCCGGCGCCGGACGGCTGGAGCTCCGCGAGCAGAGTTTCGTGACCCGCCTGCTGGAAACCGGCGGCCAAGTCACCGGCGTCGAACTCTTCGACGCGCCCGAAGGCGGGCTGCGCACGCAGCTGCCGGCCGACGTCGTTGTTCTCGCCACGGGCGGGGCCGGGCAGCTTTACGAAGCGACCACCAATCCGGACGCTGCCACCGGTGACGGCATCGCGCTCGCATGGGCGGCCGGGGCGGTCCTGCAGGACCTGGAATTCATCCAGTTCCACCCCACGTTGCTGGATCCGGCCGCCGCCAACGGAACGGCCTTCATGATTTCCGAGGCGGTCCGCGGGGAGGGCGCCCTGCTGGTGGATTCCACCGGACACCGCTTTATGCCGGATTACCATCCGGATGCCGAGCTCGCGCCCCGGGACGTTGTCTCGCGCGCGATCTGCCGGCAGCGGCTGCTGCTTGAGTCCCGCGGCGAAGCGCCCCAGGTCTACCTGGACGCCACCGGCATCAGCCGGGCCAAGGGGACGGACTTCCTGGCGCGGCGTTTCCCCACCATCCACAACACGGTGACCGCGCTGGGCCTGGACTGGAACAGCCAGCCGCTGCCGGTGGTGCCCGCCTCGCATTACTGGATGGGCGGGATCCGTACGGACCTCGCCGGGCGGACCTCCGTGCCGGGCCTGTTCGCCGTGGGGGAGGCCGCGTGCACGGGAGTACACGGAGCCAACCGACTGGCATCGAACTCGCTGCTGGAAGGGCTGGTCTTTGCCCGCCGGGCTGTCCGGGCGCTCGCCGACGGGGAGCGCACCCCGGCGTTCGAGGCGCTCCCGCTGGAGCTTCCGGAAGGCACCGTGCCCTGCACCCGTGCCGACCTGCAGCGCCTGATGTCCTCGGCAGCGGGCGTGGCACGGGACGGAGCAACCCTGGAGCTCGCCGCCAAGCAGCTCGGAGAGTGGACCGTGGAGCCGGCGGACCAGGCGAGGGCCGAAGCCGCAAACCTGCTCACCGCCGCCCGTCTGGTGGTTGCCGCGGCCCGCGCCCGCGAGAACTCCATCGGAGCCCATTACCGCACCGATTTCGAAAACCGTCCGGCGGGCAGGGGCCGCCTCAGTTTTGTCAATCCCCGTGCCGGTGTCCCCGGCCGCAGCGCCAGCCAGGAGCAGCCATGAACCACATTCTTCCGCCCGACCAGCCGACGCTTGAGCGCATTGTCGCCGCCGCGCTCGCAGAAGACGCCCCCTGGGGCGACATCACCTCGAACGCCCTGATCCCGGCGGACGCCACGGCGACCTCGGAGCTGGCGGCGCGCGAGCCGGGCGTGTTCGCGGGCGTTCCCGTGCTGGAAACCGTCCTGCGGCAGGTCGACGCGTCCGTGTCCGTACAGTTCAAGGTCCAGGACGGGGACACGTTCGACGCCGGCCACGTACTGGCGTTGATCAGCGGCAACGCCCGCTCCATCCTGCTGGCCGAACGCGTGGGACTGAACCTGCTGCAGCGCCTGAGCGGCATTGCCACCCAGACCGCTGCCTTCGTCACAGCGGTGGCCGGAACAGCGGCCCGGGTGGTCGATACCCGCAAGACCACCCCCGGGCTGCGCGCGCTGGAGCGCTACGCTGTGAGGTGCGGCGGCGGGCACAACCACCGCTATTCACTCTCCGATGCCGTGATGGCCAAAGACAATCACCTCGCCGTGATTACCGACGGCGGCCGCAAGGATCTGACCGAGGCCCTGCGGGAGGCGAAGTCGCGGCTGCCGCACACAATCCATTTTGAAGTCGAAGTGGACCGGGCCGAGCAAATCGAACCCGTACTGGCAGCCGGGGTGGACACGATCATGCTGGACAACTTCCCGCTTGAGGGGCTCCGCGCCGGTGTGGCCCAGGTGGCAGGACGTGCCTTGGTGGAAGCCAGCGGCAATGTCCGGTTGGAAACGGTGGGGGAGATCGCCCGCACCGGAGTTGACGTGATCTCTTCCGGCGCGCTCACCCACAGCGTCAGGTCCCTGGACCTGGGGCTGGACATCCACATCTCCCACTGACGAAAGCAGTACCTGATCCCATGATTTACCTGGATGCCGCCGCCACAGCTCCCGTGCGCCAGGAGGTGCTGGAAGCGATGTGGCCTGCCTTGACGCAGGACTTCGGCAACCCCTCCAGCCACCACACGGTAGGCGAAGCAGCAGGGCGGGCCCTGGATTATGCACGCAGGACCGCGGCGCAGGTACTCGGCTGCCGGCCCGGGGAGATCATCTTCACCTCCGGGGGCACCGAAGCCAACAACCTCGCCATCAAAGGGCTTGCACTGGCAAGGCCCCGCGGCAAGCGCATCGTAGCCAGCGCAGTGGAGCATCCGTCTGTTCTGGAGGCCGTGGAGTACCTGGAACGGTTGCACGGCTTTACGCTCGTCCGCGTTCCGGTGGGTCCGGACGGCGTCGTCGATCTTGGAGCCCTGGCTGCCGAGCTCACGCCGGAGACCACCTTGTGTACGGTGATGTACGCCAATAATGAGGTGGGCACCGTCCAGCCGGTCGAAGAGATTGCCAGGCTGTGCCGCGAGGCGAAGGTCCCTTTCCACACCGATGCCGTCCAGGCCGCCGGCTGGCTGGACCTGGACGTTGGCCGCCTTGGCGTCGACGCGCTGAGTATTTCGGGGCACAAACTCGGTGCACCCAAGGGCTGCGGGCTGCTGTACGTCTCCGGCCGGCGGCCGCTGGAGCCGCTGATCCATGGCGGCGGCCAGGAGAACGGGCGCCGGTCCGGCACCGAAAACGTCGCCGGCGCGGTCGCCGTCGCCACTGCCTTGTCCCTGGCCGAGAAGGAGCGGGCCGAGACCGTGCCGCGGGTTACCGGTTACCGCGACTACTTGATCGAGCAGGTGCTGAAGGCGCTGCCGGAGGCCCAGCTGACCGGGCACCGGACGGGGCGGCTGCCGGCCAGTGCCTCCTTTTGTTTTCCGGGCACTTCGGGAGAAGCCGTTCTCCTCGAGCTCGAGCGACGGGGGGTGGTGTGTTCCAGCGGCTCGGCCTGTGCGGCCGGTTCGGATGAGCCGTCCGCGGTGCTGCTGGCCATGGGAATTGATCCGGCGGTGGCCCAGACCGCGGTGCGGCTGACCTTCACTGCGTCGGTCAAGGAGGCCGAGATCGCGCTGGCCGCACGGGCGGTGGTCAGCGCGGTGAAAGACGTCCGGAACCTGGCGCCCTAGCCGGTCTGCCGGACTTCGCA
Source organism: Arthrobacter sp. B055-34 (assembly GCF_059090425.1). Classification (NCBI taxonomy): domain Bacteria; kingdom Bacillati; phylum Actinomycetota; class Actinomycetes; order Micrococcales; family Micrococcaceae; genus Arthrobacter; species Arthrobacter sp. B055-34. Next base: position 88,565 of record NZ_JBNHFQ010000009.1, read on the forward strand.
GACACGCCCCGTGGTACGGCAATTTGGCGGCGGGGGATCGGTACCGTGGAAGGAAACCCCTTGCCGCGACCGAAGGAACGTGATCCCTTGCCTGCAGCGCGACGCAACCGGCGCCTGCGGTCAGTTGCCGCCCTGGCCGTCGTCGGCGTAACACTCTCCGGCTGCGGCCTGCTGGACCTTGCCCCGGACGCCGGAGTCGCGGGAGCCGCAGGTCCACCGGCGCAGGCCGCGCCGCCGTCGTCAATGACCATGCCGCGCCCTTCTGCCGAACCGTCCGGGACAGCCAGGGAAGGCTGGAAGACCTACACTGACCCGGCCGGCACCCTGAGCTTCGACCTGCCCGAAGACTGGACGGTGCAGCACCAGCACGAGCCGACGCAGCCATCGGACGGCGGCATCCATCTGGACATTCGCGACGGCGGGGGCAGGCCGGCGGCCCAGCTGCATACCCGGTTGATCCTGGCGGAAACCCAGTGCACGCCCGGTAACGTGACGGACTATGTGGTGCTGGCCAGTGAGCCCCTCGATGTGCCCGCGTTGGACGGAGCCGGCAACATCGAACCGCGGTTCGTGTTCCGCATGCTGCGCGGCTATAAGTTCTTTGCCTCGATGGGCATCACGAATAAGGTGGGCGGTGTGGACAATAAGGCCTGCGCCATTCAGAACGCGGTCGCGGGACCGGATAAGGTGGGCCTTTACTCGTTTTCGGATACCCCTGTGCACGGCGTCCCATCGGCGGACGAGCCGGCCGGGGAGCTGAAGAGCTACAACAGCGTGCAGGAAGCGCTGGAGTATCTGGAGACGGACCGCTTTGCGCAGCTGCGGGAGATGATCACCTCCCTGCGGATCGCAGAGCAGGCCTCCGCCCCATCCAGCCAAAGGGAGCGTTCATGAAACGAGCCGCCTCGGCCCGTCTCGTCGCCAAGACCACAGCCAACACGTCCATGGTGTTTGCCATTGCCGCCGCACGGAACTCCGGCTACACCGCCTTCGACGAGACCTTCACCGTGACAGTGGACGGCGCCGAGGTCCAGCTGGAGGAACTGGCCGATAACCATTCCGGCCGGCTGCACACCCTGCACGTGGATGAACCGTCCACGGTTGAGGTGGACTACTCGGTCGCCGTGGAAGGCCTGGCGAAGCCGGAACGCATCGACCGGACCGAACTGATCAGGTACGTGCGCCCCAGCCGCTACTGCGAGTCCGACAAACTGCTGCCGACGTCGTACGCCGAATTCGGGTCGCTGCACGGGATGGAACTGCTCATCGCCGTGCGCACCTGGGTGGGGCGGGAGCTGCGCTACGTCAGCGGATCCTCCCGGCCCACGGACGGAGCAGTGGAAACGCTGCTGGAACGCCGCGGCGTCTGCCGCGACTTTGCCCACCTTGTGGTCTCGCTGCTGCGGGCCAAGGACGTGCCGGCGCGGCTCGCCGCGGTGTACGCCCCGGGACTGGACCCGATGGACTTCCACGCCGTTGCCGAGGCCTACTTCGACGGCGCCTGGCACGTGGTGGACGCCACCGGCATGGCCCCACGGCAGAGCCTGCTGCGCATTGCCACCGGACGGGATGCCTCGGACACGGCCTTCCTGTCCACCGTGGGCGGCAGCCTGTCCCTGAAGGAGTTGAAGGTGACCGCCGTGGTGGATGACTTCGTGCCCGAATCGGACCCCGCGGCGGCCGTGCAGCTGCGCTGAGAGCCGGCCGCCGGCAAGGAGTCAGCGGTCTTTGAGTCCGGTGCGGAGTTTGTCCGTGAGGAACTGGAGCTGCTTGAACTCATCCTCGCTGAGGGCCGGCGCGAGCATCTCGTGCAGATGGCGCACGTGCACGCGGCCGATATCCTGCTGCAGGGCGCGGCCTTCTTCGGTCAGGGCGATCTCGATGCCACGCTGGTCCCGCTCAGCCGTTCGGCGCTGCACCAGGCCTTTGGCTTCCAGCCGCTCGACCATCCGGCTCAGGCTCGGCTGGCTGATCAGCAGGGCCTCGTTGAGCTCATTGAGCCTGGTCCACCCGGTAGGGCAGTGGCTGAGGTTGAACAGCACATCGTATTCACGCATGGCCAGCTTCTTGAATTCCGACAACTGCTGCATCCGCCGCATCACTGCCACCTGCGTGCGGAAGAGAGACTCCCAGGCTTCCGACGTGGTCCTGATTTGGGGCCGGGATTCCTGATCAGCCATTGGCGACGGTCTCCCCGGCCAAGGCCGCATCCCGTGCTGCCTTGCGGCTGGCATGGGTCGGCGCGTCCGGAACATGGGCGGGCTTGCGCGCGGCGAACTCGCGCTTCAGCACCGGCAGCACCTCTTCACCGAAAAGGTCCAGCTGTTCGAGCACGGTCTTCAGCGGCAGGCCGGCGTGGTCGATCAGGAACAGCTGGCGCTGGTAGTCCCCGAAGGCGTCGGCGAAGCTGAGGGTCTTTTCGATGACTTCCTGCGGGCTGCCCACCGTCAGCGGGGTCTGCGCGGTGAAGTCTTCCATCGACGGGCCGTGGCCGTAGACCGGGGCGTTGTCGAAGTACGGGCGGAACTCGTTCACGGCGTCCTGCGAGTTCTTGCGCATGAAGAACTGTCCGCCGAGGCCCACGATCGCCTGGTCCGCCGTGCCGTGGCCGTAGTGCTCGTAGCGTTCACGGTAAAGGCCGATGAGCTGCATGTAGTGCTCCTTGGGCCAGAAAATGTTATTGGCAAAGAACCCGTCACCGTAGTAGGCGGCCAGCTCGGCAATCTGCGGGGTCCGGATGGAGCCGTGCCAGACGAAGGGCGCAACGCCGTCCAGCGGGCGGGGCGTGGCGGTGAAGTTCTGCAGCGGGGTACGGTGCTTGCCCTGCCAGTTCACCACGTCCTCGTCCCAGAGCTTGCGCAGCAGGGCATAGTTCTCCACCGTCAGCTCCAGCGAATCCTGGATGTTGCGTCCGAACCACGGGTAGACCGGAGCCGTGTTGCCGCGGCCCAGCACCAGATCCACGCGGCCGTCCGCCAGCTGCTGCAACATGGCGTAGTCCTCGGCGAGCTTGACCGGATCATTGGTGGTGATCAGCGTGGTCGCGGTGGATAGGGTGATCCGCTCCGTCTGGGCAGCGATGTAGCCGAGCAGGGTTGTCGGCGAACTGGCATAGAACGGCGGGTTATGGTGCTCGCCGGTGGCGTAGACATCCATCCCGATCTCTTCGACCTTCTTGGCAATGCTGACCGCTGCCTTGATGCGTTCGCGTTCGGTTGGGGTCCGGCCTGTGGTCGGGTCCTGGGTGATATCAGAAACGCTGAATACGCCGATTTCCATGCTGTGCCTCTTTCTCTGCTGCAAAGTCTCGAACCAGTTTACATGCTTTTGCATCTACTGACACAACCGACGGCCTGCGGAAATCATTCCGCGGCGGCAGCGTGGGGCCCATCACACGCAGGCAGGACCGAGACGTTAGCTTCCCACGGCGGCTGGCTCACGGATCTGAAGCTCCCCGACGTTGGCCAGGGCGCGGCGTTCGCGGCGGCCCTCGACCAGCCGATACAACACAGGCACGAGAACCAGCGTCAGCGCCGTCGACGAAATCAAACCGCCAACAACGACGACGGCGAGCGGCTGCGAGATGAAGCCGCCTTCACCGGTGAGTCCCAGCGCCATCGGCGTCAGCGCGAAGACTGTCGCCAACGCAGTCATCAGGATGGGCCGGAGCCGCTGTCGCGCGCCATGCCGGATGGCATCCGCAACGTTCATGCCGGGGCGACCGCCGCGGGGCCGCCGGTACTGGTTGATGAGGTCGATCAGGACAATCGCATTGGTCACGACGATGCCCACCAGCATCAGCATGCCGATCAGGGAGGGCAGTCCCAGCGGAATCCCGGTGATGACCAGCAACGCGATGGCGCCGGTAGCGGCGAAGGGGATGGACACCAGCAGAATCAGCGGCTGGACGAGGCTCTTGAATGTCGCCACCATGATGACGTACACGATCGCCACCGCCGCGAGCAGCGCCAGGCCGAGCTGCTCGAAAGACTCGGCCTGCTGGGTCGCCGCCCCGCCCAGGGATGCCGTGACGCCGGCCGGCAGTTCGACGGAGTCCAGCACCGTCTGGACCTCGCTGCTCAGCGCGCCGAGGTTGTCGCCGGCAGGGGTGATGGAGACAACGGCAGTCCGCTCGCCGCCGGAGCTGGTGATCGACGTCGGAGTCTCGGTTTCCTCCACCGTGGCCACCTCGGTCAGCGGCACCGGGCCGGAAGCCGTGGGCACTTCGACGTCGCGCAGTTCATCCACGCTGGCGAAGTCCGTCCCTGCACCGATGAACACCGGATAGTCCGTGGTATCGATCCGGACCGTGCCGCCGGGGAGCGGGCTGATGGTGGAGGCCAGCAGGCCTGCAATTTCTTCCTCGTTGAGCCCGGCCGCAACGGCTTTGGCCCGGTCGATGGAGACCTGGACCACCGGTTCGGCGGCGGCAAGATTGCTGGACACCTCGGCCGCCCCCTGCACCTCCTGCAGCTCTTCCACCAGCGTGTCGGAGGCCGACTGCAGTTCGTCGGAGTTGCTGGCGGAGATGTCGATGTCCACTGAACTGGAGGTGCCGAATCCGCCGCCCCGGGTACTGAGCGTGATGGTGCCGGCATCCGGCAGCTCTTCGACGTCGTTGCGTACCCGTTCGCGCAAGGCAACCTGGTCGAAGCCCTCTTCGGTGATGACCGTGAACTGGGCGACGGAGGCACCGGCGGAAAGGAACGTGCCGAGCCCTGACGTGGAATTGCCCATGGTGACCTGGATGTCGTCGATACCTTCGGTGCCGGCCAGCAGCTCCTCGACCTGCGACGCTGCCTCGTCCGTGACTTCCAGGCTGGTGCCCGCGGGCAGTTCCTGCCGCAGACTGAAGCTGTTCTGCCCGGTATCGCCGAGCAGGTTGGTCTGCATCAGCGGCACCATGGCCACCGTGCCCAGCAAGACCAGGGCCGCCGCACCCAGCGTGATGACGGGGTGCCGCTGCGTGGAGGAGAGCACCGGCAAGTAGCCGCGCTGGAGCCGCGAGGCACGTTCCTTGGCATCCGCGGCGGCACGCACCTCGGCCGGATCCTGCCGCTGCGAGGGGGACTTGACGAACCAGTAGGCCAGGACCGGGACGATGGTCAGTGACACTGCCAGGGACGCCAGCAGGGCCAGGGCCGTGGTGATGGCAAAAGGCCGGAAGAGCTCGCCGGCCAGGTCGGCGACAAACGCGATCGGCAAGAACACCGCGACGGTAGTGAGGGTGGAGGCGGTGACGGCACCGGCCACTTCCCGGACGGCTGTCACGATGGCGGTGCGCTTATCCTCGCCGTAGCCCAGATGCCGCTTGATGTTTTCGACGACGACGATCGAGTCGTCGACGACCCGGCCGATGGCGATGGTCAATGCGCCCAGTGTCAGGATGTTCAGCGAATAGCCGAGCGCGCTGAGGCCGATGAACGTGACCAGCAGGGAGAGCGGAATGGAGATGGCGGTGATCAGGGTGGAGCGGGCCGAGAGCAGGAAGACCAGGATGACCAGCACGGCGAAGCCGAGTCCCAGCAGCCCCTCGGTGGTCAGGTCCTTGATGGACTCCTCGATGAAGGGCGCCTGGTCGAAGATGGTGGTGAAAGCTGCCCCGTTGCCCAGCTGCGCTTCAAGCTCGGGGAGCAGGTCGCTGATGGCATGCGAAATGGCCACCGTGTCCCCGTCTGGCGTCTTCGTCACGGCCAGGGCCAGAGTTTCCTCGCCGTTCGTGCGGGTAATCGAGGTCCGCTCGTCGTCGACGATCCGGACTGTCGCGACCTCGCCAATGGTCACCGGATCTCCGGTTGCAGCCTCGGCACCGGGCTCCTGGGCGCCCGAACCTTCCGGGCCAGGATCCACCGGAGCTGGATCTGCCGGAGCTGGATCTGCCGGGGCTGGATCCACCGGGGCAGGCGGTGCAGGCTGGGATTCGCCGGGGAACTGGCCTGGAACCCGTCCCGGTATTTCGGAAGCCGACGACGGCGGCGCGGGCTCCGCCGTCGTTGTTTGAGCGGGCGCCAGCGGCAGGTTCTCGATGGTTTCCAAGCTGTCCAGCGGGCTGCCGATCTGGACGGAAAGGGTCTTCTCATCCTGCTGGACCGTGCCGGCTGGTACGAGGCCGCCGCTGTTCCGCAGGCTGTCGACGATGGATGACACATTGACATTGCGTTCGGCCAAAGCGTCATCATCGGGAAGGATGGCGATGTGCTGGCCGGCACCGCCGGTGACTTCGGCGCTGCGGACGCCCTCCAGCTTCTGCAGCCGGGGGACGGTGAGCCGCTGCAGTTCCGTATTGAGTTCGCTCAGTGGCAGGTCGGAGGAGACCGCCATGAAGACGATCGGGAAGTCGTTGATGCTGCCGGCCACCGATTGCGGGGAGACATCCTCGGGCAGCAGTTGCTGCGCATTGGAGATGGCCCGGTCCACCTGGCTGCGCGCCCGGTCCAGGTTGGTGCCATAAACGAACGTCAGGTTCACGGTGGAGAGACCGGTCCGCGACGTTGCGGCCGAGGATTCAAGCCCCTCGACCGCATTCAGCGCGTTTTCCAGCGGTTCGCTGACCTGCTTGTCCACTACCTCCGGAGACGCCCCCGGCATGGCGGTGACTACCGTGACCCGGGGGAACTCCAGCGACGGGATCAGCTCCTGTTTGAGCGAACCCATGGTGATGACACCGAAGACGGCCACAAACACCGTGATCAGAGCGATCAGGGCCCTGTTGGCCAGGGACAGCGTGGCCAGCTTATGCATGGCTGAAGCTTAACCGAGTTCGAGGACCCGGTTGGTATCCGCGGTGATATCCGCCAGCAGGGACTGGTTCTCGTTCAGCTTGGCGCCGTAGCCCGGGATCATTTCCTTGAGCTTCGGCTCCCAGCCCTTGAACTCGCTGGGGAAGCAGCGCTGGAGCACCTGGATCATGATCGGTGCTGCCGTGGACGCGCCCGGCGAAGCGCCGAGCAGGCCGCTGATGCTGCCGTCGGCGGAAGTGATGACCTCCGTGCCGAACTGCAGGACGCCGCCCTTCTTGGCATCCTTCTTGATGACCTGGACGCGCTGGCCGGCCGTGATGAGCTCCCACGAATCGCCGTTGGCCTCCGGGTAGAAATCGCGCAATGCGGCGACCTTCTTCGGCCGGCTCTTGAGGACCTCGGTGATCAGGTACTTGACCAGGCCGAGGTTGTCCTTGCCGACTGCCAGCATGGGGATCAGGTTGTGGGGGCGCACGGACAGCGGCAGGTCCAGGAACGAGCCGGACTTCAGGAAGTTCGGGGAGAAGCCGCCGTACGGGCCGAACAATAGGGAGCGCTTGCCGTTGACGAAACGGGTGTCGAGGTGCGGCACGGACATGGGCGGGGCACCCACGGATGCTTGGCCGTAGACCTTGGCGTTGTGCTGGGCGATGACCGCGTCATCGGTGGAGCGCAGGAACTGCCCGGAGACCGGGAAGCCGCCGAAGCCCTTGGCCTCGGGAATGCCGGAGCGCTGGAGCAGGTGCAGCGCTCCGCCGCCGGCGCCGACGAAGACGAAACGAGCGGAGACCGTGGAGACCTCGCCGGTGGAGTTGTTCTTGACCTTCACGTCCCAGCGGCCGTCGGTGGCCCGGGAGACGTCGAGCACCTTGTGTCCGTAGTGCAGTTCAGCGCCCTGGGCGTCCATGAACCCGGCCAGTTCGCGGGTCAGCGCGCCGAAGTCGACGTCAGTGCCGCCAGCTACGCGGGAGCCGGCCACACGCTGCTGCGGATCGCGGCCCTGCATGACCAGCGGCACCCACTTTTCCAGCTCGGCGTGGTCTTCGGAGAACTCAATCTCCTGGAACAGCGGCTCGGCGCGGAGCGCTTCGTAGCGGCGCTTGAGGTAGTCCGCGTGGTCGTTGCCCCAAACGAAGCTCATGTGCGGCAGGGGATTGATGAATCCCTTCGGGGACCCGATGTGGCCCTGGGAAACCATATGCGACCAGAACTGGCGCGAAACGTGGAACTGCTCGTTGATGCCTACCGCCTTGGCCGTCGCCACGGAACCGTCGGCAGCAGCCGGGGTGTAGTTCAACTCGCAGAGTGCAGCGTGTCCTGTTCCCGCGTTGTTCCACGGGTCGGAGCTCTCCAGCCCGGCCTGCGCCAGGTTCTCGTAAAGATTGATGCTCCACTCGGGCTGCAGCTGCTTGATCAAGGAGCCGAGCGTGGTGCTCATAATGCCGCCGCCGATCAGGGCAACGTCGATGTTCTTGGATGATCCCGAAGGGGTATTAGCAGTCAACTTCCATCTCCCATAGCAGCTTTGCCAGCGCTTAGAAGACTACCGCGCCCCTGTGGCGAGACTAAAATTGCCCGAGCTCATTGTGACCCAATAGACAGACGTTTCGGCGCTGTACCGTTAATATGCGGCGCACCGCTCTTAGGCGTCCGTCCGCAGCCTGACCAGATTGTAGACCTCGTCCAGCATGGGACTGGCCGGATAGCTGGCCACCCTGGACCCCATGGCAAGGGCGGAAACCGGGAACGCCAGCGGGACGGCCGGTACCAGCCGGGCCACCTGGTTATTGATGGTCAGGTACGCCTGGTTGCGTTCCTCGCCAGCGGGCAGGGTCCGGGCACGGGCAATCCGGTTGAACAGCTGCGCATTCCTGAAACCGAACTCGGGGCTGGGCGCACCGAACAATGGGCCCAGGAAGTTGTCCGGATCCCGGTAGCTGCCACTCCACCCGCCGAGATGGAGAGCGTGGTCCGAGGACGTCTGCACCCGGTCCAGATACCCGTCTTCCCAGGCCAGGGGCTTGGGCTGGATATTGATGCCGACGGCGGTCAGCTGGCGGCTGAGCTCGGCATAGATTTTCTCCGGTGTCGGCAGATAGGCCCGCGTTACGTTCAGCGGGTAGTAGAAAGGGATCTCCTCGCCGTCGTAACCGGCTTGTTCCAACAATTCCCGGGCGCGCTCAGGGTTGTACTCGAAGTAAGGGATGTCTTCGCTGGTCACGCCCAGGCTGCGGGGCACAAACTGCTTGGCGTCCGTGGTCCCCTGCAGGAAGAAGTCCTCGATCAGCACCGAGCGGTCGATGGCGTGGGCGATCGCCTGGCGCATCCGCAGATCCGCGAGCAGGCCGAATTCCTGGTTCATGCCCAGATAGGACACGGAAAAGGGATCCCGCTGCAGAATTTGCATCCCGCTGCGGGCCAGCCCCGCATAGGTTTCCGGGGTGACTAAGTCATAGCCGTCAATCCTTCCGGACTGCAGCGCCCGCAACCGGGCAGCCGGATGGGGCAATGTCTGGAAGACAACCGCGCCTACCTGTGCTGCCGGGCCCCAGTAGTTCTCGAAGGCGGTGAGGTTGACCTGTTCGTCGGACCAGGCTTTGAATCGGAACGGACCGGTCCCAACGGGGTGCTGCGCGAACGAGGAGAGCCTGATTCCTCCGCGCTCCTGATTCAGCTCGTCGGCATTTCCCTCTGCGAGAGCAGCCGGCGACGCTATGGCGAAGGCCGGCGTGGACAAGGCTGCGACCAGCCCGGAGAACCTGCGGTTGAGGTTCAGCCGCAGTTCGTTCGGTGTCAGTACCTCGCAATCCTTGTACAGGGAGGTTTCATCTTCATCGGCGAAGGCCTCGAACACCGATGCGAAGGACAAGGCCCCTTCAGCCGGCCGGGCATCCCGGGGCAGTCTGTACCAGCGTTCAAAATTGGCTTTCACAGCTTCGGCGTCGAACGGCGTGCCGTCGTGGAACACGACGCCTTCGCGCAGCGTGAAGCGGTAGGCCCGGCCGTCGTCGAGCTCTTCCCACTCGGTAGCGAGCAGGGGCTTTGGGACTCCCGTGTCGGGGTCGACGCCGATCAGCGTTTCCATAATCTGCCGGGTCACCCGGAACGATTCCGAGTCCAGCAGCAGCGCGGGGTCGAGGCCGGAGGGATTGGCAGCTGTGCCCATGGTGAAGGTCAGGTCCGCGGCTGGTACGGGTGTCCCTGAGGGTGTGGCCGTGCCCGTCGACGGCGAACCGGGCTCGCCCGTACAGCCGGTGAGCAGGACAACAGCTGCCGCCGCGCCAGCCTTCAAAAAGCTGCGGCGCGCGGGCAGGTGTGACACTCGTGAGCTCCTCGTGGCCGAATTTGCGGAATTTCCAGTCTAATTGACGTGCGGTGAGATAAAGAAGCCATAAAACCTTAGCGAGATGCAGGCCACATCCAACGTAGATGGGGCACGATAGAGCAATGAGCGAATCTGCCGAGGCCGCGCCGCTGCTCGAGGTCAGAAATCTGGCCGTCAATTTCCGGACCACCTACGGTGACGTGTCCGCCGTCCAGGATGCGAGTCTTCGCCTGTACGCGGGCAGGACGCTGGCCATCGTCGGCGAGTCCGGTTCGGGCAAATCGACTACGGCCATGGCGGTCATCGGGCTGTTGCCGAAAAACGGACGCATTACGGCAGGCAGCATCGTCTTCGACGGCCAGGAACTTGTGGGCCTGCCCGAGGATAAAATGCGCAGGATCCGGGGCCGCCAGATCGGATTAGTGCCGCAGGATCCAATGTCCAACCTTAATCCGGTCACGAAAATCGGCACTCAGGTGGCCGAAACCCTGCTGGTTCACGGAATGGCAACGGGCAGGAATGTCGACGCACGGGTGGTGGAAGTACTGCAGGCCGCCGGCTTGCCGGACGCGGCCGAACGGGCCAAACAGTATCCGCACGAATTCTCCGGCGGAATGCGGCAGCGGGCCTTGATCGCGATCGGCATGGCCTGCCGGCCACGGGTGCTGATTGCCGACGAGCCGACCTCGGCGCTGGACGTGACGGTGCAGCGGACCATTCTGGACCAGATCGACCGGATGACCGAGGAATTGGGTACATCCGTCCTGCTCATCACCCACGACCTGGGCCTAGCTGCGGAACGCGCATCCGATCTGGTGGTGATGCACCGCGGCAATGTTGTGGAGACCGGGCCCGCCGAACAGCTGCTCAATGACCCGCAGCACCCCTACACCCAGTCTCTGGTGAAGGCCGCACCGAGCGTGGCCGCCGTGCGGCTGCAGCCTGGCGCCTACACGGCAGATGCCGACGAACGGATCCGGCATGCGGAAGAAACGTTCTCCGAGCACGCGGCAACCACCACTGAACCGCAGCGGACCGACAACATCGTGCAGCTGCGCGACCTCACCAAGATCTACAAGATCCGCGGCAAATCGGAGGACTTCTACGCGGCCAGAAACGTCACGCTGGATGTGCCGCGGGGACGGACTGTGGCCATCGTGGGGGAGTCCGGATCCGGGAAGACGACCACGGCACGGATGTTGCTGAAGCTGATCGAGCCTTCCAGCGGCACCATGATGTTTGACGGGATGGACGTGGCCAGACTGACCAAGGTCCAGCTGCGTGATTTCCGGCAGCGCGTCCAACCGGTGTTCCAGGATCCGTATTCTTCGCTGAATCCGATGTTCACCGTCGGCCGCATCGTCGAGGAACCCCTGAGCACCTATAAAAGAGGTAACGCCCAGCAGCGTGCGGCGCGCGTGCGTGAGCTGATGGACCAGGTGGCCCTGCCGCACAGCATGCTTCGCCGCTACCCTTCCGAACTCTCCGGCGGCCAACGCCAGCGCGTGGCCATCGCCCGTGCCTTGGCGTTGAAGCCGGAACTGTTGATTTGCGATGAACCAGTCTCGGCCCTGGACGTCTTGGTCCAGGCCCAGATCCTGAAGCTCCTGGGCGACCTGCAAGCCGACATGGGCCTCAGCTACCTCTTCATTTCACACGATCTGGCCGTGGTCCGGTTGATTTCAGACTATGTCTGCGTGATGAAGGACGGCGAAATCGTCGAGTCAGACACATCGGAGGAGGTCTTTACGAATCCCCGCCACCCTTACACCCGGCAGCTGCTTGCCTCCATCCCGGGCAATGAGTTGGAGATTTACGGTGACGACGCCGGCATTGCCTCCTGACGACGAGCACCGTCCGGAGGGTTTTGGTTTCAGGACCGGAGTCCGCAGCGAGGCCGTTGCAGTCGGGTGTGCCGTGTTCGTCCTCGTCCTCGGCACGGTCCTGCTGATTATCGGCGCCGTGATTTTCGCCGGGGAGGGGCAGTGGGGCTTTGTGCTCGGGCTGGCGGTCCTGGAGCTGTTGTTCATCGCCGGGTTCGTTGCGATGCTGCATATGGCCAAACAACGCCACCGGCCGCGCCCCGACTGACCGCTTGGCGTTTATTTCTGGCGTGACTTGGGATCCAGTGCTTCCCGCATAGACTCGCCGAGGAGAGTGAAGCCCAAGGCCGTGATGGCTATGCAGAGACCCGGTAGGAAGGCCAGCTGCGGTGCAATGCCGAGCTCGTCCTGGGCATAGGTCAGCATGCGGCCCCACTCGGCTGTCTGCGGCCGGCCCCCGCCCAAACCGAGAAAGGACAGCGCAGCCGCGTCGATGACTGCGGTGGCCAAGGTCAGGGTTGCCTGGACAATGACAGGGCCCACGCTGTTGGGCAGCAGATGGGTCATGGTGATGGTGCCGCGGCTCAGGCCAAGTGTCTGAGCGGCCAGGATGTAGTCCGCGCCGCGCTGGGAAATCATGGAAGATCGCAGCAATCTGGCGAAAATCGGAACCTGGGACACCCCGATGGCGATCATGATCGCGTAGGCTCCCTGTCCGAGGGCAGCGGCAATGGACACGGCAAGCAGCAGGTTCGGGACTGAAAGCAGGATATCCACCAGCCGCATTATCACGTTGTCCACCCAGCCGCCGAAGCCGCCCGCGAGCACTCCTAGCAACATGCCTCCGGCTAGGCCCAGGGCGGTGGAAACAACACCGATCAGCAGCGACGACTGCGCACCCCAGATGAGCTTGCTGAGCAGATCTCCGCCGAAGCGGTCCAACCCGAGCACAAATCCGGGAACTTCACCCGGTCCTGGGATATGGGTCGGTGTGATGTGGGTACGTCCCGGTAGGTCCTCGCCGCCGTAGGGAGCTAGCACCGGTGCCAGCGCAGCGACGAGCAGGAACGCCATGACGATGATGGCTCCGGCAATGGCTTGCGGATTGCGGCGCAGCCGGTAGAACGCGTCCTTCCAGACGCTCGTCCCGCCGGAGTCAGGTAACGCCGGATCTTTGCTGGCGGAGTCGTTCCCGCCGGGAGCTGGGGGAAGAGTTGTGCTCATTGGACACGCACCCTCGGGTCAATGATGCTGTAGGAAATATCGACAATGAGGTTGATGAGTGAGTAGAGGATGGCAATAAAGATGATGAACCCCTGGAGAACCGGGTAATCGAGGTTGAAGATGGCATCTCGGAGGAAACGGCCGATGCCGCTGAAAGCAAAGACTGTTTCGGTCAGAACGGCACCGGATATCAGCAGACCCAACTGCAGGCCGATGGTGGTGGTGACCGGCAGCATCGCGTTGCGCAGGATGAACCGGTTGCGGATGGTTCTTTCGAGCAATCCTTTGGCCTTTGCTGTCCTCACGTAGTCGGCATTCTGGACCTCCAGAACCGAAGCGCGGGTGATGCGCACGATGATAGCCAGCGGGATGGTTCCCAAGGCAACGCCAGGCAGGATCAGGTGCATGAAGGCGTCCCAGGAGGCATCCCATTCCCGGGTCAGGAGGCCGTCGAGTACATAGAAGTCCGTCACATGGGTGGCATTGATCCGGGCGTTCTGCCGGCCATCCGTGGGGAAGATGGGGATCTTGATGGCGAAGAGCCATTTCAGGATGAAGGCCAGGAAGAACACCGGGATCGTGATGCCGATCAGGCTCAGGACAACGGAGCCGTGGTCCGGCCAGCGGCCGTAGTGCTTCGCGGCAAGGTAGCCGAGCGGAATGCCGATCCCGATGGCGAAGATGAGCGCCACGATCGTTAGTTCCAAAGTCGCGGGAAAACGCGTGGCGAATTCTTCCAGGACCGGACGGCCGGTCAGCAGAGACGTGCCGAAGTCTCCCTGGAGGAGCTTGCCCATGTAGATGAAGTACTGCTCGATGAGCGGGCGGTTGAAGCCGTACAGCTCATTGATTCTTTCGACGGCTTCCGGTGTTGCGCGGTCACCAAGCAGGGCAGTGGCGGGTCCGCCGGGAAGGCTCCGCACCCAGAGGAACAACAGGATCGATAACCCCAGCAGGGTCGGAACGAGCAACGCCAGACGTTTGCCGATGACTCTTAACACTGTGTCCTTTCGCCCGGCTGTTTACGGTGTGGACTTTTGAACAGACCCGCTCGTCCGGCCCGGGCGTATTAAGGCCGGGGCCGGACGAATGCGGAGCAGCACACTTCTGACTGGTTGCGCCGGCGCTATTCGCTGAGCTTGATCATGTTGAAGACCTCGTCGTTGACGGGGCTGGCCGGGTAGGACTCCACCCGCGGAGCGAAGCCCAGGGACGGAGCCGGGTGTGCCAGCGGGATGGCCGGGATGTACTCCGCGATGTCTGCATTGATCTCTTCGTATAGCGGCGTCTGCTCTTCCAGTTTGCTGACCTGACGCGCTTCGTCCAAGGCATTGAAGAGGTCCGGATTGCTGAAACCGAATTCCGGCTTTTCGCGGCCGAAGAATACACCCACAAAGTTGTCCGTGTCGTTGTAGTCCCCGGTCCAGCCCAGCAGATGGATCCCATGGTCGGAACTGCCCTGCACCCGATCTAGATAATCGGGAGACCACTTGTCCGGGGCCGCCTCGATGGTGATTCCCACTTCTTCAAGCTGGGCACTGAGGTTGGTGAAGACCTGTTCCGGAGTAGGCATGTAGGGCCGGGAGACACCCGTTGGGTAGTTGAATTCCAAGGTCAAGCCGTCGCCATAACCTGCTTCTGCCAACAGCTCCTTGGCGCGTTCCGGGTTGTATTCGTACGTGGGCACGTCTTCGTTGTAACCGTTGACGATCGGGGGAATGAACTGGCTGGCAACCTGCGTCCCTTCAGGCAGCGTCTGCCGCACCAAGGCTTCCTTGTCGATCGCGTGCGACAGCGCCTGGCGGACCAAAGGATCTGCCAGCGCCTCTACTTCCTGGTTAATGCCAAGGTAGAGAATCGTGAAGGGGTCGCGGTTGATGATTTTGAAACCGGCATCCGCCAGCGCCTTCGTGTCGGCAGGAGCCACGAGGTCATAGCCGTCAATAGTCCCGGCTTCGAGGGACTGCCGGCGGGCCTGCGGATCGTCCAGGACCCGGAAGATGACCTTCTGGACCTGGCCCTGTTCTCCCCAGTAGCCGTCGAACGCGGAGACCTCGACCTGCTGGCCGACGTCCCAGCTGTCGAACTTGAACGGCCCTGTGCCCACGGGGTGCGCCTTGGCATACTCGCTCAGGACCGGGGCTTCGGCCGACCCGCCGATGTTGTCGGCGTTGAATTCCTCGAGGGCCGCCGGACTCTGCATCGCGAAGGCCGGGAGGGACAGGGCTGCGATGAATCCGGCGAATGGCTGTGCCAGATTGACGGTTACTTCCGTCTCGCTCACCGCTTCGCAGGAATCATAAACGGCGGTATCCGGGCTGTCCGAAAAGCCCCGGAACAGCGAGTTGTAGTAGTAGCTGACCGATTCGGACTGCTGCAGCCCCTCGAAGTTGTACCAACGGTCAAAGTTGAAGCAGACCGCTTCGGCATTGAACGCGGTGTCATCGTGGAACTTAACGCCTTCCTTGAGCTGGAAGGTGTAGGAGAGGCCGTCGTCGGAACTTTCCCACGATTCGGCCAACAAGGGAGCCGGATCCGCGGTGCCTGGTTCCACTCCCACGAGGCCTTCGAAGATTTGGCGGCTGACGCGGAAGGACTCACCGTCACTGGCGAATGCCGGGTCGAGGGACTTCGGATCGGATGAGGCAGCGAAGATGAACGTCGAGTTGACGCCGGTGTCCTCCCCGGTTCCTCCCGTAGCGCCGCGCTCGCTTTCAGCGCAGCCGGTCAGTATGAGGGCGCTGGCGGCAAGCCCTGCTGTGATCGCGGCCGTACGCCTGCGTGCGCATCGCCATCTGCCCGGTGTTGTGCCCCTGAACGACATGAATTTCTCCTCGTCAACGAGTGATGTCTGGACCGCGTGGATGTCTGCGCGCCCGGGCCTCCCATGCTGTACACGGGTCTGCTTGTTGAGAGCCTAGTCACAAGTTCAAAGGAAAGCATCGCTTTCACACTTTGGTTCGGTCCAAATACCATCACAATTTGGTCACGCGGCTCGGGTTGACTGCGGACCATAAGCCTGAGTGCCGGCAAAGCGAACGACGACGCCGGCTCGCAGCTTAACCAAGAAACGGTTCCCGTCAGAACGGGAACCGTTTCTTCATCTGGTGCGCAAGGCGGGACTTGAACCCGCACGTCCGAAGACACTGGAACCTAAATCCAGCGCGTCTGCCAATTTCGCCACTCGCGCAGTGCTGTGCGGCGTAGCCGCAAGCCAGCATCAATTGTACCTGCTCACGGCGTCCGGCTTGTGCAGGCTGGTCACATACAACTGAAGCCGGATGCCGGAGTCATGCGATCCGGGTTAGTCGAGCCCAAGGTCCCGGCGCAGTTTGGCTACGTGGCCCGTAGCCCGAACGTTGTACTGCGCCACCGAGATCTTGCCCTCGGGGCCCACGACAATGGTGGAGCGGATCAGCCCCTCGTAGGTCTTCCCGTAGTTCTTCTTTTCACCCCAGGCGCCGTAGGATTCGGCAACCGAGTGGTCTTCGTCGGAGAGCAGCGGGAAGTTCAGTTCTTCCTTTTCCGCGAACTTCAGGAGTTTCGGAAGCGGATCGGGCGAGATGCCGACCACGTCGTAACCGGCTCCCTGCAGAGATGCGATGTTGTCGCGGAAATCGCAGGCTTCCTTGGTGCAGCCCGGTGTGGACGCCGCAGGGTAAAAATAGACGATGACGTTGCGGCCGCGGAAATCAGTCAGCGAGACATTGCTCCCGGTGGAATCCTGCAGTGTAAAAGCGGGGGCGTCGTCGCCTGAGGTCAATCGTTCGGCCATTCCGGCAGCTCCTTTGTAGGTTGGTGCGTCGCACCTAGCTTAGCCAATTGTGCACATGGGCCCTCAAGAGAGAAGCAGGCTGGCTATAATCGGATAATGCCGGATTTAAACAACTGGCCGACGCCACGGTTGCTGTCAACTGCCGCGCGATTGGTCGAGCATGCTTGGAATGAAAAGCTCGCCTCCCTGGGCCTGACCCACGCGGGGGTCATCGCGCTGGAAGTCCTGGACGGTGAAGGGCCCCTGGCGCAGGCCCAACTGGCCGCCAAAGTCCGGGTGCAGGCGCAGACGATGGGGAAGACCCTGTCCAGGCTGGAGGCGCACGGGCACATTACCCGCGTTCGCAACCAAGCTGACAGGCGGTCGCAACAGGTAGCTGTTTCCGAACTGGGCCAGACGGCGCTTCAACAGGCTCGGGAGCTTGAACGGAACCTGACTCCCGGCGGAGAAATCGGAGTTGAGGAACTGCGGGACCGGCTGGCGGCCGTGATCCGACGGCTTGGTTCCACGCGCTGGGGCGGGGATTTGCCGGACACCATGCCGATGGCGGCTGACGAGCGTCTGCCCGACAAGAGTTAAAGCGCCAGGCTAGTTGTAGCTGCAGGATTCTTCGAGGCGGGAACGCACCGAGCCGGACCAGGTCCGGCCGCGGGGCGTTCCCGTTTTCTCCGCCGCAATGGGCCCGACGAAGGGCTTCGCATCATGAAGGATTCACCGGGATTGCCCACGTCGTCTCAGTCTTGGCCGAGGAAGTGGCGCAGCGTGGCTGCATTGCGGACGGCGTGCCCGTGGCCGTCGTTGTTAAAGTACACGAAGACGTCCTTCCCGTCGGCTTCCCATTCGCGGATTCTGTCCGCCCACCAGCCTAGGTCCTGATCGGAGTAGGACCCGGCATAGAGATGGTTGCGGTCGGGGCCGTGCAAGCGCACGTAGACGAAAGGTACCGTGGCTTCCAGGACGCACGGCAGGTTGGCACCACTCATGATGCAGTAAGCGGCGCCGTGCCGTGCCAGCAGCGCGTATACGTCCGGGTGGTGCCAGCTGGGGTGCCGGAACTCGACAGTGACCCGCATCCATTCCGGTAGCCGGTCCAGAAAGTAGCCGAGCCGGGCATGGTCTCGTTCCATGCCCGGCGGCAGTTGCACCAGCAGGACGGCGCGCTTGTCAGCCAGCTCGTGCCAGGAGGACATGATCCGCTCAATCCAACGCTCCGGCGCGTAGAGCTTCTTGGCGTGGGTGAGCCCACGGGGTGCCTTGACCGAAAGGGCGAATCCATCGGGTAGCCGCCGGCGCCAACCGGCGAACGTGCCATCGCGCGGCCAGCGGTAGAAGCTTGCGTTTAGCTCAACGGTATCGAACCGTCGCACGTAATGGCCCAGCCGGTCCCGGGATAAAGTGCCGCCCGGGTACAGGACGTGGTCCCAGTGGGCATAGCTCCAACCGGAGGTGCCGATCCGGATGCTCAGTCGCTCCCACCTCCGCCGGGCGTCACATTTTTCGGAGTCTTCACGCTCTTCACATGGCGAGCTTACTGTGCCGCCCGATCCACCTTGTGCCACCCTTCGCCTCCCCGCGGGTCGGAGGCCTTGATGAAGGGGGAGTAACGGTCCTTCGCCACAATCGAGTACGTGGCAGGTGGCCGGGGGAACGACATCGGAAGGAGAAGGGATCACCGGACGTTCCCTTTGCGCTAGGCACACTTCCACGCCACTGCGACCCACCTACGCAAAGACCGGTTGGACCCCGATGGAACTCGTAACCCACGGCCCATCCTGGCCTCTCATGGAAGGGGGGCGTGACCTGCATTCTGACCGCCATGTGTCTCTTGGCGTTCGTGGGGCTGCGGTATCCCGTCCGGATGCTGCCCCTGCTGCTGTTCAAGTCGATCTGGAAACTGATCTGGCTATCTGCAGTAGCACTCCCCATGCTGGCATCCGAAGGACAATGGTACCGCGACCACTCCGTGCACACGGGTGCCTGGGTTGATGTCCCTAAGCATCAGCGCCAACGGAGTAGTTTCGCCGCCTGTCATCCGGTTCAGGCAGAAACGCTGGTCGGCCGCCTTCTCGGCGCGTTCTTCAGGGGCGTACGGGTTGGTGCTTCGGGCAGCGTAGATCCGGGTAGTGTCCAGGGCGCGCAGCTCATCCACGGGGAAGATCGACGTGTACATGCTCCTGCCATAGATCAAACGGTCAAAGGACTTGCGGCCGCCCCAGTGCTGCTTGATCCGCTTACGGAGGTTGTTCGACTGCCCGATATAGAACTGCTTGTACTCGTCGAAGACCATCCCGTAGGCGCCCTCAGCGTCGTCCCAGTCCGGGAGAGAGCCGACGGGCTTTGAAGGTCCGCCTCTTCGCGAGGAGATGCTCCAACGCAGCCTCGAACTCCTCCGGATCCAGGGACTCGAAATACCGCATGGACAGGTCGAAATTCCTCAGCGCTCTATCTCGTTGAAATAGCAGGTACGCGTCCGAGTGCTGGGTATGCTCCTCATCCCGATATGGCCAGGCGGTGTTCTCCCACGATTGCTCCCCTTGCAGCTCACGGCAGGGCCGCTGATGCTGGGAACGGCTTGGGTACGCGTACAGCTCACGGGTCATCTTGTAGCTAAGCTTTGATCCGCGAAGCTGCTCGCCGAAGTGCTCGACGCCCAGGTAGTACGGACGGGCCAGGTCTCGCATACATGGACTCCTTCTTTGGCACGGGCCGGTGGGATTGGCGGGCATCTCGGCCATGAACCACCAAGGCTAGTACCCACCCGACGAGAATCTCGTTGACGCCATGCAGTGATCCGGGGCGGGCGAGCAAATTTACTCATGCCTTCTGGTGCAGGCCCCACCCATGGAGCCGGAGCTTGTCCTAGTCTTGGCCCATGCAGCTGTCGATAGTGCTCATCGTGGTCGGATTGATTCTGGGACTCCCGACCATTGCATACCGGTACTCGCGGCCTCGCCGGCCCGGCGAACCCCTCGGACCTGTGCGGACGGTTCTGCTGAGCCTGAGCCTGATCGGGCTGCTGCTCGTCATCGTGGGAGCAGCGCTGTTCTTCGGCGCCTAGGCAGGCTTGATTCTTGAGCAAATTTTGCGGAAAAAGCAGGTAAAGGTCCAGGACCGGGGGGAGCCAGACTGATGGTCTGCTGCAGAAGAAGAAGGATCAGGTAGGTACGGCAGGGAAACCGTAGGCGGGTTCGTTGCCGGGGACAGGACGATCGTAATGAGCACTCAGGGAAATCCAGCTTCGGATGTCGTAGTGGTCAGCAGCCAAACGATGTTCGCGGAGCTGCTCTGCCAGGCGGTCGACAGCCAAGAGGATTTGAGCCCGGCCGGGTTCGCCGTGACTATCGAAGGCGCTGTTGTGCTGTGTGCCGGGGCTGCTCCGGGCGCCGTCGTCGTGGATTGCACGCTTCCTGACGGGATGACTTGATGCAGCCGAGCGGATCCTTGCTGTCGTTCCGTCGGCGAGAATCATTCTGCTGACAACAGGCCCTGCGCGTGACGTCCTGTCGCGTGCCGCGGACGCAGGCGTCAGCGGGCTGCTCCCGATGAACGGCGCGTTAGGCGGGTTGGTGGACGCCATCCGCCGTGCCCGTCCGGGAGCAATGACCGTTCATCCTTCCCTGCTGGTGCCCGTGGTTCAGCCGGTCAACTCAGACCAGGTCCCCGTGCTCACCCGACGGGAGAGGCAGGTGCTGACTTTCCTGGCTGAAGGCAGCGACGTGCCGACCACGGCCAGAAAACTCAGCATCACCCAAAACATCTGCCGGGGCTACGTGAAATCAATCCTGGCTAAGCTCGGCGCGCACTCCCAGCTGCAGGCCGTAGCCTCTGCCCGTCGGTGCAGCTGCTTGCCTGACGGCCACCACAGGGCTGGCCAAGCCATCAGGGCGCCGTGTTATGGGTTGGGCGCCTCCGCCGGTGCGATGGCGACAGCCCACTGACCTCGTGTTTCCGTGCCCTCGATGGCAATGGTGATCTGACTGGCGGGGAGTTCCATGGTGGTTGTCACCGAGGAGCCACAGTCCGTGTTTCCGGTTCCGAGTTCACCATCCGCCGCTGTTACGGTCACGGTCATGTAACTGGTTCCCTCGCAGGCCATCCCGATGTCGTACCAACCTGCATTCCCGGGCGTGAAGTCCATTCCCGCGCCGGGCCCAATGCCGCCGGCTGCGCTGAGAACGCCGGGCGCTCCCCAGCGCTTTTCGCTGAACTGCTGTTTCGCCCACTCACCCGGGTCGGGACTCGGCCCGCAGGCTGTCACAGACAGGAGCAGTGCTGCGGCCAGGGCGCCGAGGGCCGGTCGAAGAGTCATGACCGCAGCCTACCCGGAAAGCACGAGGGAAAGGCCGCTCCGCAATGAGCACATCCGGCAGGGGGATGTGCTGCTTCCCGAGGTGTCCGGCACGGCGTGCGGCGTCAACGGCTACCGCGTCTCTGAGAGAGAGCGCTCAAGCAGCTCACGCAACGCGCCACGGTCCACACCTGGCAACCGCGTGAGGTAGAGGCAGGCCTTGCTCGCGCGGTGCTTGCCGAGCCGGGCCATGAGATCTGGCCAGCGGTCGGAGAAATCGTTGACGAGGTAGATCGTGTGCTTCGCGGGACCCGGCGCAAAGGCGAGCAGGGGAGCGCGGCCTCCGTGCCCGCTCTCGTAGCGGTACTCGTACTCTCCGAAGCCGATGATGCGGTCTGCCCACACAACCGGCTGCTCGCCGCTGATCTCACCGTGGAGCGCGAGCAGTTCGTCGGCCTCGGCACGGCGAGGACCCGTAGCGCGGGCGAGTACCTCGGCGACCGGGAGGTCTGACGGTGACATTGCTGGCGGTTTCGCTGCCATGGCGCTCCTCACGATCGGGCCGGTGAAACCAGAGTAGTCAATGCGTCGGAAGGGTTTCACCTCCATCACATGAAGATAAAACCACATGAAGATGAAACGGCGGCTCCGTTTGTTGCCGGCACACGTTGTTGCACTTAGGGCTGGATCGATATGGGCGAGGCCGCTAGCGTTCATCCTTTCACTAGGAAACCAGGAGCACTCTGCCATGAAATACACCGTCTCGACCGAGATCGCCCTGCCGCGGGAGAAGGTGGTCCAGTTGCTTGCCGACTCCGCACACCTGCCGAAGTGGCTGCGGGGCCTGGTGCTGCACGAGCCGCTAAATGGGATGCACGGGCAGGTCGGTACCGAGTCGCGCGTCGTGCTGCAGATGGGGCAGCAGACGATGGAGTGCACCGAGACCATCACGCGTCGGGAACCGGCGAACCTGCACGAGATCCCGAGAGACAGCCTCGTTCACTTCGACCGCGAAATCGTCGCCAAGGGCATGTGGAGCGCCGCGCGCGACCGATGCACTGAAGCCGGTCCTAGGACGACGCTCTGGGTGAGCGAGAACGACTACCGGTTCAGCGGCTTGCGGATGCGACTGATGGCGCTTTTCATGCGCGGTGCCTTCCGCAAGCAGTCGCAACAGCACATGCAGGACTTCAAGGCGTTCGCCGAGCAGGGAACGGACGTCCGCCAAGCGAAAGACTGATCCACGCGCCAGAGGGGAGCAGCATTCTTCCGTACCGGCCGACGCTGCAAGCCCCGAGGGCAGCCTGTGAAGCGCCGCAGCCGGCTGCTTGACTACAGCGCCTCATCCATCGTCTCTTCTCTACTCACCTCGCGGTGGGAAACCTAGCTATTGGCAGCGGGCGATGCTGCCGCGATGATGTTCTCAAGACGGGCCGTCCGGAAGCGTCCACGGTGAAGGAGGTTCCTTGTCCCGGGAAGCTCGTGACCGTTGCGCGCCGCCGAACACCATCCCTTGGAGCTACCATGAACAAGGCCGCTGCTGAGAGCATCACGCCACGCGTTGGCTCAAAGCGCCGCTGGCAGCGTGCACCTGGGTCCCTCCGCCGCGGACAATGGCCCTGGGTCTGGCTTGCCATCGGTACCGCACTGCTGGCCTTCGCGAACCTCCAGACCCTCATCCCGCTGACGGCCTGGCTTGCGCCCGTCTTCCTGCTGCGCTTCACCCGCGACCAGCGGCTGCTTGTGGGGTATCCGGTCCTGGTTCTGGCAATGTCAGGTGCCCTGTTCGTTGCACTGCGGAATGGCTTCTTCCCGGTTCTCGACGGGCCCAGGTGCTACCTTTTCGTCGCAACACTCGCGATCGGCGGTGCGCTGCCGTTCGCCGTCGACCGCGTCCTGGCACCACGACTGGCCGGCATCCCCCGCACGTTGGTGTTCCCCGCGGCGGTGACAACCGTTGAGTTCCTGGGCACCATCGGTAACCCCTTCGGGGCCGCGGGCAGCACGGCGTACTCGCAGTATGCCGGGCTGCCGCTCCTGCAACTGGTGTCCGTCACGGGTATTTGGGGACTGACCTTTCTGGTCAGCTGGTTCGCGCCAGTGGTCAACGAGGCCTGGGAGAGGGCCGTCAAGCGCCGGGGCGATTTCTGCGATTGGCCTGTTCGCGGCCGTCACTGTTTCGGCGCTGCTCTTCGGCGGGGTCCGGCTGGCCTTCGGCGCGCCGGACGCGGAAACAGTCCGCGTTGCCGCGCTGGCACCCGACCGGCACCTGTCCGAGCTCGCCTACTCCGCGCCTGACCTCGCAGGGGCGGGTCCGGCGGAACGAGTCTCGATAGGGGACGAACACTTCACACCCGTGCTCGACGAGCTGTTCGACCGGTCGGAGCAAGAAGCCATCGGCGGCGCGAAGATCATCGCGTGGTCGGAGGCTGCAGCACGGACGCTGGAAGAGGACCAGGCGAACGTCGTCGCCCGGGCAGCTGACCTTGCCCGCGAACACGGTGTCTACCTGCAGGTCTCGATGATCATGCAACTTGCCGAGGATCGCCCCAATGACGGCGGCGGCCCGGAGAACGAGAACCACGCCGTCCTCCTCGACCCGAGCGGTGCAGTCGTATGGGACTACCAGAAGGCCAAGCCCACACCCGGCGACGGACACGACCCTGGCCCAGGCATCATCCCGACCGTCGACACGCCCTACGGCCGCCTGGCCACGATCATCTGCCAGGACGACTTCTTCCCCGATCTGGTCCGCCAGGCAGGAGCCGCGCAGGTCGACATCCTCCTGCTGCCCTCAAGCGACTGGGACAGCGTCGCCGAATGGCACGCGCAACAGACACCATTCCGTGCCATCGAGAACGGCGCCAGCGTCGTCCGCCCCACCCGCCAGGGCACCTCGCTGGCAACCGACTCGCAGGGACGTCTCCTAGGCTACAAACCCGACTACTTCGTCGCCGAGGAGCAGACGCTGGTGGCATCGGTGCCGGTGGAGGGCGCCAGCACCTGGTACTCGGTGGGCGGCGACGCATTTGCTTGGGCCTGTACCGCAGGCCTTCTGGTCCTCATCGCCGCAGGCTTGCGACCAAGACGGCACCGGGACCGTTGATGCGGCGGGCGGGATTGGCCCAGTCAGGAGCTCTTCGGCCCCCGAGGCGCGCCGAAATGGTCAACACCTTCGGACGCCCCCTCAGCCTGTGACTCGCAGCCGATCCGGCAATTTCGCCTTGTCGGCTGCGCCGACGTAGCGGCACTCGTACTCTCCGAAGCCAACGATGCGGCCCGCCCACACGACCGGCTGCTCGCTGATCCCGCCGTGGACAGCGACCAGTTCGTCTGCCTCGGCTCGCGCGAGGCACCGTGGCACGGTCGAGCACCTCCGAAACCGGCAGGTCGGACGGCGACAATGCGGGGGATTGTTGGCGATCTGACAATAAGAAGGACACCGGGTGCCAGGTTCAGCTCGACGTCGTACCCGAGTGGAGCTTCTCCGCCTCCTGCCAGAACTCATCCACCCGCGCGTTCCAAGCGTCCGGGACCTCTTGGAACGGCTGATGCGCTTCCTTCTCCATCACCTCGAACCGGGCGCCGGGAATCTCATCGGCCGCCGCCTTGCCGAGCTCAGGGCGGCTCATCCTGTCCGCGCCGCCGGCGAGCACTAGCACTGGAACCTTAATGCCATCCAGCCGACCAGCCGTCACGTGCCGCATGCAGGCGTCGGCGAAGGCGAGGAAGTCCTCCGTGCTTTGCTTGTGCGGGAAGGCCATGGCGTCCTCGATGAACCGGTCGACCATCCCGTCATTGTGGGCCCTGGCCGTGTAGACCCAGATGAAGAACCCCTCCAGGAAGTCACGTTCGCTGGGCGCCAGCTCGGCCTGCCAGTGGAAGGCCCGGATCATTGTCTTCATGAAGTCGTCCATCGCTGACCAGGTGCTCTGCAGGACCAGGCTGCGGACGGCATCTGGGTGGCGCAGTGCGAGTTCCTGGGCAATGATGCTGCCGCCGGAGAAGCCGGCCACGTGCGCCGAGGAAACTCCCAACGAGCGGAGCACCGCGGCAGCGTCGTCAGCCATCGCCTCCACGGTCGGCTGCCCCTCCGGCATGGCCGTCCGGCCCGCCCCGCGGTTGTCGAACGCCGTCATCCGGTAACGGTCCGCCAGCCCGTCCAGCTGGAACTGCCAGGACTCCACCGTGTCTCCGAGCCCGCCTATCAGCAGCACGTCGGGCCCCTCGCCGACCTGCTCCGTCCAGATTTCCAGCTCCCCGGCCTTCACATGCTGTCCCATACGACCCTCCAAGCTAGTGCAGTTGCCGGCTGGACGGCCACTGGCAGTGGCGGCGCCAGCCCTTGCCCGGCATCTCCCGGGTAATCCATTTCGGTACGGTACTCCGCGCTGTCCGGGATGCCTAGGGGCTGTCGTTCCTGCATGATGACGGCAGACGGCGGCTTCCCCGGCCACCCTCAGCTTGTCTGAGAAGCGCACTTTTTGAAAGTAGGCACTCCGGTGGGTCCGTTGTTCGGTGACTCGGGCGAATCTATACTTGGGGCAATCACGAGCTGTTCCAGTGCTTTGTCGGCTGGACCGTATTCCCGGGCCGGGACGCCTCAGGGCGCGTCCTGGGCACCACCGCCCGGCATTGCCGACACCGGCGAAATTAAATCCGCTGCTGGATTAGGGGACATCCAACCCCCGCGTCAGGGAAGCGACAGACCGATGAACACAATGCATCATGGCGACCAGGACGGCGAAACGGACCGCGCACTGCAGGAGCTGCGCAGCCATCTGGCGGGGTCGGTGATTGAACCGCAGGATCCGCTCTTTGATGCAGCCCGGTCAGTGTGGAACGGCATGATCGACGTGCACCCGAGGGCGGTCATCCGGGCGGGCACGGTTGCGGACATCGACCACGTCCTGGATACGGCACGGAGCACCGGCCTGCCGCTGGCTGTGCGCGGGGGCGGGCATAACATCGCCGGCCACGGCACGGTCGAAGGCGGCCTGGTGATGGATTTGGGGCAGTTGCGCGGTGTGGAGGTTGACGTGGAGCACCGTCTTGTGACCGTCGGACCCGGGGCGACTTTGGCAGACGTCGACCATGCCACTGTGCCGCACGGACTTGCCGTACCGCTCGGGGTGATCAGCGCGACGGGGGTCGCGGGGCTGGCCCTTGGCGGCGGTGTGGGCTGGCTGACCCGGTCCAACGGGCTGAGCCTGGACAATCTCGTCTCCGCCGACGTCGTCACCGCCACAGGCGAGCACTTGCAGGCCAGCGGGGAGCAAAACCCCGAGCTGTTCTGGGGTCTGCGCGGCGGGGGCGGGAACTTCGGAGTGGTCTCATCCTTCACCTTCCGGGCCTGTCCGTTGCCGGCTGCCGTACTGGGTGGAAACTTCTTCTACCGCCCGGAGCGATGGAAGGACGCCCTTCGCGCCTTTGACCGCTGGACGCAGGACCTGCCCGTGGAGATGAATCCGATTATCTCCATCCTGGTGCTGCCGCCCGACTTCGAGATGGGGGAGGAGCCGTGGATGATCATCGGCTTTGCCTGGGCCTCCGAGAACCACCAGCCAGGGCTCGAGCTGATCGAACAGCTGCGGGAAGCGGCTCCCCCGGACGAAGAGGAAGTCGGACCCACGGCCTGGCTGGAGTGGCAGACCGCCATGGACAGCCTCTTTCCCAAGGGCGCCCGCGGATACTGGAAGAACGTGTCATTTTCCCGGATGGATGACGAGGCCGTCGACGTCCTGGTCGGATTCGCCTCCGAGGTGACGTGGTTCGGAACGGGGATCGACATCCACCACATGCAAGGGGCCTTCGGGCGTGTGCCCGAGGACGCGACCGCGTTTCCCAACCGCTCGGCGAAGTACTGGCTGAACGTCTACGGCTTCTGGAAGGACCCAGCGGAGGACGAGCGGCTCAGTGGGTTCGCCCGGAAGGCCTACGCCGACATGCAGCCGCTTGCCGAGCACGGCCAGTACGTCAACTTCCTCGGTGCAGAACTCGGTTACGACACCGCAGAAGCCGCACGCCAGGTCTACGGGCCGAAAACGTACGATCGGCTGGTGGCCCTGAAGAACCGCTTCGACCCGCAGAACCTGTTCCGCCTCAACCACAACATCGTGCCGATCGCCTCAACGGCGGGGTCCCGGCCGTCTACGTCGCCATGAACCGGGGCGAGATGGCATCGAGTGCGCCCCGCGACTCGATGACGTTCCTCGAGTCGGGTCCGCGCCTGCACTACGCCGAGCAGGGACCCCTGGACGGCGAGGCGGCACTTCTCCTCCTTCACGGGTACACCGACTCCTGGTTCTCTTTCAGCAGGCTCATGCCCCTGCTGCCGCCCCGCTACCGCATTGTCGCACCCGACCTGCGCGGCCATGGGGACTCCGAACGGCCCAGCCACGGGTACACGGTGGCAGATACCGCGGCCGACGTCGTCGCTTTCCTGGACGCCGTCGGGATCGAACGGGCCGCGGTTGTTGGGCATTCCGGCGGCAGCTACACGGCCCGGCGGGTGGCGCTGTCCTACCCGGAGCGGGTTACAGGCCTGACCCTTATCGGCTCGGCAATCACCCCGCTCAACGACGGGACCAGGGAACTGCAGCAGGCGGTGCACGACCTGGAGGACCCGGTGCCGGACGAGTTCGTGCGCGAGTTCCAGTCAGCCAACGCGTACGTGCCTCTGCCGCAGGAGTTCTTCGAGAGGGCCGTCACGGAGAGTCTCAAGGTGCCGGCCCACGTCTGGAAGAGCGCGCTGGATGGCCTTCTCGCGGTGGACGATGCGGCCGAGCTCGGTGACATCGCCGTGCCCACGCTCCTCCTTGGGGGTGAGCGGGACGAGTTCTTCTCCCAGCCGGAGCAAGAGGCACTGCTGGCAAGGATCCCGGGGGCCCGACTAATGATCTACCCGGAAACCGGACACACCCCCCACTGGGAGTGTCCGGAGTTGGTGGCACGCGATCTCGTCGCATTCCTGAACGGCCAACAGACCACGTGATCCTGCTATCCAAACCTGCCTGCGGGTCGGTGGCAGTGAACGGTGCGGCGGGCCGGGAAGGGCAGGCCCGGTCGTTCTCGATCTGTGAGCAGGCGGATGCCCGGTTATTTGTCAGTGAACCGTTCTCGGCCTCCAGCAGAACCCGCTCGTATTCAGTCTCGTCGAAAATGAAATCTACTGCGTTCTCGATCCGGTCGGTGCTTTCCTCATACGAGACATCCCAGCCGACGTGCGACCAGTACACCTTTCGGTTCTCCCTCCGGATGTCCGCGGTTACTCCGCCGCATCCTTCGTCCCAGCACGCTTTGCAGAACAGGAGACAGCCCCGGTTCCAGTACTGGTGGGGCCGGAGCCCCAGTAGCTGCTCGATCTGTTGAACGGCCAGGTCGGGCCGGTCCGCCATCATCAGCGAGACTTCCCCAGGTGGCGTGTCCTCGCCCTCCCATTCCTGAATCCAGGTGCGGAGTGGCATGCCGTTGATGACGAAGTCCAGATGGACATCGACGGGTTTCATTTCCCGCCGGAAGAAGATGAACCGGCGCTGCCAGCTTGTTGTCGGCACAAGCTGTTCCTCCAAGGCCAGGACATCGTTCGTCATGCAGTCATTATGGGTGAGGGAGGTTTGCGTCCACGGGCAAGACCTGGATCCTGGCCGGCCTGCGCTCCAAGCGTCGGGTCTGCCTGGTTCATGACGCCGACGGTCCGGGGCGCGAGGTGCGCGACTATACGCCTGCCGACGGACTTGAGGACGACTACGACTTCGCTGGCTGCGACCACGTGAACTACTGCTGCAGCCATCACCGAATCCACGTCTCGCCGCACCTCGGCTGCCTGATGCGCTAGGTCAAATGGGATACTGGCTGCGGCAGCAAACGATCGATGATGGAGAAATTCTTGGAAGAACAGGTACCCCTGGCGGCGGTTCTGGCCGTCGCTGTCACCCTGGTCGCTGCCGCACTGCTTCTGCTTGTGCTGGGAAAGCGGGTCGCGGAGGGAAAGCTGGCCCGCAACTACACGATGGGCATCAGGATTCGGTCCACGCTGGCCAGCGATAAGGCATGGCTTGCCGGGCACCAGGCGGCCCGCCGTCCCACGGATATTGGCGCCGTCGGCATGGGCCTGTCAGGCGTGCTGGCCGTCCTGCTTCAAGGAAACAACGTCGGTTTCGTGGCTTCGGTACTCGCCGGCGCCTCATGGCTGTTCGTCTGGATCTTCATCGGGGCAAAGCGGGCGGACAGGGCGGCAAAAGCCGTGGCCGCCAAGGCAGACGCCTGACATCGTTCCAGAGAACTCGCGGCTTCGGCGCAATTCGCCTGGCTGGATGTACGCTCCGATCATGTCGAGGCAGACGTTCTCTAAGAGTGATTTCCCCCGTGTCTGGTACTTCGTATTAGGAGGTGCCATAGGAGCGTCTGCACTCTTCACACCTGCTTCCGAACCTGGCTGGGTGACACTAAAGGCGCAGAGCGCAAGCACCTCACTCCAATGAGCTCCCCGGCGCTGCTATCCACTTCCGCAGGTGCTGGACAAAGGACCGCACATGCTCGGGCGGCCACCAGTGCCCGGCGTCCACCTCCACGACTTCCAGCTGGGGGACCCATTCCTCCAGCCCGTCCACCAGGCGCGGCGACAGGAATGGGTCGTGTCGCGGCACGACAACCTGCACAGGCATACTGCACCGGCCTGACAGCTGCTGACGGCGGAACCAGTTAGCCCGGTAGAGAACCAGGCCGCGGGCCCCGTTGTCGCCGATGCTCCGGCCGGCAAACTTCTCGAAGCGGCGTGTGAGGATTTTCCTCCAGAGAAGTTCGGGCAGCACCGGCACCTGGAAGAAGGCGACATAGGAGCTGCGCAGCAGCTGTCCCAGAGCCTGCGGCCACAGCATTGGCCGGCGCAGCCGGTGGCTGAACCAGCGGCGAAGATGTTCAAGGTCCGGACCGGAGACGCTAGTGAAGCTCAGGATCCGATCCTCGGCTCGGGGATCCTGGATCGTCGCCCAGCCCTGGATGGATCCCCAGTCGTGGCCGACCAGATGGACCGGTCCTGCCCCCGCTGTGTCGATCACGGCGAAGAGGTCATCGACCAGGGCCGGCAGCCGGTAGTAGTCGAGGTTCTTACTAGTGGTGCGGGACGCACCGGCATTGCGGGTGTCGTAGGTGATGACACGGCAGTCAGTGCTCAAAGCCGGTACGGCATATTCGAAGAGCGTATGGTCATCCGGGTAACCGTGAACGAACAGGATGGTTGGTATTCCGGGGGCTGGAGCCGGGCCGTAGCTATAGACGGCCAGCGTGGCGCCCGGCCGGATCACGGTGCGACGTTCCTCTTCCATCGGCTGCCTCCTTGCCTCCAACCGGTACAGCCAGAGTACGACCACGATGCTGCCGCCGCGAGCCTTCACTCCCGCCGGACGTCCCGCTACTAGGCTTGATCGGTGAGATCCGCCCGGTCTCCCGTACACATGAGGACCATGCAGAAGAACCGCACCCGCACCCTGTCGCTGACTGCCGCCCTGCTCGCAGCTATATAGCTGGCAGCATGCACTCCTTCCGAGACCGAGCTCCCCGCGCCGGCCAGCCCGCCGAGACCACTACATCGCCGGCTACGAAATCCCCGGCACCGGCCAAGGAGCCGGCCAAGGAATCCGAGAAGGACAAGGTTGTGGCGCCGGCTGCCGCCGGAACCGGGCTGGAGCAGCTGGCCACCATCGATATCAAGGGCCGCGCCCCGAAGACCGGCTACGACCGCGATCAGTTCGGCGACGGCTGGTTGGACCCGGACCGCAACGGGTGCGATGCGCGCAACGACATCCTCAAGCGCGACCTGACCAACGAGACATTCAAGCCCGGCACCAGCAACTGCGTGGTGCTGACCGGCACCCTGGCCGACCCCTTCACGGCCACCAGCATCGACTTCGTCCGCGGCAACAAGACCAGCACGCTCGTCCAGATCGACCACGTCGTCGCCCTCTCCGACGGCTGGCAGAAAGGCGCCCAACAGCTCACGGCCAAGCAGCGTGAAGCGGTGTACGAGAACTGCACCGACATGAAGACCAACGGCGCCGCCCCGATCAAGGTCGGCGACCTTGGCTGGGATCAGAAGTTCGACCGCGACGGCGACGGGGTCGGCTGCGATAGCTGACCGTTCCAGCCGGGTAGCATCATCCGCACGAGAACCCGGTGAAGGAGAGGGCAGTATGACCGACGGCGGAACGGCTACCACTGAGACGCATACCGTGCGTACCGGTTTCAGGATTGGCGCGGGCGTCGCCGCTCTCGTCCTGGCTGTCTGGTCCCTGCTGACCTCGCTTGCCGGCCTCAACGCGGTCATGCCCCATCCAAGCGACCCGTTGGCCATGCTGCTCAACGCCTTACTCACCGCCGGGACGATTTCCCTCGCCAGCGGAGTCATCGCAATCGCCGCCACCGGATGGCAGCCGGGACTGACCCTGCTCATGACACACGGCGTCCTGAGCCTCATCGTGATGGTTCTGTTCTTCATCGGTGTTGCCCCGAATCTGTGGGGCGCCGCCGGTCTCGCGCTGTCTGCTGCGGTGCTTGCCCTGGGACAGCTCGCGCAGCAGCCCGGACTAGCTTCCTCCGCAAGCTGAGCCTAGCCCTTAGCGGCAGGTCAGCTGATGGTTCCGGGCCGCACCGGGTACATCGAAGGAACCCTCATCGGTTTGGGGACGGGGAACCGGGTTCCCCGTCCCTCTATGGTGATTTTTATGGAAGACAACTCTCAGCAGGCCCTAATCGACTGGCTATCGAAAAACGGGATAAAAGTACCGGAGGGCGTGGCGGACCCTGTCGCCGTCTTCATCAAGGATGGAATTATTCACTTCAACCTCTACGGCTTGAACGAAGAGGGAGTCGTGACGATCGAGGCAGAAGTTCCTCTAGCTGTTGATCCGCCAGCGCATTTGAAGGTGCGTCGCAGCTAAAGGCGGCATCGCATTCGCCGATGCAGTTTTGGCTGACCGAGGCTACCGCAGCCACGCGTTGACCAGCAGCCCGTAGGCAAACGCGAACCAGAACACAGCACAATCAAGAGCGCGGTGAACATCAGGTTCAGTACGACGGTGATGCCCCGCTGAAGGGCCGTGAAGCCGGTGTTCCAGCGGTGCGTGGAGAGGACGGCGCGCAGTCCCAGAACGGCGGCGGAGAGTGGCAGTCCGATGAGGAGCACTACGTAGCCTACCGGGGATACCGGGTCGTCCTGGATGATCCAGCTGTCGGGGCTGATCCGCTGCGGAGCGAAAATATTGACCAGCTGGATGAGGGCCGGATAAGTCAGCAGGCTGACAGCCAGGAGGATCTTTCCTGACCTCTTCAGGACACGCAGCGGGCGGGGATCAGCCGGAGCGGCGTCGGGGGCGGCAGCCGTGCTGGTCATAGGCCCAGCCTAGGCCAGGGGCGCTTCATCCCCACTGTCTGCCGAAGCCAATTGCAGTTGCCTGGACTCTACCGGCACTGAGCCGCAGCCCCTTGTCGGCTCATGCTGAACGCCAACCTGCCCGGGGGAGGGTTCGGGGCGGTCCCGCACACATGTGCCCCCATGGAAACCGATACCCAGCACAGCGGCCCCGACCAGATTGCTGGCCCCCTGTCCGACTGCGACGAGGATGCCAGTCCGGAAGCCCTGAGAGCCCGCATCCGCGAACTAGAAGCACAGCTTGCCGGGGCCGCCAAGACTGCGACAACCATCGAGTCCGTGCACGAGTTGTTCGACCTGCCGGAAACCGTTGTCTACCGCGACGACGCGGGCCCCATCTGGGAGGTCGTGGACGGGATGCTGCAGCGCACCGGGGACGCCGAGGAGCATGAAGCATTGGCGATGGTGTTCCCGGTGACTGAGATCTACAACCCGCTCGGCTGACTCCCGGACGGGTCAGCTGGCCGGGCCCTAGTAGAAGGCTGCCGGGTCCACAGGCGCCAACACGACACCCTCGTCATCCGATGGTCTCGGCATGGGCTTGCGCTCCGGGTCAAGGTAGAGGAAATAGTAGACGGTCGTCAGCCGGGGAGTCGGGCCGGAGCCGCTCATGGCGCCGGCATGGTAAGCGAAGCGAGCCGGATCTTCCCCGAGGAGCGCGTACAGCCAGGCGTCGGTTTCTGCCGTTGACAAGGTTGTCGGCCCGCCCATGGCCGATGGTGGCCGGCCATGGAAACGGTGATCCGGTGCCCCTCCATTTCCGGCTTGCCCTCAACATAGGCAAGCTCGCCCAGATCCGCTCCGAAGGTGACGGAGGTGTGCCGGTCGGCGACGGAACGCAGCGGGCCTGCCGTGGAAGGCCGAAACTTTTCGTAGGGGTTTGCCGGGGACAGGACGTTTGATTCGTCGAAAAGTCCCCGCCGCAACACATCCAGTGCGTCCGCGTTCCGCTTGCTGAAGTGCCGTCATCTCCGCAAAATCCGTGATTCGACCCTATCGGGCGAAGCGAAGGGATTTTTGCCGACATGGGCTGAGAGGGCTGAGGAGGGCCGGAATCGGCTCACATGCTACGCCGAAGACGTAGCGTGAGCTTGCGAACCCTGGCGGCGAAGTCGAGGCGTAGCATGTGAGTGGAACCAACTGTCAGGCTGATGACGTATCTGATGTCTGGGAAGCTTGAGCATTACTTCCTGGAGAAAGAGCTCCTGAGCCAAGGGGCCGCTACCTTCGGGATTTGGTCTTTCGCTCACGACATCTCTCCCGGTCCCGGTGACTGGCCTGCGTCACATAGACAAATGCTCGTCATGGCCTTGAATTGGGACATGTCACGCGCGTTCAAGAAAACAGCCAAGGGATCACAGGGCAGCCTCCTCGTAGGAATCGGCGGCGTCGCCTCCATCATCGGGATCCTGCTCATCCTCATCAACCTCGGAAGCACCAGCGGCTCAGGCGGGAATATCGTCATCGGCCTGACCCTGGCGATCGCAGGCCTGCTGCTCGTCATGGTCGGGTATCTGAAGCGCATCGCCGTAGCCCTAGAGAACCGCTAGCCAGAACCTCCCCGAAACAGTGGCCAGGGGGACGTCGTAGCGGCAGTTACGTGACCACCGCTCTGAGGCGGACGGCTTTCCTGTGCCCTGGAATTCCGGCCTCGGCGGCTGCCGGTCTCACGAACTCTACATCTTGAACCAACTGCGCCGAACCCCGTAAAACCGCTGTTTTGAGCCGAAAACTGTCTCAGGAAGGCGGTTCACTAATGTTGTCTCGCTTGTCCTCAAAGCTACCGGAGACGCCGTTTTAGGGGAGGCACTGTGAAGCTCGGATACGCCCGCATTTCAACCACCGACCAGGACGCCAGCATGCAGGTCGAGGCGCTCATCAACGCCGGGGTTGCCGCTGACAAGATCTTCGTCGACGAACTCTCCGGAGCGAAAGAAGCCAAGGAGCGTCCCGGTATGCAGGCGCTGATGGACTGCGCGCGCGAAGATGACGATGTCTATTTCTGGCGGCTGGACCGGATCGTCAGATCCGTCATCGACGTGCTGAACACGGTCAACGAGCTGACTGCGAAGGGCATCCGCCTGCACTCGATCATGGATCAACTGGATCCTGAAACGACCCAGGGAAAACTGCAATTAACGGTGATGGCGGCGCTGGCCGAGTACGAGCGGGAGCTCATCATTGAACGCGTCCGGGCCGGGTGATTTCGGCGCAGAAGCGCGGGGTGCGGTTCGGTCCCGCCCCACTGGACGAGGCGATTGCCCCGGAGCGGGTGGCCAATGCGCGCCGGATGATGGCCGAAGGCAAATCCGCGGCCCTGACCGCCAAAACCCTGGGCTGGTCGAAGGCGACTTTGTACCGTTATCTGAACAAGTACGGCGAGGGTGCGCCGGAACCAGAGGGGCCGGTTCGGGCAGGTAAGGACGGCTCCAAGTATGCGGCCCGCCGCCGGACCCCTGCGCCGCGCAAGTAAGCAGCCGCGGCACGCGCCAAAGCCGGTAGTAGGACCTGGCGGGACAAAGCGTCCCATGTCACCGGCTGCCGCTCGTGTTTGGGACCAGGCTGATCGCGCGAATGGGAGATCCGGTGGCTCCCGTGAGTCGGAGCGGGAGTGCCATGAAATAACTGATCCAGGGGACCTCGGCGAGATTGCACAGATTCTCCACGACGATCACCCCTGCGGCGAGCAGCTCGTAATGTGCGCGGAGGTCGGATCCGGATTTGTCCCCCGGGTCGATGCTGATGCAGTCAATGCCGACGGCCTTTACATCCTTGTCACGAAGGTACTTCGCTGCTTCACCGGTGAGTCCGGGCCAGCCGCGCAGGTAGTCGAACCCTTCGGGAACGAGCGACCAGCGGTGTTCCCATTGCGTGTGCAACAAGACGATGTCATCACGTTCGATGGCAGCGTTTTGGGTTTCCCACTCGATGATCTCGTCGCGGCCGATGTTGTAGTTGACGGGATCGTAAGGGCCGAAGGTGAGTTTGACCGCGCGGCCCATCAATCCGGTCAACGGGATCTCGTGGGTGTAGACGCGCCGCTCGTCGTTGGGATCGGGCACGAAATGCGCCGGCGCATCCATGTGGGTGCCGGAATGGTCTCCCATGACGAGCTGGTTGAATTCCGCCGGGTCCGTCATCGAGGGGAACGGCAGCAGGAAAAACTTCGGATGGGCGGGGATGGTCGGGATGCCCTGAGTCAGCTCTCGGCTGAGGTCAATGATCCGGTAGGCACTCAGGGTATCCCGCAGCGCTTCGGCCGACTTCTGGTCAAGGTCCCGTTCATTGTTCCGTGCCATGAAAACAACAGTGCGGCCGTACGGGCCGGGAATCAAGGCCGTGTCTGCCCGCTGGAGAACCAAGGCGCCCCGAACCATGATGCAGGTCGGCGAACACCTCGGTCTGTAACGGCCGGATAGCAGTCGCGAGACAAAGAGAATACCCGGGCGTCCGCCGACTGCCGCCAGCTGCGCCCGGGCACCTCTCAGTGCTTTGTCCTAGAGCGGACGGATGTCGACCGCCTGCAGGCCCTTCTGACCCTGGGTGACTTCGAATTCGACCTTCTGGCCTTCATCGAGAGATTTGTAGCCGCCTCCGCTGATACCGGAGAAGTGCGCGAAGACGTCCTCGCCTCCGTTATCCGGGGCGATGAAGCCGAAGCCCTTTTCCGAGTTGAACCATTTCACAGTGCCAGTTGCCATGTTGCTTCCTTCTAGGCATGCTTCGCGTGTTCCATATGCAAACACCGTTCCCGCTGCCTAGGTGAAACGCTAAGCGGAAACGGGGCCTCGCTGCAAGGATAAACCGCTAACTCATTCGAGCTTTGGGCGCCGGTAAGCACCCAGAGTTCGAGTCCGTCCCGATCTGGATCTGATTATCGGGGTTCCAGGGGATCGAAGGCATCCGGTGTTATCGCGAAGCGGAGCATCACTTCGCGTTCGTACTCCCACCCCTCGCCGGGGATGTCGATGATGTTCCCTTTTTCGTCGCGCTTGTATGCGCGGATGCTGGAGGAGCCGTTGGCCATCCAGTACTGGGCGGCTAACTCGGCGTCGGAGAACCGGCGGCGGAGGACTTCGTAGCCGACGTTGAGCGGTCGAAGCGGGTCTTCCGGGTTGTCGGCGTAGAGGGTGCCCAGCGAGTCCCAGATGGAAAGGATTGTTGCATCGACAGTTTGTACGCAGGTGCGCCTTTCCCTGGGCCTGTAATTTCAGTCATCAGGCGGCCTTGCGACCGTGCGGGCGGCTGTCGAAGTAGCGGATGTCTTCGGACTTGACGCCGCGGGCGAACCGGCGGGACAGGAAACGATCCAGGCCGGCGACGGTGTTCTCGAACCGGACGTCCTTCTGTTCGTCGGTACGGACTTTGCGGGGCTTGCGCTCCTTGGGCTTGTCCACGACGGGCTTCACGCAGGTCTTGCACTCGCCGGAGTGCCCGGACGCGACGGTCCCCGGGTAGTCGGTCTTCAAGGTGTCCTTGGGTCGCATGGACTTGCCGTACTCGGTATTGGTGCACGTTGACTTCCTAGCCCAAAGCGAGTTGAACCGGTGCGCCGGTTGCACCCCCCCGACCGTCGGCGCACCGGAGTTTCTAAAGATGGTCCTGCCCTTGGAAGCCAGCTGATTGCCGCGGAGACCTCAGGACAGTGAAGTCGTCCAGGGAGACCGCCCGGCGGCCGTGCCTGCCGTCTTCGCGAATCCATATGATGCCCAGCCCCGGTGCTGTCTCTGTCACGTCTCCCCGATAGCAAGTCTGACCGCCGCGGCAGGCCTCGATCCAGTCTCCGCGGCGGATGAGTGACAGGTGTGAGATTTCTTGAGTGCTGCACGATCACCTCCAGGTTGATAGCTGCTGGAGTCGTCTTTGACCGTGCCTTAACTCTCGCGAGTGCATATTGCCTACACATTTCCGGAGGGTAATCTGCGGGAAAACACGTCGCCTGGTGGGTTGTCGGTCAATGCTTCGACCTAAAATGGAGGCGGACAACGACCCGGTCGGGCTGTCCGGGCGACCGGCGAACGGGACAATGCGAGTGCCCATCCTCCGGCCACTCCGATGGCAAGCAGGACGGTTACGAAGCCGATCGCCGGCGCGCTCGGCCATGTCAAACCGTCGCCATACCGCAGCAGGGCAACTGACTGCAGGAGTACGAAGATGACGGAGGTTAGCGCGACGGAGCGGACGGCCCGGGCATCCCCACTCAGCTGGCCTTGCATCGCCGCCCACCCGAGACCGACCAGCCACGCACCGATCGCCCTCGCTGTGAGCTCGGTCAGTGGCCATGGCCAGAGCATCGCGGTAGGTAGGGGCAGCACCAGCAGCGCTGTGCCAAATATCAGCAGCACTCCGGCGATTCCCACCAGAAGTAGCCTGAGCGAAAGCGGTAGCGCCGGGCGTTCCGCCGATACGGTTTTTGGGCCTG
The DNA here is from genome assembly GCF_059090425.1 of Arthrobacter sp. B055-34. NCBI lineage: Bacteria > Bacillati > Actinomycetota > Actinomycetes > Micrococcales > Micrococcaceae > Arthrobacter > Arthrobacter sp. B055-34. Next base: position 126,590 of record NZ_JBNHFQ010000009.1, read on the forward strand.
GACGCCGGGACCGGATCTGCAACCAGCTGATGATGAGCATGGCCACGGGCACCATGGCATAGATGGCCAGCCACATCCAGGTGGCTACCCGGGCTAGCGGCGGAGCATCTGCTGACAGGTGGAAGCGGTCGATGTGGATCAGGGTGACCACGAGGGTTAAAGAGGTGAAGACGAACACAGGCCAGACTGCCAGCTTCGCCAGACCCCAGTTCGCTGCGCGGGCTCCGGCGACCTCCAGTCCGGCGCTCGACCAGTATGCAGCCCCGAGGAAGACGGCGGTCATGGGCGGGTTGACCGTCCAGGCGAACCACTCGTCGGTACGGAGCGGAAAGACGAACAGCACCAGGCCGGCAAGAAACACCAGGAATGCCGCGACGTAGAGCAGCCACCTCATCGGTGGGATCAGGGATGTGACCTCAGCTGAAACGGACATCACCGGGCGACTCCTCGGGGGCGGCCACTCCACCAGTCGACGCCATCGACGCAGGCAGGGGATGCTCGGCCAGGTAGGCGTGGAGCATCGAGACTACGGTGGCGCCGTCACCGACGGCGGTCGCCACTCTTTTGATGGAACCGGCACGCACGTCGCCGATCGCAAAAACGCCCGGCATGCTGGTTTCCAGCGCCAGGGGCGACCTTCCCGTTCCGTTGGATTCGGCATCACTGACTTCCCGGATGACGCCCGTGCGGAGGAAACCGGAGGGGTCCCGCTGGACTGTGTCGGGCAGCCAGGAGGTCCGCGGCACCGAACCGATCAGCACGAACAAGCCGCCCGCCTCGATCTCCTCGGTCGGTGCTGCATCTGCAGCCCCGCGCCCGGCGACGTCGACCGCCGCAAGGAATCCGTCCAGATCGCGGACTCCCACGACCTCGGTGCCATAGCGGATGGCTACATTCCGGGTGGCCTCAAGCTGGGCGATGAGGTAGTCAGACATACTGACCGCCAGCGTTGGTCCACGCACCAGCAGTGACACCCTCTTCGCGTACTTCGCGAGGTGCAGGGCCGCCTGCCCGGCCGAGTTGCCGCCACCTACGACACATACGTGTTTCCCGGCCATTGACGGCGCTTCGGAAACCGTGGCCCCGTAGAAGACGCCTCTGCCGACCAAATCCTCAAGCTGCGGTATGCCGAGGCGGCGGTAGTCCACGCCGGTGGCCACCACCACCGTGCGGCCCCGCACGGTGGTGCCGTCGGAAATTGACACAGTACGAAGGGCCCCATCGATGCTGAGCGTCTCCACCTTCCGCATGAAGAGGAAATCGGTGCCGAAAATCCAGGCCTGGTGGAACGAGCGGTAGGCCAGATGGGCACCGCTGACACCGCGGGAAAAGCCCGGGTAATTGCGGATCAGGGAACTGGTGCCGGCCTGGCCTCCCACGGCTTCCCTCTCCACCACCATGGTGGAGAGGCCTTCGGAGGCTGCGTAAACCGCTGTGGCGAGGCCGGAGGGGCCGGCCCCCACGACCACCACATCGAAGATCTTGTCCGCAGGGGGAGGGCGTGTCACCCCGAGGGCTTCGGCGATCTCCAGGTCACTGGGGTTCTCGAGGACAGTTGGGGAAGCCGTAAATTCCAGCACCAGGACCGGCAGCGCGGGGTCGCGCAAGTTTAGACTTGCCAGCGTCCGCTCTGCGGCCTCTGACCCGACCGGGTAAAAGCCCACGGGGATATGGTTTCGACTCAAGGAGTCGCGCAATGCGTGAGTCCTTGAGTCGCCCGTCTTGCCGATCAGCCGGACCGCCTCGAAGCCGCCTCCCTGGGCCAGATGCCAGTCATCGAGGGCATCGGTAATCGCTCCATGGAACTCTTCATCACGCAACCGCTCGGGACGTATGATCACCAAGTCGGCATGCCCCTGGGCGACCGCCCGGAAAACGGTGGGGGCGCTGGAGAAGTCACCCCATGTCACCACAACGCCACGCTTGGCGGCCGGGTGATAGCCGTAGGCGCGCCGCAGAAAATCGAGTCCACCGCGATCATCAGGCCCGTAGCACCCGAGGATAAGTGCGACCGGGCGACCCCAGCGCCGGAGCCCCTCGAGCACCGCTCGCCCGTGGGCGAGGTCGACGCAGTCCACTACCTCATAATCGGCGCCGTAGCGTCGCCGCAGTTCATCTCCCAGAATGCGCCGAGAGGTCGGGTCTGTGGTAGCCAGCAGCATGACCGGAACCGATTGATCCATGGCCGCAGTCTTTCTGGTTAAGGTTTGGTGGCGCTCACGATACTCGCGTAGCGACATGGGAGACAAGGGGCGCTCGTCGTCTCCGGGAAGGCCTTCAGCGCGGCGTCGGAACTGTAGCGGTGCTCCGGGTTTTGCCTCCGTTTCTCTCATTCCCAGAGGGCAGGGATTCTGCCAGAATGGTCCCCGTCAGCAGGACACACGGGATGGTCTGCGCAGCAAACAGCAAACAGCAAACGGAGGGATGGAAATGGAGAACCGCTCGGATGACCGCCCCATTCCGGGAATCAGCCTATCCGCCGTACCGAGTGGAACCGGTTGTCTAGAGTGCCTCAGCGGTGCCGAGCCAGGATGGTGGGTACATCTTCGCCGCTGCGCGCAATGCGGCCATATTGGATGCTGCGATTCATCACCCTCACAGCACGCCAGTGCCCACGCCCGCACCCTCGGCCACCCTGTCATCACGTCCTATGAACCGGAGGAGGACTGGTTCTACGAGACGAACACGAAGAAGTTCTTCCGCGGCCCCCGGCTTCCGGATCCTCAGTCCCGACCACTGGAACAGCCGGTACCAGCACCGGCAGAAAAGGTACCGACAGACTGGCGAGAGCGCATACACCGGTAGTCCCGGAAACCGAACCAAGCACTGACGCTGGGATGAGGTGAAGGAGGACGCTGCAAAGGCTCCCGGCAACATCACTGCCCTCGGCGGTAAAGTCGGCTGGGCCGGCAGGTCGGACCTGACCTGAGAAATCTGGTCGCCGGCATGCAGAAAGCCCTGCTCGTTGATCTCAACCGGCCAGGACGCACTTTGACGACGCTTCCATTCGAGCATGACCAAGCTCCTGGATTTAGTCTGGATGCGGCAAAGGTCCTGCGTCTAGACGGAGAGCCTTTGCCGCTTGTGTTTCTCGATACTTTGAGGGTGGGGGGTGCGCGGGATTCTATGTAATCGTGCGTGGCGGAGTCCTCACGTGGCGCCGAACCTCGCTCATAACGAGCATCGTCAAACTAGTCGATGAACGGTGTGCGCCTACAGGTTGATCGGCTACCACCTGAAAGAATGCCGGCGCTGGCTGTCCAGAGAGTATGACCGATAGGGGTGGCAATATGCGTCGCAAGAGGCTTTGCATCGACGGGCGAATCCGCCCGCCGGGAGTTGAATCATGCGCGCATCGCGAAGTTGGAAGTGAAACCAAGTCCGACAGCCGGTTCCAGCCTCATCGGGTTAGGGCCATTGAGGGACGCGGTCAACATGCAAAAGAACCTCAAAGTCTTGGGAGCCGCCGCGATCGAGACCTCTGTTTCGCCCGAGGTCGTCCAAAGCATTCAAGCCACTGAGAATGTCTGGCGTGCAATTGAGGCCGAATTCGGTCTGCTCTCCAGCACTGAAGTATCGACCGCTGTAGGCTGCTCAACACCGAACCGCAGCTTCGCCTACTACCAGAGGATGGCAGGAAGACTGATAGCGGTCTCGCGTCCGGAGGGACTGCGCTTCCCCGGCTCCCAATGTGATCCGGTCAACAGGACGGTCCGCCCTGATATGAAGGATCTGATAAGCGCGGCTCGCAAAGCAGGTCGCAGCGACGCCAGCTTCACCCTATGGCTGAACACTCTCGCGGGCTAACCTTGATGGTGCCGGGCCGGTGGATCTACTTGAGGAAGCCCCGGACTCGGTTATGGAAGCTGCCCGCTAGCCTTTCACCGTCCAATGGTGAATGTTATTTCCAATGGATGGCTGGTTGCTGGGCGGGATCCCAGCCCCAGCCCGGAAACAAGTGTCCCGTACGTAGCACTTGTGCCGCTCTTGAGCAAAGAGAAAACCCCGCCTGACCAGCATTTGCCTGGTCAGGCGGGGTTTATGTGTGCACCCCCCGGGACTCGAACCCGGAACCCATTGATTAAGAGTCAATTGCTCTGCCAGTTGAGCTAGAGGTGCAGTGTGTTTGGAAGAGTTTCGGACTTTTTCGTTTCCGTTTTCTCCCTCGCAACGACATGTAACTCTAGCAGGACTTTTTGGGGAATGCGAAATCCAGCGGGCGATTGTTGGCTACTTCACAGAAACGGTCAGCATGCGGTCCGGATTGCCTCCATTCGTCAGTACCCACAGGTCTCCTTCCGGTGACAGCGTCACGTCGCGGAGCCTGCCGTACTTGTCCGTCAAGAGCGCCGTAGGTTCACCTGCGCCTTCCTCCGTCAGTCCCACGCGCCACAGGCGCTCGCCCCGCAGCGCCGCTATCCAGGCCACATCATCCACAATCGCCATGCCGCTGGGGGAGGCCTCCGCCGTCGAAGGCCAAACAACGGCGGCGTCCACAAACCTTTCGTCGCCGGGGGCGCCGGTGACGGTGGGCCAGCCGTAGTTTTGCCCCGGCTCGATGAGGTTGAGTTCGTCGTCTTCGGTGGGGCCGAATTCGGTTGCCCACATCCGGCCCTGCGAATCCCAGTCCATTCCCTGCACGTTTCTGTGCCCATAGCTGTACACGGGACTGTCCGGGAAGGGATTGCCCGGCGCAGGCTCCCCATCCGTAGTGACCCGGAGAATCTTGCCGCCCAGGGAATCCAGGTTCTGGGCCGTTTCGGAATTGCTCGCGTCACCCGTGGACACGTAGAGGTGGCCGTCCGGGCCGAACTCCAGCCGGCCGCCGTTGTGGATCCGCGATTTGGGGATCCCGGTGACAACTTCCTGTACGTCCGACAGCGCGCCGTTGTCCCAGCTGTAGCTGATGACCCGGTTGTCCTGAGGCGACGTCAGATAGACAAAGAGGCGCTGGTTTTCGGTGAAGTCCGGGCCTATGGCCAGACCCATCAGGCCGCCCTCTCCCGATGTTTCAAGCGGGGAGTCAATTGGCACCGAAGCCACGGTGCGTCCGTCCCTGACGTGTTTGATCAGCCCGGTGTCGTTCTCTGAGATGAGTGCACTCCCATTCGGAAGGACGGCGATGGACCAAGGCGTCTCCAAGTCCGTGGCAGCCGTCGTGACCTGGCCCCCTGATGCCGAGGTGCTGCCGGTGTCCGGGACGGGGCTTTCGGATGGACCGGTGCAAGCCGCCAGGCCCAGCGCCAAGACCGCAGCGGTGGCTGGGAGCTGGTTGCGCCGAAGAATGCGCCTGCGGCGCCGGTCGCCGCGGTCGGAGGTGCCAGCAGGAGGCAGCGGCTTAGGTGGCATTCGTGCCGCGGCCGCCGTCGTTGTCCTGAACTTTGTCCACCCGCGGCTCGATGACGGTTTCGCCATCGTGCGCGGGCCACTGCGTTTCATCGTAAAGCGGGTCCTGGCTGTCCGCGGTGCTGCCGCGTTCCTGCGGCTTCCGCTCGGCCCCGGTCTCCGGAGCGCCCGGGCTTGCCTGCGATGGAGCCTGATCCTTTGCCTGGTCTCCGATGGCTCCGGTGAGGGAGCCGGCGGGCGCATCCGGCTCCACCGGTGCGGCATGTTTGCCGTGCGTAGGCGGCGGGGCGTCGGAGTCTTCAATGTATTCGTCCTCGACGGCGGGTTCGGAGTGTGCTGTTTCCGCGGCGCTCTCGGTCCAGCCGTCGATGGGTTCCGGGCCCTTGTCGTTCGAGCCTGTCTGATTGGTATGTCCGGCAATGAGTCCGCCTGTGGCAGCGCCGGCCGCGACGCCGCCTGCCGCCGGTTCGGAGCGATGCGCTACATTGCCTTGCCGCGGCTTCGGGTCGTCATCCGTCACACCCATCCTGCCGACAGTAGGAGCCTGTGCGGCCGCATCGGAGGGCCCATGCGCCATGTTGGTTGGTGCGTGGCCCAGCGGGCCGCTCGATGCCGGTACCTGTCCCGCGGAGGAGCCCCGGGTGAAAAGCCACCACAACAGCGCAGCGACGATGACGACAATCAGTACCCAAATGAACCATTCCATGACGGGACCTTCTTCGGTTGGCGGCGTGGATCGTCTGATGCGTACGTTAGTTCCCGCCCCAGAGCATGTCCATAGCCAGGTGCCGGGCCGGCGGGCCGGCTGCTTTGGGCCGGCCACCGCAGCCGGGCTAAAGTTCCGAACATGGCTCAGCAGACTTTGATCAACACCGTTACCTTTCCGGATGCATCCCTCTTGGAGGCGGTGGGGCCACTGCCTTCCGGACTGCAGGCCGGAGTGTGGGACCTGCAGGGGCCGCCGCAGGGGATTGCAGCCGCCGACATCGAAGCCGTGATCCTGCCGTATGCCGCAGGCACCGATTGGGATGCGTTGAAGGACCTGCCTCGGCTGAAGCTGGTCCACACCCAGTCAACGGGTTATGACGGCCTGCCGGAACTGGTGGGACCGGATGTCGCCGTGGTAAGTGCGGCCGGTGTCCACGCGGCCGCCACGGCGGAACTGGCGGTAGGGCTGACGCTGGCGTCGCTGCGCGGCGTGGACCAGATGGTCCGGGACCAGTCCAAGGCAGTGTGGAACTCGGTACGGCGCCAATCCCTGGCCGACAGCCGGGTCCTGCTGGTCGGGGTCGGCGGTATCGGCAGGGAAATTGCCAGGCGGTTGCAGCCTTTCGAGGTTGAACTCACGCGCGTGGGAAACACCGCCCGGGTCGATGGCGAGGGCCGGGTGCACGGCGTGGACGAACTCACCGCCTTGGCCGCAAAGTGCGACGTGATGATCGTCATCACCCCGCTCAATGATTCCACCCATCAGCTGATCGACGCCGACGTCCTCGCCGCCATGCCCGACGGCGCCCTGCTGGTCAACGTTGCGCGGGGAGCGGTGGTCGATTCGGAGGCACTGACCGCGGAGGTTCTCAGCGGCAGGCTCAAAGCCGCCGTCGATGTTTTCGACCCGGAACCGATCCCGCGCGACCACCCGCTCTGGCAGTCCGAAAACATCATCATCGCCCCGCATGTGGGCGGCAACACCACGGCGTTCTGGCCCCGGATCGTCAAGCTGCTGCAGGGCCAGCTGCAGCGGCTGACCGAGGGGGAGTTGCCGGAAAACCTGGTTCAGCCCGGGCCCTTCGCCTAAATATGTCGGCGACCTCGATTACTCAGGCGACTTCGAGCAGGCCCGCCATGAAGCTGCGGAAATCCGCTTCGTCCTCTTCCTGCTCGATAACGTGCCCCGGAATCGGCAGCAGGCCACGGCCTTGGACGGTGAACCGGAAGGTTTTTCCCGTGCTCGTGCCGACTTCGTAGTCACCCTGCGCCAGCCGGACGGCGTGGGAGAGGTTGGTCATGTTGATCGCCACGGGGGTGCTTCCTGCCGTGAGCGTGGGCCCGTTGAATGGAGCGATGATCAGCTCCTGCGGACGCCAGCGATAACCGATGACGTAATACCGGCCCTTCCTCGAACCCGTCGGCAATTGTGCCGTCCGGTCCGCCCCTGCGCTGCCGAAAACCAGATTGTAGTCGCCGTGGTTGGGGATCTGGGCGTCGAAAATGCCGCTCAGGATGTCCTTGAGTTCGTCGCTGCTGGGCGTGGTGGGGTGCATGTTTCCATCCTAGGGAACCGCTCCATTGTGTTGCGCCTGCGTGTCACATGGTCATGAGCGCAGCGGGGCTGGCCATAGAATCGAAGTCATGAGCGCGGACGTAACTCCTGATATCAAGCCCCGTAGCCGGGTAGTCACCGACGGCATTCACGCAGCACCGGCACGCGGAATGTTCCGAGCAGTGGGAATGGGGGATGACGATTTTGCCAAGCCGCAGATCGGCGTCGCCAGTTCCTGGAACGAAATCACCCCCTGCAACCTGTCGCTGAACCGGCTGGCCCAGGGCGCCAAGGAAGGCGTCCACTCCGGCGGCGGGTTCCCGATGCAGTTCGGCACCATCTCCGTTTCGGACGGCATTTCGATGGGGCATGAGGGAATGCACTTCTCGCTGGTCTCCCGCGAGGTCATCGCCGACTCGGTGGAGACGGTGATGCAGGCCGAACGGATCGACGGCTCGGTGCTGCTGGCCGGCTGCGACAAGTCCCTGCCGGGCATGCTCATGGCTGCCGCGCGCCTGGACCTCGCCAGCGTCTTCCTCTACGCGGGCTCGATCATGCCCGGCTTCGCCAAGCTGGAGGACGGCTCAGAGAAGGAAGTCACGCTGATCGACGCCTTCGAGGCCGTCGGCGCCTGCGCTGCAGGCAAGATGAGCCTGAAGGACCTGGACGCAATCGAGCGGGCGATCTGCCCTGGCGAAGGCGCCTGCGGCGGCATGTACACGGCCAACACCATGGCTTGCATCGGCGAAGCCCTCGGCATGTCTCTGCCGGGCTCCGCCGCCCCGCCCTCGGCCGACCGCCGCCGCGACATGTTCGCCCGGCAGTCCGGCGAGGCCGTGGTCAACCTGCTGCGCCTGGGCATCACCGCGCGCGACATCATGACCAAGAAGGCCTTCGAGAACGCCATTGCCGTCACCATGGCTTTCGGCGGCTCCACCAACGCCGTGCTGCACCTGCTGGCGATCGCCCGCGAAGCGCAGGTGGACCTGACGCTCGAGGACTTCAACCGCATCGGCGACAAGATCCCGCACCTGGGCGACTTGAAGCCGTTCGGCCGCTACGTCATGTTCGACGTGGACAAGATGGGCGGCGTGCCGGTCATCATGAAGGCCCTGCTGGACGCCGGCCTGCTGCACGGCGACTGCCTGACCGTGACGGGCAAGACCGTTGCGGAGAACCTCGCGGAGATCAATCCGCCGGACCTGGACGGCAAGATCCTGCGCGCGCTGGACAACCCGATCCACAAGACCGGCGGCATCACGGTGCTGCACGGCTCGCTGGCTCCCGAAGGCGCCGTCGTCAAGAGCGCCGGCTTCGATGCCGACGTCTTTGAAGGCAACGCCCGCGTCTTCGAACGCGAGCAGGGTGCGCTCGAAGCGCTGGACCGCGGCGAAATCAAGGCGGGCGACGTCGTCGTTATCCGCTACGAGGGCCCCAAGGGCGGTCCGGGCATGCGCGAAATGCTGGCCATCACCGGCGCCATCAAGGGTGCCGGCCTGGGCAAGGACGTCCTCCTGCTGACCGACGGCCGTTTCTCCGGCGGCACCACCGGCCTGTGCATCGGCCACGTGGCGCCGGAAGCGGTGGACGGCGGTCCGATCGCGTTTGTCAAGGACGGCGACCGGATCCGCGTGGACATTGCCGCCCGCAGCTTCGACCTGCTGGTCGACGAGGCCGAGCTCGAAGGCCGCAAGATCGGCTGGGAGCCGCTGCCGGCCAAGTTCACTACCGGCGTGCTGGCCAAGTACGCGAAGCTTGTGCACTCGGCCTCCACCGGGGCTTACTGCGGCTAACCAAAGGACGACGGCGGCGGGTAACCACCCGCCGTCGTCCGCCTTCTGGTGGACCGGGTTAGAGTCCACTAACTGGACAGCAATGTCCGTATAATGAGACAACGTTGTCTCCGGTTGACACTGATATCTGTGTGGTAGAACACTGAAGTCATGCAGAACGTATCCGTGGTCGTCCTTATCAAGCGCGTGGCGTAAGCCCCGGCTGGTAAGACCACGTCACGCGCGAAACCCCATCGGAGCCAACCGGCTCGACGGGGTTTTTTTATTTGCAGAAGAGAACAGAGCCGGCTCTCCCGACATAGGGAGCCGGCAGGCACATCCGAAATTACAGAAGATCCGCAAAGGAAATCCGATGAGTAAGGGATCGCCAATCAGCCCCTCGCTGATGGCCCAAAAAGCGCCGGCCGCGGCCGGCGACGCTGTCAAGAACAAAGATGCTGCTTCTGTCTCTTCCATCGTGGATGCGGTCAACCCCGTTCAGGGGCCCAACAACATCGTGCCGCCCACAGAAATGACCGGCTCACAAGCCGTTGTCCGTTCACTGGAAGAACTGGGCGTCGATGACGTCTTCGGGTTGCCGGGCGGGGCCATCCTCCCCACCTACGACCCGCTCATGGACTCGACCAAGATTAACCACATCCTGGTCCGCCATGAACAGGGAGCAGGCCATGCCGCCCAAGGCTATGCCATGGTCACCGGCAAGGCAGGCGTCTGCATCGCCACCTCCGGCCCCGGCGCCACGAACCTGGTGACGGCCATCGCGGACGCGCACATGGACTCCGTCCCGATGGTGGCAATTACCGGCCAGGTAGCCACCAGCGTTATCGGCTCGGATGCCTTCCAAGAAGCGGACATTGTCGGCATCACCATGCCGATCACCAAGCACTCCTACCTGGTCACGAACCCGGAAGACATTCCGCGGGTGCTGGCCGAGGCATTCCACATCGCCACCACCGGCCGTCCCGGCCCAGTCCTGGTGGACATCCCCAAGGATGCCCAGCAGGCCAAGATGACGTTCTCCTGGCCGCCGAAGATCGACATTCCCGGCTACCGCACGGTGGTCCGTGGACATTCCAAGCAGGTCCGCGAGGCAGCCAAGCTGATTGCCGCCGCGGAACGTCCCGTCTTCTACGTCGGCGGCGGCGTGCTCAAGGGCAATGCGTCCCCGGAGCTGCTCGAACTGGCGGAACTGGTCGGTGCACCGGTGGCCACCACGCTGATGGCCCGCGGCGTGTTCCCCGATTCCCACCCGCAGCACGTCGGCATGCCGGGCATGCACGGCGCGGTCTCCGCCGTCACGGCGCTGCAGCAGTCGGACCTGCTCATCACCCTGGGCGCCCGGTTCGATGACCGGGTGACCGGTGTCCTGAGCACCTTCGCACCGGACGCCAAGGTCATCCACGCGGACATCGACCCGGCCGAAATCTCGAAGAACCGCACCGCCGATGTGCCGATCGTCGGTTCGGTCAAGGAGATCATTCCGGAGCTCGCCCAGGCCTGCCGGGAACGGTTTGCCGCCGATGGTGCCCCGGATCTGACCGAGTGGTGGACCCAGCTGAACCGGCTCAAGAACACCTACCCGCTGGGCTTCACCCAGCCCGACGACGGCCTGATGGCGCCCCAGCAGGTCATCGAGCGCATCGGCGAACTCACCGGTCCGGAGGGCGTGTACGTTGCCGGCGTGGGCCAGCACCAGATGTGGAGCGCCCAGTTCATCAAGTACGAGCGGCCGCAGGCCTGGCTGAACTCCGGCGGCCTGGGCACCATGGGCTACTCCGTGCCTGCCGCCATGGGCGCCAAGGTCGGCAACCCGGACCGGGTGGTCTGGTCGATCGACGGCGACGGCTGCTTCCAGATGACCAACCAGGAGCTGGCCACCTGCGCACTGAACAACATCCCGATCAAGGTTGCTGTCATCAACAACTCCTCGCTCGGCATGGTCCGGCAGTGGCAGACGCTGTTCTACGACGGCCGCTACTCCAACACTGACCTGCACACCGGCCACGAGACGGTCCGGATCCCGGACTTCGTCAAGATGGCCGATGCCTACGGCTGTGTCGGACTGCGCTGCGAACGCGCCGAGGACATCGACGCGACCATCAAGCAGGCGCTGGAAATCAACGACCGTCCGGTGGTGATCGACTTCGTCGTCAGCCCCAACTCCATGGTCTGGCCGATGGTGCCCTCGGGCGTCAGCAACGACCTGATCCAGATCGCCCGCGACATGACCCCGGAATGGGAAGAAGAGGACTAGTCAATGGCACGCCATACCCTTTCAGTGCTGGTTGAAGACGTTCCGGGTGTCCTCACCCGTGTCGCCAGCCTCTTTGCCCGTCGGGCGTTCAACATCCATTCTTTGGCCGTAGGCCCCACGGAAACGTCCGGGTTCTCCCGCATTACCGTGGTGGTTGAAGCCGAAGGTGATCTGCTGGAGCAGGTCACCAAGCAACTGAACAAGCTCATCAATGTCATCAAGATTGTCGAGCTGGTTCCCGAATCCTCCGTGCAACGCGACCACATCTTGGTCAAGGTTCGTGCGGATGCCGCGACTCGGCTGCAAGTAACCCAGGCAGCAGATCTATTCCGCGCTTCCGTGGTCGACGTGTCTACCGACTCGTTGGTCCTGGAAGCCACTGGCACGGCCGAAAAGCTCAACGCACTGCTGTCGGTGCTTGAGCCGTTTGGCATCCGCGAAATTGTTCAATCAGGGACGCTGGCCATCGGCCGCGGCTCGCGGTCCATGAGCGACCGCGCCCTGCGTTCCGCCTAGACCCTTATCAAGAAACCTCAAACAGGAGAAATACAAGTGACTGAGCTCTACTACGACGACGACGCCGACCTCTCGATCATCCAGGGGCGCACCGTGGCCGTCATCGGTTACGGCAGCCAGGGCCACGCCCACGCGCTGAGCCTGCGCGACTCGGGCGTGGACGTCCGCGTTGGACTCAAGGAAGGTTCCAAGTCCCGCGAGAAGGCGGAGGCCGAGGGCCTGCGCGTGCTCGGCGTTGCCGAGGCAGTTGCCGAAGCCGATCTGATCATGGTGCTGACCCCGGACCAGGTCCAGCGCCACGTCTACGCCGAGGACATCGCACCGAACCTGCAGTCCGGCGATGCCCTGTTCTTCGGCCACGGCTTCAACATCCGCTACGGCTACATCAAGCCGCCGGCCGACGTCGATGTTGCCCTCGTTGCCCCCAAGGGCCCGGGCCACATTGTCCGCCGCGAATTCGAAGCGGGCCGCGGCGTGCCGGACCTGATCGCCGTGGAGCAGAACGCCTCCGGCAAGGCCAAGGAACTGGCACTGTCCTACGCGAAGGCCATCGGCGGCACCCGTGCGGGCGTCATCGAAACCACCTTCACCGAAGAGACCGAGACCGACCTGTTCGGCGAGCAGGCTGTCCTCTGCGGCGGTGCTTCGCAGCTGATCCAGTACGGCTTCGAAACCCTGACCGAGGCCGGCTACAAGCCGGAGGTTGCGTACTTTGAGGTGCTGCACGAGCTCAAGCTCATCGTTGACCTGATGGTTGAAGGCGGCATCGCCAAGCAGCGCTGGTCCGTTTCGGACACCGCCGAGTACGGCGACTACGTTTCCGGGCCGCGCGTCATCGACGAGCACGTGAAGGAAAACATGAAGGCCGTGCTGGCCGACATCCAGTCCGGTGCCTTCGCCAAGCGCTTCATCGACGACCAGGATGCCGGCGCGCCGGAATTCGCCGCACTGCGCAAGAAGGGCGAAGACCACCCGATCGAGGCTACCGGCCGCGAACTGCGCAAGCTGTTCTCGTGGATCAAGACCAACGATGACTACACCGAGGGCTCTGTAGCCCGCTAAGGAACGCACGCGACGTTCCGCGCCGCTCGCAAACCTGAATTAACCGGCATCGGGGCCGGACGCACATTGGTATCCTTAACAATGCGCGTCCGGCCCCCTTGTCGGTCGTAGACTGTACTCACCCCACCATGCAACGCAGCGAAGGAACACCCCTGTGGAAAAACCTGTAGTTCTCCTTGCCGAAGAACTGTCGCCAGCCACCGTCGAGGCACTGGGTCCCGACTTCGAGATCCGCCAGACAGACGGGGCGGACCGCTCCCAGCTGCTCGCCGCGATTGCCGATGTTGACGCCATCCTGGTCCGTTCCGCCACCAAAGTGGATGAGGAAGCCATCGCTGCGGCCAAGAACCTGAAGGTCATCGCCCGTGCTGGCGTCGGCCTGGACAACGTGGACATCAAGGCGGCGACGCAGGCGGGCGTCATGGTGGTCAACGCGCCGACGTCGAACATTGTTTCCGCGGCGGAACTGACCGTCGGGCACATCCTCTCGCTGGCACGCCACATTCCGGCCGCCAATGCTGCCCTCAAGAACGGTGAGTGGAAGCGCTCGAAGTACACCGGTGCCGAGCTCTACGAAAAGAAGGTCGGTATCATCGGCCTGGGCCGGATCGGTGCCCTGATCGCTGCGCGTCTCCAAGCGTTCGAAACCCAGATTCTCGCTTACGACCCGTACGTCACGAGCGCACGTGCCGCCCAGCTCGGCGTCCAGCTGGTGAGCCTGGACGAACTGCTTGAACAGTCCGACTTCATCTCCATCCACATGCCCAAGACGCCCGAAACCATCGGCATGATCGGCGCCGAGGCTTTCGAGAAGATGAAGCCTTCCGCCTACATCGTCAACGTCGCCCGCGGCGGTCTGATCGACGAGGACGAGCTGTACACGGCCTTGAAGGAAGGCAAGATCGCCGGCGCCGCCATTGACGTCTTCGTCAAGGAGCCCAGCACGGACCTGCCGTTCTTCGCCCTCGACAACGTTGTGGTCACGCCGCACCTGGGCGCGTCCACGGAGGAGGCACAGGAAAAGGCAGGCGTCTCCGTGGCCAAGTCCGTGCGCCTGGCCCTCGCCGGTGAGCTCGTCCCCGACGCGGTCAACGTTGCCGGCGGCGTCATTGCTCCCGAGGTCCGCCCGGGCATCCCGCTGATCGAGAAGATCGGCCGCATCTTCACTGCGCTGACGCATGACTCGGTCACCCAGATCGACGTCGAGGTGGCCGGCGAAATCGCCGAGCTGGATGTCAAGGCCCTGGAACTGGCCGCGCTGAAGGGTGTCTTCCAGGACGTCGTTTCGGAACAGGTCTCCTATGTCAACGCGCCGGTGCTGGCCGAACAGCGCGGCATCAACACCCGCTTGATCACGACCACTGAATCCGAGGAATACCGCAACGTCCTGACCGTCCGCGGTGCGCTCTCCGATGGAAGCCAGATCTCCGTTGCCGGCACGCTGACCGGCCCGAAGCAGATCCAGAAACTCGTGTGCGTCAACGGCTACGAAGTTGAAATCCCGATCAGCGAGCACCTGCTGGTCTTCACCTACGAAGACCGTCCCGGTGTCATCGGCACGCTCGGCCAGCTGCTGGGCACTCACGACATCAACATCGCCGGCATGCAAGTATCCCGCAACGAAGAAAAAAAGCAGGCCCTGGCACTGCTGGCTGTGGACAGCTCAGTGCCGCAGGACCTGCTGGAGGAACTGCGCCAGACCATCGGCGCAACCCTGGCCCGGGCAGTCGACCTGCAAGACTGATCCAGCCGTAGTGCAGGCCCGTTGAGCAGTTGGCTTTCGCATCAGCTCAACGGGCCTTTGCGCATATCTCCTCTCTTTTCGTACCGTCAAGTCCTTATGTGGGGGAATACAGTTGAACGCAGCAGCACGATTCTTGCGTAGCCGCTCGCTCGTAGTCACGGTAGTGGTCCTGGTCGCGGCCATGTTGCTATCGGTGTTCATCCAGGACCGTGCCCAGTCATCCCTGGGCCAAGTAGTGGATACCAACTCCCGGGGACTCTACGACATCCTGGTACTCCCCGAAGGCAAGGGCCCGGACGCGGACACGCTGAAACAGCCGGACTACGTATCCGGTACCGGCGGCATCACCCAGGAACAGCTCGGGCAGATCCGCGGCCTCGCCGATGTTGGTGTCGCCGCGCCGATCAGCCTGGTCTCCAAGGTTGTCCAGGACATCGAGTTTCCCCAGCTGAAGGCCACGGACTACGTGGGCTACAACGAAAACATCGAAGGCTACCTCGAACAGCAGAACATTACCGACGCGGTGCCGGCCGAGGAATGGCCTGAGCCGGATTCCGTGCTCAGCGAGGAACCAAAGAACTACCGGATCACGGCCAAGGCCGTCACCTCCAACGGCGTCAGCGACACTGTCCTGTTCGAAACCGCGGCGGAAGGCTCACTGGGCCAGGCCAAGCTGGAGGAACTGAAGGTTCCGGGCGGCAGCAGCCTGCGCACCGTGGCCCCGGAGGGGGAGACGGGCATCAAGTTCCCGGACCCCGCCGGCGGCAGTGCCCACGGCGATTTCGACCTCACCGTTGCCTTGCCGATGCTGCCCCAGATCACCGAGACCGTTGTAGCCGTTGACCCCGCCGCCGAGCAGGCACTGCTGGGCGAGGCCGGCGGCTTCCTCGCGCCCCTGGCCAAGGCCCCAGCGCCGTCAGGCCGCAGCGCCATGGAACTGGGGGATAAGTTTTCGCAGCAGATGACGCCGGGTCTCTTCGCTGGAGGCACCGACTCTGCCGAAATCGATGGGCACCCGTTCAGGTTCTGGAGTCCCTTCCTGACGCAGTACCGGGCTGCGGTGGAAGCGGGAACACTGACCGAGGATTCGAAGGTGATCCCGCTGGTGGTCCGCTCCGGCACCGATCTTGATCTGACGTACTCCGTTGACATCGAAGAGATTGACGACGCCGGCAATACCGTTGCGCAGGTGGGTACCGTCAGCAAGGAGCTGGGGGAGGAGTACCTCCCGTTTGCCTCCTCCAAGCCCTTCCAGCTGCGCTGGCCCGGTGGCGAGGACTACAACTACCTGCTGGGTTCCGGCGGGGTCCAGGTGGTCGCGGGTCTGCACCAGCCGGCCGAATGGACCACCGACTTCCTCTCAACCCCCGAGTACGTGGCCGGCGAAGCCAACCCCGACGGCAGCGTGGAGCAGACGGTGACCCCGCAGGGCTGGGTCACCGTGAACGAGCTGCCGGAAAAGACGCTGCAGTGGCAGCTGGAGCCGGACCAGAGCCAGCGCGAGCCGGTCAACGAGCAGTCCTACCGGACCAGCCTGGACGATCCGGCCGACGCCGCCGCACCCCTTCCCTTTGTCTACGGCACCTTCGACGCCAATGCCGTGCGCAATGCTGCCGGCGATGTGAACTACCTGCCGCTGGGCGGCTACGACCCGGCGCCGGTGACGCTGACCGAAGACGCCGAAGGCAACGCCGTCGACGACGCCGAGCTCAAGCCGGGCCTCAGCGGTGCGGGACTGGCGGTACAGTCCGCCGGTGCCATCACGGACTTCAACGGGCTGGCCGCCGTCCGCGGAACTTCGGACACCGATCCGGTCATTGACGCCGTGCGCGTACGGGTGGATGCCGGCGGCAGCTGGGCCGACGCCGCACCGAACATCGATGCCGTCGCGGCCGCCATCGGTGACCTGGGCCTGGATGTCCAGGTTGTTGCCGGTTCCGCCCGCGAGGACGTTTCCATCTATGTCCCCGAGTACCACCAGGAAGCTGACGGAACGGTTTCCGACCTGGGCACGGTCAGCCAATCCTGGGTCCGCCAAGGCGCTGCCTCGGCCGTCCAGAGCTCACTGGGCCAGGCCAGCTCGGCACTGCTCTTCCTGACCCTGGGCGGGGCCGCGCTGCTGACCGCAGCGAGCACCGTTGCGTTCACCCGTTCGCGCCGTACCGAAGCGGTGACCCTGCGCGCCATGGGCTGGACACGGCCCAGGATTCGTTCGTGGTTCCTGGCCGAACTGCTCGTCGGCGCCGCGGCGCTGCTGGCCGTGGCGGTAGTGGTCAACGCCTTCAGCCGGACGCTGACCACGCTGGTGGTTTCCGGCGTCGTACTCCTGGTCTATGTGGCGGCATCCTTCATCTCCGCCGCCTTGCTGAAGCCGGTGCCGCCGGCCGGGGATGCGCCGTCGTCGTCGGGCACCGCGCCCATGGTCGATACGCCGCTGAAATTCGCGCTGCGGCAGGTGAACACCAACCGGTTCAACGCCGGAGCTGTTGTTGTGGGCGTGGGTGTGCTCGGTGCGGCGGCGGGCGCGCTGGCGGCGGTTATCCTTGACCTTCCGCGTGCGGCCGGCAGCACGGCGCTCGGCTCGCTGGCGCTCAGCGAGACCGGCGGCGTGAACATCGCGCTGGCGGTGCTCGGGGTGGTGACGGCACTGGTGCTGACGCTGATGACCGGCCGTTTCGACCTGGCCCGCAAACGCGAGCAGTGGGACATTCTCGAGGCGATGGGCTGGACCCCCACGCTGCTGCTCTCGCTGCGGCGCAGCGAAACGGGGCTGCTGGCGGTGATGGCCCTGCCGCTGGCCGTCCTCGGCGCCGTCGGCGTTTCCCTGGCCGTGGCGCCGCATGCCGCGCTGCGTGCGGTGGCCGCCGGTGTGCTGGCAGTGATTCTCTGGTTCATCCTGATGACAAGGACACGGAAATGATTGAACAACCGCAGACGCGCGCCGAGAAGATCGGGCGTACCGCGGACCATGCGATGCCGCTGGAGCTGCGTGGCATCACCATCCGCTATGACGGTGGCGGCGGCGAGCCGCTGGTGGTCGCGGAGGACTTCGACCTTGGCCTCGAGGCGGGAAGCATGCACTGCCTGGCCGGACGAAGCGGCTCGGGCAAGACCAGCATCCTGACCGTGGCGGCTGGCCTGACGCTGCCGACCTCGGGAGAGGTGTTCTGGCAGGGCGATTCGCTCGATGAGATGGACGACGACGAAATCTCCGACCGCCGCCGCGCCCTCATCGGGTACGTGGACCAGGGCGGGGCGCTGATCGATGGGATGAGCGCGCTGGAAAACGTGCTGCTGCCCGCAGTGCCGGACAAGCAGGTTGAAGCGAAAACCGAGATGGCCAAGGACCTGCTGGACCTGGTGGGGCTGGGACGCCGGATGCGGCACTACCCGGCGCAGCTGTCCGGCGGCGAGCGGCAGCGGGTGGCGATTGCGCGCGCGCTGATCCTGGGTACACGGGTGCTCGTGGTGGATGAGCCGACGGCCAGCCTGGACCGCGAGCATGCCAACCAGATCATCGGCATCCTCAAGGACACCACCAAGGACGGGATTGCGGTCCTGGTGGCGTCCCACGACGAGGAACTGATCAAGGTGGCGGACAGCCGCACCCACATGTACTGAGGCGGCCAACCACCGCCGAAGGCGCTTCAACCGGAGGAGCCGGGTGCCGCCGTCGTTGTCACGAAGACGGCGGCGGCCGGCCGCTTTCGACAAGCGCCGAGCACACGCGGTAATTTCTATAGGTGACCTCTTCTGCTGATAAGCCCCCGTACTACATCACCACGGCTATTTCGTACCCCAACGGCGTGCCCCACATCGGACATGCCTACGAGTTCATTGCCACGGATGCCATGGCGCGGTTCAAGCGGCTGGACGGCTACGACGTCTGCTTCCTGACCGGGACGGACGAGCACGGGCAGAAGATGCTGCACACCGCGGAGAAGGAAGGCATTACCCCGCTGGCCCTGGCCAAGCGCAACTCGGACGTCTTCCAGGCTACCCAGGACGGCCTGGGCATCAGCTACGACCGCTTTATCCGCACCACTGACGGAGACCACTACGCCGCCGCGCAGGCCATCTGGAAGCGTATGGAAGAAGCCGGGGACATCTACCTCGACAAGTACGAGGGCTGGTACTCCGTCCGCGACGAGGCCTACTACGGCGAAGACGAGACCGAGGTCCGCGAGGACGGCAAGCGCTACTCGATCCAGACCGACACCGAAGTCACCTGGACCGAAGAAGAGTCCTACTTCTTCCGCCTGTCGGCTTACCAGGACAAGCTGCTCAAACTTTACGAAGACCAGCCGGAATTCGCCGCCCCGCGGACCCGCTTCAACGAGGTCATCAGCTTCGTCAAGCACGGCCTGATGGACCTGTCCATTTCCCGCACCACCTTCGACTGGGGTATTCCGGTGCCGGGCAACCCCAAGCACGTGATGTACGTGTGGGTGGACGCACTGACCAACTACCTCACCGGCGTCGGCTTCCCGGACACCGAGGCGGACGCGTTCCGCAAGTGGTGGCCGGCCGACGTGCACGTGATCGGCAAGGACATCTCCCGCTTCCACGCCATCTACTGGCCGGCTTTCCTGATGTCCGCCGGGCTGGAACTGCCCAAGCGCGTGATGATCCACGGCCACCTGTACAACCAGGGCGTGAAGATGTCCAAGTCGCTGGGCAACGTGATTGCGCCGTCGGACTGGGTGGAGCAGTACGGCCTGGACCAGATGCGCTTCTTCCTGCTGCGCGAAGTGCCGTTCGGCGCGGACGGCTCCTACAGCCACGAGGCCATCGTCGGCCGGATGAACGCGGATCTGGCGAACAACCTGGGCAACCTGGCCCAGCGCTCCCTGTCCATGGTGGCCAAGAACTGCGAGGGCAAGGTCCCGCAGCCCGGCACGCTCGCCGCCGAAGACCATGAACTGCTGGCCCAGGCCGAGCGGCTGCTGGAGAAGTCCCGCGCGGCCTACGAGGTGCAGGATTTCCACGCATCGCTCGAGGCGATCTGGACCGTGCTCGGGGACACCAACGCCTACTTCGCCGAGCAGGCCCCCTGGGTGCTGCGCAAGACCGACGTGGAGCGGATGAACACCGTGCTCTACGTCACGCTGGAAGTGGTGCGGATCGTCTCCATCCTGGTCCAGCCGGTGATGCCCGGTTCGGCCGCCAAGCTGCTCGAAGTACTGGGGCAGAACGACGACGGCGCCCGCGACTTGGCTGCCATCGCCAAGGCTTTGGTGCCGGGTACGGATCTGCCGGCGCCCACGCCGATCTTCCCGAAGTACGAAGAGCCGGCCGGATAACGGCTGCCTAGGTAGCTTCCGGCCTGGCCAGGAAGCGGTCCTTGGCCGTCTGCTCCATGATGCGGGCCATCGTGTCCAGCTGGCGGTGGGTCTGGTCCAGCAGCTCCCGGAAACGCTGGGCATCGAGCCGTGGCTCAGCTTCGGCCAGCACGATCAGGGTCCGCCACAGGCATTCCTTGCCGCGGAGCGCGGACTGGAGCGTTTCCAGTTCCAGCTGCGCCCCGGCGCCGCCACCATTGCGCAGCGGATTGAGCGGATTGATCTTGCCCACCACGGCGCCGCCCGCGGCCGCGACTTTCTTGAAGGTGCTCCGCCGGTAGCCGAACTGTCCCATCAGTTCCTTGACCTCGCGGCGCTCGGCGATGACCTCGTTGCGCACGCGCTGGAGATCCGCCTCGAACTCCGTTCCGGCCCAGGACTCCCGCGCCGAGCCGAAGAGCCTGATTCCGGCCTGCGCGCCCAGCAGATGATCGTCCAGATAAGCGGCGAACTCGTCATTGTCCATGCGGCCGGGCTGCCTGTGGTCCTGGTCCATCGTGTGATCCTCCCGATCGTCGGTCATCAGCATGCTTGCTATTTTTGCAGATCCTGATCGGGTTGTCGTGGACCCGGTGGTGGAAGGCCTTAGCCGGCCAGGTCCTCGGGGTGCCTGATGCGGGTCTTCTTCGCGCGCACACCCCGGTTCCAAAGCCAGGTCAGCAGCCACAGCACGATGCCTACGCCGATCATCACGCCGGCGATCTGGTATTCGACGGGATCCTGCGCCCACGGCCCCACCAGGAACCCGCAGGTCAGGACGCCCAGGTACGGGAGAATCTTCGGTGCGCGAAAGTGTTCCCGGTCGATCGGCCGCCGGCGCAGGACGAGGACGGCGACGTTCACCACGGTGAAGACGCACAACAGCAGCAGTGCCGTGGTGCCGCCCAGCGCGCTCACCGTGTCGGTGCCCATGAAATTGGTGACCGTGATGATCAGCCCCATGGCGATCAGCGTGGTGAAAATGATGGAGGCCCACGGCGAGCGGCGGTTCGGCAGCACTTTGCCCAGCGAACGCGGCAGCACGTCCTGTTTGGCCATGCCGTAGAGCAGGCGGCTGGCCATCAACATGTTGATCAGCGCGGTGTTGGCCACCGCGAACATGGACAGGAACGGGTAAATGACGTCCACCGGCAGGCCCGGCGCCCCGGCCTGCACCACTTCGAGCAGCGGCGTGGTGCTTTCGGAGAGGACACCGATGGGGACAATCGCCACTGCGGCGATGGATACCAGGATGTAGATCAGGACGGTGATGCCCAGGCCCGTCAGCATGACCTTGGGGAAAATCTTGACCGGATCCTTGGTTTCCTCCGCCATGTTGACCGAGTCCTCGAACCCCACCATCGAGAAGAAGGCGAGCGACGTGGCCGCCGTGATGGACAGGAAAGCGCCCTTGTCCGCCGACGTTTCGAAGATCAGCACCCGGCTGAAGTCCACGTTGCCCTGGGACATGGCCCAGAACCCGATGAAGATCACGATCATCAGGCCGGTGAACTCAACCAGGGTCAGGACCACATTGAACTTGATGCTCTCGGCGACGCCGCGCAGGTTGATCAGCGCCAGCACGACCATGAAGATCACCGCGACCCACGTGACCCCGCCCTGGTCCCAGTCAAGGTTGAACCCCACAATGAAGTTCTCCGCCAGGAACTTGGATGCGGTGGAAGCAGACGTTATGCCGGAACTGAGGACCGCGAAAGTGACCAGGAAGGTCAGGAAATGGATACCGAAGGCTTTGTGCGTGTAGAGGGCCGCGCCGGCGGCCTGCGGATACTTGGTGACGAGTTCCAGATAGGAAAAAGCCGTGATGGTGGCAACGACGAAGGCCAGTAGGATCGGCGCCCACGCGGCGCCGCCTACCTCGCCGGCAATCCGCCCGGTCAGCGCATAAACGCCCGTCCCGAGGATGTCCCCGACGATGAACAGCAGCAGGAGCTTCGGACCTATGGCCCGTTTGAGTTCCGGTTGCTCATGGGTTTCGGTGGTGCTGCTCATCGTTGAACTCCCGTCCAAGCGTGGTGCCTACGGTCAGAGACTTCACAGTCAACGTAGCACGCTGCTACTGCCGTGTCGCGGGGTCAGCGGTGACCGGTGAACCGGAGCGGGCTTTCCCGCCGGAGAACCAGCCGGACAAGGATATGGCGGCGCTTCCGTTGAGGGAAGCGCCGCCACGATGCTGCCGTGCCGGGCATGTCAGACGGTGGCCAGCCCCTCGACGGGGGAGAGCCGTGCCGCGCGGCGGGCCGGCATAACGGAGGCCAGCAATCCGGCCACCACGGCGACCGCCAGCACAGCGGCCAGCTGCAGCCACGGCACGTCCGGCACGACGGCGGTGAACGTGCCCAGCGCGGACTGTGCGCCGAGCCAGCCGTACAGGATGCCCAGCCCGGACCCGATCAACGCCGCCACGCCCGCGATCAGGACCGCCTCCAGGGCAAGCATGCCGCGCAGCTGGTTCCGGGTCAGGCCCAGCGCCCGCAGCAGCGATGACTCCTGCGTCCGTTCCAGCACCGAGAGCGAGAGCGTGTTCGCCACGCCCACCAGCGCGATCAGCACCGCCACGGCCAGCAGCCCGGTGACCACCAGCAGCAGCACGTCGATGATCTGGTTGAACGCCGCCCGCTCAATGGCCGCCCCGGAGATCTGGTAGTCCTGCACGTTCAGCCCGGCGGCCAGTCCACTGCGCAGTTCCATCAGCGCCGTGGCGTCGAGATCCCGGTCCACGGACAGCCACAGCTGCGGCAGGGACGAATAGTACTCCTCGCTGTCGGAGGCAGCGGGGGCGGGCACGCCGATCTCTTCGGCCACGGCGGAGGACATCAGCGGCGGGAAGGAATAACTGCTGGCCTCCACCACCTGCAGCTCCTTGGTGCCGCTGCTGCCGGTGACGGTAAGCGTGTCCAGGCCCGAGCCTTCGGCCAGCAGCACGGTATCGGCGTCCAGCGGCAGGGACTGGTCCTGCAGCAGCTCCCGCTGTGCCGGTTCCAGCTGGTAGACGCCCGTCCGTTGTCCGTTCACCGTGGCGTAGCCGCCGGTCGTGACCAAGCCGGCGGCAGCCACGCCGTCGTACGTCAGGGCGGTTTGCGCGGCTGCCTCATCGAGCGGCCCGCCGTCTTCGGCGAGGTCACCGATGCTGATGTCCACCGGGTACTGCGCGCTGAGCTCGGATTCGAACGCCGTGCGGGCCGTCTGCGCGCCGGTCATCATCATGACCACCAGCGTCACGCCGATCAGCAGTGCGGTGGCGGTGGCTGAGGTGCGGCCGGGGTTGCGCACCGCGTTGACGGCGGCCAGCTTGCCGGGCACGCCCAGCGGCTTGGCCAAGGCACCGACGGCGGTGACCAGCGGCGGCACAAAGAGCGTGGCGCACATCAGCAGCCCGATGAAGGAGATGGCGCCGCCGGGCAGGGCGATGAGCAGGTTGGCGCTGAGTGCGCCCAAGCCAAGTACGACGGCGCCACCCACCACGAGCGCGATGCCGAACCCGAGCCTGATCTTGCCTTTCCGGTTGCCCACACGCACATCCTCGGCCGGGCGCAATGCCGCCAGCGGTGCGACGGCTGTTGCGGCGCGGGCCGGGGCGAGCGCGGCGAGGACCGTCATCACCATTCCGGTGACCAGGCCGACCGCAACGGCGAGCGGCGGGACAGCCAGGGCAGCGAACTCGGTGTCCGGACGGCCCTGTAGCACGGCAATGATGCCGGCCATCAGGCCCACGGCTCCGAGCACGCCGATGACAGAGGCCACAACGCCCACCAGCAAGGCCTCCACCAGCACCGAGCGGCGGATCTGCCCGCGGTCGGCACCGATGCAGCGCAGCAGCGCCAGCTCCCGGGTGCGCTGCGCGATCAGCACGGAGAAGGTGTTGGCGACTACGAGGGCGGACACCAGGACCGCCACCAAGGCGAACGCCAGCAGCACTATGGTCAGCTGGTCCGTTCCCCCGGTGAAGCTGGCCACGACTTCCTTGGTCTGCTCGGCCGCGGTGTTCACGGTCGGGTCCGCGAAGCCGGCGCCGGCCAGGGCGGCGGCGACGTCGTGCTTGGCTGCGGCAACGGCGGTGCCGGCGGCCAGATCCAGCTGGATGCTGTGTACCTGGACCGGAGCTTGCTCGCTGGCGAGCGCAGTGATGAGTCCGCTTGTGCCGAAGAACTGCGGCTGGCCCATCATCAGCGGGTCCTTCGACGCCTTCACGATGGCGGAGACGGTGGCGGGGACGCCGCCGGCGGCTACGTCCTCGGCGGCCGCCATCCCGGCGCCCGGCGCGAGCTCGAGCTCGCTGCCGACGGTCAGGGCGAGGCGCTCGGCGGTGGCATCGTCCACCGCCACTTCGCCACTGCCGGGCAGCGTACCTTCTATCAGTTCCAGGTTGTCCAGACCGGCCGACGGCGCAGTGTTCTGCAGCGCGCCGTAGCCGGCCTCACCAGCCGTGCCGAAGGCGATGTGGGTCTGCTGCTGGACAAAAACCTCTGCTACGCCGTCAGCGTCCGCCACGGCTTCGGCTGCCTGTTCATCCAGCGGCTTTTCCGGACCGGCGCTGACCACCAGGTCCGCGTTCCGGAAACCGGCGCCGACGCTGTTGCCCAGCGAGGCTTCGGTGGAGGCGTTGACCATCAGCGTGGCCGTGAGGAAGCCGACCGCCATCACCACGGCCAGTGCGACGGCGATGAACCGGCGCGCATGCTGCTTCACCTGTGCGAGTGCTACCTGCAGCACGGCTCAGGCCCCCAGCTTCGCCAGTGCGGCCAGGATGTGCTCGGTGTCCGGGCGCTCGAGCTCGCCTACCAGCGCGCCGTCGTTCATCAGGACCACGCGGTCGGCATAGGAGGCGGCCACGGGATCGTGGGTAACCATGATGATGCTTTGGCCCATCTCCGTGGCGGAGCGGCGCAGTAGCGAGAGCACTTCGGCACCGACCTTGGAGTCGAGGTTGCCGGTGGGTTCGTCGCCGAAGATCACATCCGGCCGGGTGAGCAACGCCCGGGCCACCGCGACGCGCTGCTGCTGCCCGCCGGAGAGCTCGTGCGGTCGGTGCGTCAGCCGCTCCGCCAGCCCCAGGGTGGAGGTCACGTACCGGAACCAATCCTTGTCCACGGTGCCACCGGCCAGCGCGATCGGCAGCGTGATGTTCTGTTCGGCCGTCAGGGTGGAGACCAGATTGAAGGCCTGGAAGACGAAGCCCACGCGCTCGCGGCGCAGCTTGGTCAGCTGGTTGTCGTTCAGGGCGGTGATCTCGGTGCCGCCGATCCAGATCTTTCCCGAATCGGCGGTGTCCAGACCGGCCAGGCAGTGCATCAGGGTGGACTTCCCGGAGCCGGAGGGACCCATGATGGCCGTGAACTTGCCGCTCTGGAACGCCACATCGACATTCTTCAACGCGTGGACGCGGGTATCTCCCGTGCCGTAGGTCTTGTTGAGGGCCTGCGTGGCTGCCGCGGCGGTGGAATTCCCGGAGCCGTTCGGGGCCGCGGACGCGAGTGATTGCTCAGTGCTGGTTTTCATACTCCAACGTTACGAACCAAGGACGCCCGGCGGATCGGCCCCCGGTCTGGTGTTCTGCAGCCCCGTCTCATACCCAGGGTTGAGAAGTCAGGGTGTGACAATCCCGGTTTCGTAGGCGATGACCACGGCCTGCACCCTGTCCCTGGCATTAAGCTTGGCCAGGATATGCCCCACGTGCGTCTTCACCGTGGCCTCGGAGAGGAACAGGGTTGTAGCGATCTCCGGGTTGGACAGCCCCTGGGCAATCAGCGTGAACACCTCGCGCTCGCGGGCGGTAAGCGTGTCCACCGCGGCGGCATGGCGGCTCACCTCGGGACTCGGCGCGCGCAGCAGCGGGGCCACATGGTCCAGCAGCCGGCGGGTGGTAGACGGCGCGATCACGGCGTCGCCCCGGTATACGGTCCGGATGGCCTCGAGGAGCTCCTCCGGCGGCGCGTCCTTGAGCAGGAAACCGCTGGCCCCGGCCTGGATCGCCGACAGCGCGTACTCATCCAGGTCGAAGGTGGTGAGCACCACGACCTTCAGATCCTGCCCCTCCGGTCCACCGTTCAGGGATGCCCGCGCCAGCAGTTTGCCGGTCGCCTCGATGCCGTCCATGCCCGGCATCCGCACGTCCATCAGAACGACGTCGGCACGAACCACCGCGAGTGCGTTCACCGCTTCCTGTCCATTGCCGGCTTCGGCCACCACCTCAAGGTCGGGCTGGGAATTGATCAGCATTTTGAAGCCGCCGCGGACCAGCTGCTGGTCATCGACGAGGGCCACGCGGATCGGTTCCTGGCCGGCGCGGCGGGTTTCGGCTTCGGCAGCTGGAAAGCTCACTCTTTAGGCCTCCGTGTAGGGAATGAATGCGTGGACGCGGAATCCGCCGCCGGGCTTCGGGGCGGCTTCCACCGTCCCATCGTAGAGCGACAGGCGTTCGGCCATGCCGATGATGCCCTGCCCGCTGCCCGCGGTGGCAGGATACGCACCGGCGCCGCGGCCGTCGTCGTCAATCCGGATCTGCAGGCCACGGCTGGTCCATTCAAGCAGCACCTGTGCCGAGGCGTCCGGCCCGGCATGTTTGAGGACATTGGTCAGGCCCTCTTGCACCACGCGGTAGCCGGTGAGTTCCGCGCCGCTTGGCATCGCACGCCGCGGCTCGCCTGTACGTTCCAGCGCAACTTCCAGGCCGGAACGGCGGACCGTATCCACCAGCGTCTCCACGTCCGCCAGCGTAGGGAGCGGCCGGACGGAAGCGACGTCGTCGCCGCGCAGCACACCGAGCAGACGGCGCATGTCCCGCAGCGAGGCGCGCCCGGTTTCCGCGATAGTGCCCAGCGTCTCGGTCGCCACCGCCGGATCCTGCGCGCTCGCATACCGGGCGCCGTCGGCCTGCGTGATGATGACCGAGAGCGAGTGCGCCACGATGTCATGCATCTCGCGGGCGATGTGGCTGCGCTCATCCGCGGCGGCCAGGTCGCGTTCCTGCTGCCGCTCGATCTCCAGCCGGTGCGCCCGGTCCTGCAGCGCCTGCACGGTCAGCCGGCGGTTGCGCACCAGGTCGCCCAGGGTCCAGGAAACCAGCACCACGGCGTCGATCGCCACCAGCGTGATGAGGAAGGCGGGGATGCTGCCGGAAGGGCCGTTGGGAATGAACGAGAAGCGGACAACGAACATGGCGCCGCCGAGCAGGGCCAGTACCAGACCGCCCAGGCTGGCCCAGCGCGGGGCATAGGCAGCCAGTGAAAACACCATGACCAGCACCAGGGTCTGCGCGGGGACGGGCACGGACAGGAAGGCAACATTGAGCAGTGCCGCCACGGCCATCGCCGCGCCGGACTGCCACGGATACGTGCGCCGCCATGCCAGCGGGATGATCAGCAGCGCCGAAAGTGCAAAAGCCGGCAGGTCCGCGGCGGCAACGTAAGGCAGGGCGGAGACGGCGAAGGCCGACAGCATAATGATGAGATCTACTTTGCCGGGATTCTCCTGGAACCAGTTGTAGATCCTGTGGTGCACGCGCATGATTCAAAACTCTATGCCGCGGCCGGGGCTGCCCGCGTCATGCCCAGGTCTGATTTGCAGTGTTCACAAAGTGAGATGGCTTGCTCAAGATGTGGGATTATTCCCTAGACTGGAGGCATGAACGCAGCAGAGTCACAGGCATTTTCACTGGCAATCATCCCCGGAGACGGGATCGGTCCGGAGGTGGTGGCCGAAGGAGTCAAGGTTCTCAAGGCGGCGACCGCCAACGAAGACGCTACCTTTGAGCTGACGGAGTACAAGCTCGGTGCCGAGCACTGGCTGGCCACGGGTGAGACCCTGCCCGAAGACACGCTGGACAAACTGCGCAGCCACGACGCCATTCTGTTCGGTGCCGTCGGTGCCGCCCCGGGGGACACCCGCATTCCCTCCGGCATCATCGAACGCGAGATGCTGCTTAAGCTGCGCTTCAGCTTGGACCACTTCGTCAACCTGCGCCCGTCCAAGCTCTTCCCCGGCGTGCCCAGCCCGCTGGCCAACCCCGGCGAGGTGGATTTCGTCGTCGTGCGTGAAGGCACCGAAGGCCCGTACGTTGGCAATGGCGGCGCGCTTCGCGTGGGCACGCCGCACGAGATCGCTACCGAGGTCTCGGTCAACACCGCACACGGCGTGGAGCGCGTGGTCCGCGATGCCTTCCGCCGCGCGTCGGCCCGCCGCAAGAAGCTGACGCTGGTCCACAAGCACAATGTGCTCGTCCATGCCGGCCATCTGTGGCGCCGCCAGGTAGAGGCAGTGGGTCGCGAATTCCCCGAGGTCGCCGTCGACTACCTGCACATCGATGCGGCCACCATCTTCATGGTCACCGACCCGGCCCGCTTCGACGTCATCGTCACGGACAACCTCTTCGGCGACATCATCACCGACCTGGCCGCCGCCATCACCGGCGGCATCGGCCTGGCCGCCTCGGGCAACATCAACATGGACCGCACCGCCCCGTCCATGTTCGAACCGGTCCACGGCTCCGCCCCGGACATTGCCGGCCAGCAGAAGGCCGATCCGACCGCCGCCATCCTGTCCGTGGCCCTGCTGCTGGAGCACCTGGGCCTGGACGCTGCCGCCGCCCGGGTGCAGGATGCGGTGGAGAAGGACATTGCCGGCCGCGGTACCGAACCGCGTACGACGTCGGAGATCGGCGATGCTATTGCCTCACTTTTGGCAGTAGGCTAGTTAGCAGCCCTTAACTCGAATCACAACGTCGTGCCCTAAGACCGTGGAGGAACCATGACCCAAACGCTGGAATTCACCCAGCAGCTCTCGGACCATCCGAAGAGCGCCGAAGAACGTGCTGCCATTCTGGCCGACCCGGGTTTCGGCAACTACTTCACGGACCACACGGCCGTCGTCGATTACAAAGTCGACGCAGAAGGGAACGGCGGCTGGTCCGGCGCGCGGATCGAGCCTTACGGTCCCATCGCCCTGGATCCCTCCGCAGCCGTGCTCCACTACGGCCAGGAAGTCTTCGAGGGGATGAAGGCCTACAAGCACGCGGACGGTTCGATCTGGACCTTCCGCCCCGAGGCCAACGCGAAAAGGATGAACCGCTCCGCCCGCCGACTGGCGCTGCCGGAGATTCCGGAGGAGACGTTCCTGGAGTCCCTGCGGCAACTGGTGGAGGTGGACAAGGACTGGGTGCCCAACGGCGACGGCGAAGCGCTATACCTGCGCCCGTTCATGATCGCCACCGAGGCGTTCCTCGGCGTGCGGCCGGCGCGGGAAGTTTCCTTCCGCGTCATCGCCTCGCCGGTCGGCAACTACTTCGGCGGCGAGCTGAAGCCGGTGTCTATCTGGCTGTCCGAACAGTATGCCCGGGCCGGCCGCGGCGGTACCGGGGAAGCCAAATGCGGCGGCAACTATGCAGCCTCGCTGGCCCCACAGATGGAAGCCGAGGCGCACGGCTGCAAGCAGGTACTGTTCCTGGACCCGTTCAATGACAATGCCGTGGAAGAACTCGGCGGAATGAACATTTTCTTCGTGTTCAAGGACGGCACGCTGGTCACGCCCGAGCTCAACGGGAACATCCTGCACGGCGTCACGCGCTCTTCGATCATCCAGCTGGCCAAGGACCGCGGCCTCGACGTGCAGGAACGCAAGATCACCATTGACGAATGGCGTGATGGGGTCGCTTCCGGCGACATCACGGAGGCTTTCGCCTGCGGTACGGCGGCAGTCATCACGCCCATCGGGGAACTGAAGACCAAGGACGGCTCCATCGGCTCTCCGGGCAGCAACGCCGGTGAAGTGTCGATGTCCATCCGCAAGCAGCTGCTGGGCATTCAGACCGGCGCCGTGGAGGACACCCACGGCTGGCTGACCCGCCTGGCCTAGGCACAGCCAGACCGGATCAGGTTACCAAGGGCCCTGTTCGCACAACGCGGACGGGGCCTTTTGCCGTTGGTACGTAGGCCCCTGGAAGGAAAGTTTGGAGTCTGGAGTGTGGATTTGATCGTTTAACCTATCGCCGCCGCGCTTGGGCGGATAGCTTGCAAAGATCACCCGCACATCGCACCAGGAGGAACCTCGTCCATGAGAAAACCACTTGCCGCAGCAGCCCTTGCCGGAGCCCTCGCCCTGACCGCCGTCACGGCACCCGCCGCCGTAGCCGGCGAAGGCCCCAACTACGGCGGCAACGAAACCGTCAACACCTCGATTCTCCATACCTATGAGGAACTGGCGGCTGAGCTCAAGGTGCAGGACGCCAAACAGCCGCGGCTGGACGTTGACGTCATCGGCCAGACCGTCAAGGGCCGCGACATCTTCCTGGCGAAGTACATCAGCAATCCGGAGAACCCCACGGTCCTCTTCCTTACGCAGCAGCATGGCAACGAGCAGCTGACCACGGAAGGCGCCCTGGAATTCATCAAGCACCTGGGCACGGGCAAGACCAAGGGCGTGCTGGACGGGGTCAACGTCCTGATTGTGCCGATGCTCAACGCGGACGGTGCCATGGGGGACGTCAACTTTCCGCTGGACGATTACGTTGCCGCCGGTGACCGGCACTTGACCCGTTACAACGCCAATGAAGCGGACATCAACCGGGACCACATCACCAGGATCCAGCCGGAAACCCAGGCACTGCATGACAATGTCCTGGGCAAGTACAACATCGACTACATGATCGACCTGCACCACCAGGGCGCCCAAAGCGAACGGGACGGCCAGCTCGTCTCCGGCTCCATCCTGTACCCGACCACGGAGAACGTGGAAGCGGATGTGCTGGAAGGCTCGAAGAAGCTCGGCGCCGTCGTCTTTAACGCCGTCGACTCCACGGGCTGGGGCCACTTGGGCAAGTACGTCGGAGGGACCGCCGAAACGATCAGCCGCAACGGCATCGCCGTCGAATACGGCATCTCGACGCTGCTGTTCGAGATGCGCGGCATGAGCGACCACTTCTACGAGGACTATGTACTGGGACAGAAATCCAACGGCTACCTGATCAAGCAAACCGTCACCACGCTCGACGCCGCTGTCCGGGCCATTTCGGACCGCTCCATCGACGACGCCGACACCTCCTTCTGGGATTCGCTCGCCGAGCAGAACACCCGCAGCGAGTAACCCTGGCCGGCACGTAGGCGACATCATAAGTCCGACGGCGGTGCCTGGCTTGGGAGAGCCGGTCACCGCCGTCGTCGCTCCTCGTTCCTTGACCCCGCCAGAAATCCCGGTTCGTGTGCCCGGGATGCAAGGATAGGGACGTGAACGCAGCATCGAATCCGAACCTGGTCCGCAGCAGCACGCTCACCCGCTACCGGCTGGCGCCGAATCCGGGGCCGATGAGCCTGGAGGGGACCCAGTCCTACCTGATCAGCGCTCCCGGCGAGCCCGGCGTCGTCGTCGTGGATCCGGGG
Organism: Arthrobacter sp. B055-34; assembly: GCF_059090425.1. NCBI lineage: Bacteria > Bacillati > Actinomycetota > Actinomycetes > Micrococcales > Micrococcaceae > Arthrobacter > Arthrobacter sp. B055-34. Next base: position 158,279 of record NZ_JBNHFQ010000009.1, read on the forward strand.
CCGCTGGAGGAGACGCACCTGCAGGAACTGGCCGCAGCCGGCAAAGTCGAGCTGGTGCTGATTACGCACCACCACACCGACCACACCGAGGCCAGTGCCCGGTTCCACGCGCTGACGGGAGCACCCGTGCGTGCCTTGGACCGGGCCCAGTGCCACGGCGGCGACCCGCTCACCGACGGCGAAACCATCCGCGCCGCCGGCGTGGACATCTCGGTCCTGGCGACTCCCGGACACACGGCGGACTCCGTGTCCTTCCACCTTCCCAACGACGGGCCGGATGGCTCCGTGCTCACCGGCGACACCATTTTGGGCCGGGGGACAACCATCATCGCCTACCCGGACGGGCGGCTGGGGCCGTATCTGGAATCGCTGGAGAAACTGGCCGCGCTCGGGCCGGCGAAAGTCCTGCCGGCCCACGGCCCCCTCCTGCCTAATCTTTCAGCCATCTGCCGCGAATACGCGGAGCACCGCCAGCTGCGGCTGGACCAGATCCGCGCCGCTCTGAAAGAGCTCGGCGAGCAGGCCGGCGTCGACGCCGTCACCGACCATGTCTACAACGACGTCGATCCGTCCGTGCGCGGGGCCGCCGAAGCGTCCGTCGCGGCACAGCTGGATTACCTGCGCTCCGGAAACCAGCGCCCGAGCCGATAGGGTAGTTCCCATGCGTATCGCCCGATTTGTACTTGACTCTGACCCAGCTTTCGGCATCGTCGAAGGTGACGAAGGAAATGAAGAGGTCGCGGTTATCGCCGGTGACCCGTTCTTCTCCGGTATCCAGCTCACCGGCGCCCGCCACAAGCTGGAGGACGTGCGGCTGCTGGCCCCCATCATTCCCCGCAGCAAGGTGGTCGGCATCGGCCGCAACTACGCCGAGCACATCAAGGAAATGGGCAACGAAACCCCGGCCGCGCCGCTGATGTTCCTGAAGCCCAATACCTCCGTCATCGGTCCGAACGAGCCGATGGTGCTGCCGGAGTTCTCCGAAGAGGTGTCGTACGAGGCGGAGCTGTGCGTGGTCATCGGCCGCATCTGCAAGGACGTCCCGGCCGAGCGGGTCCACGAAGTCATCTTCGGCTACACCTGCGGCAATGACCTGACCGCCCGCGATGCCCAGCGCACGGACAACCAATGGGCCCGCGCCAAGGGCTTCGACGGCTCGGCACCGATCGGACCTTGGATCGAAACCGAGCTGGACACCGAAGACCTGGCGGTCAAGGGCTGGCTCGACGGAGAACTGAAGCAGGACGGCAACACGGCCCAGATGATCTGGAGTGTCAAGGAGCTCGTCGCCTATGTCTCCCAGGCCTTCACCCTGCTGCCCGGCGACATCATCATGACCGGCACCCCGGCCGGCGTCGGCACAATCGAGGCAGGGCAGCGCTACGAGGTTGAGATCGAGGGCATCGGACGGCTGTCCAACACCGCGCGCCGCTAGCCCGGACGAAAGATGACGACGACGGCGCCCCGCGGCCCGGCCGCGGCCCGCACCATCGCAGCCGTGCTGCCGCCCGCCGTCGTCTGGGCCGCGGTCCTGATCTTGAGCCCTGTGCTCGAGTATGGTCTCGGCCGGCTGGCCTGGTGGGGAGCCGGGGCGGCGTTCTTGCTGTGCTTCGTGCCGTGGGCCATCGTCACGTGGCTGGACAAGCGGGGTGACCTGCGCCGCGGGATCCAACGGTTCGGCTTCGGCCCGCTGATGGTCTGCACCGGCGGGTTGATGTACGGGACACTGCGGGCCATCCAGTGGCTGAATGGTCCGCTGGGTCTTGCTGCCGTAATCTTCGCCATTTACGGCGGCTTTGCCCTGCTGCTGATCTTCCGCCGTTTCGGCCCGGACTGGACCTGCATGACCTATGGCGGAGCCGCCGTCATCCTGGTCCTGATGGCTGGAATGCCCGGACTGATCGGCGCGGTGCTGCTCGCCCTCGGCCTCTGGGCCCAGACGCTTCTGCAGCCTGCGCGGGCCGGGCGCTTCGTGGTTTCGGCGCTGGCCGGAGCCGCGGTCTGCGGCGGAATCTACGCACTCCTGGAGCAGGCAGTGCGGTAGCGTCGGTGAGCCGGGGGCAGAGTTCCGGCACGGGCTAAACTGGACTCCATCATGACTAATGCATCCGCGCTTCCCGCTGACCTGCCCACTGTCGATGCCGAAACACCCGTCCGGGTACGGTTCTGCCCGTCGCCCACGGGAACTCCGCACGTCGGCCTCATCCGTACCGCCCTGTTCAACTGGGCCTATGCCCGGCACACCGGCGGCACCATGGTCTTCCGGATCGAAGACACGGACGCCGCCCGCGACAGCGAGGAAAGCTACCAGCAGTTGCTGGAAGCGATGAAGTGGCTCGGCATCACCTGGGACGAGGGCGTCGAAGTCGGCGGTCCGCACGAACCCTACCGCCAGTCCCAGCGCGCTGACATCTACCAGGACGTCATCACCAAGCTGAAGGAAGCCGGCCACGTCTACGAGTCCTACTCGACGCCGGAAGAGGTCGAGGCCCGCCACAAGGCAGCCGGCCGCGACGCCAAACTCGGTTACGACAACTTCGACCGGGACCTGACCGAGGAACAGATTGCCGCCTTCAAGGCAGAGGGACGCGAGCCCGTACTGCGCGTGCGGATGCCGGACGAGGACCTGACCTTCAACGATCTGGTCCGGGGCGAAATCACGTTCAAGGCCGGGACCGTACCGGACTTCGTCGTCGTCCGCGCCAACGGCAAACCCCTCTACACGCTGGTGAACCCGGTGGATGATGCGCTGATGGGCATCACCCACGTCCTGCGCGGCGAGGATCTGCTCTCCTCCACTCCCCGCCAGATCGCCCTGTACCGGGCGCTGGTGGACATCGGCGTGGCGCGCTACATGCCGCTGTTCGGCCACCTGCCCTATGTTATGGGCCAGGGCAACAAGAAGCTGTCCAAGCGGGATCCGGAGTCCAACCTCTTCCTGCATCGCGAACGCGGCTTCATCCGCGAGGGGCTGCTGAACTACCTGTCGCTGCTGGGCTGGAGCCTGTCCGCGGACGAAGACATCTTCACGGTGGACCAGCTGGTGGAGAACTTCGACATCCACGATGTGCTCTCCAACCCTGCGCGCTTCGACCTGAAGAAGGCCGAGGCCATCAATGGAACCCACGTGCGGCTGCTGGAACCGGGGGACTTCAGGCTGCGCCTGGTCCCGTACCTGCAGCATGCGTCCTTGGTAGGGGAGACCCTTACCGAGCGGGACCACATGGTGCTGGCCGAAGCCGCCCCGTTGATCCAGGAACGCATCACCTTGCTGGGGGAAGCGCCGGAAATGATCGCTTTCCTGTTCAAGAAGGACGACGAGATCGACATCGCGGACGATGCCCGCAAGGGACTGCCGGAAAATCTGGCGGAAGTCCTGGACGCGGCGCTGGCTGCCTTGGAGCCGATCGAGGAGTGGACCGCGGAGAACATCCAGACTGCCCTGCGTACGGCGCTGGTGGAAGAACTCGGGCTTAAGCCGCGGCTGGCCTTCGGCCCGGTCCGGACCGCCGTCTCCGGCCGCCGGATCTCTCCGCCGCTGTTCGAGTCCATGGTCATCCTTGGCAAGAACTCCTCGCTGGCCCGCATCAAGGCTTTCCAGAACGCCTAGACCAGGCGCTTTCGGGCGATGTGACGGACGCCTCAGCGGGTAACCGGCTAACCGTTTTGTGTAAACGGGAGACCTCCGGTAAAGTAATTACTCGTGCTGAGGCGCTGAGGAAGCAAGCAAGAAGCTTCCAGCAGGGCCCGAAAGTACCTTTGGGATATGGTGTAATTGGCAACACAACGGTTTCTGGTACCGTCATTCTAGGTTCGAGTCCTGGTATCCCAGCGCTGGGAATTGCGCTGTTTAGAGTGTAGTTCCGGCCAAATAATGAATTTGGCAGCCGGGCAAAGTGTGTGAAATACTCATGAAGCTCGATCGGCGAAAGCCGGTGAAAAGTGCAAGGCCCCATCGTATAGCGGCCTAGTACGCCGCCCTCTCACGGCGGTAACGCGGGTTCGAATCCCGCTGGGGTCACCGATAACCGGTCCCGGACATTTTGTCCGGGGCCGGTTTTTTCGTGTGCACGTTCCGGTCCTGTTCCGCCAACGCTTTTGTGGCAGTATTCCCATGTCAGCGGTGAATGCCCTGAGTGCTGGCATGATGGAATCTGTGACAGGTACAACAGACAGCCGCCCGGAGCAGGCCTCCGACGGGCTGGCGCTGGCGGAGGCGGTCCGCGATGCGCTCAGTGAGCTGACGCTTCCGCTGCATCTGCCGGGAGCCGCACAAGCCCGCCAGGACATCCACGCAGCGCTGGACCAGCTGGAGGACTATGTCCTGCCGCGCTACCGGAGCCTGGACGCTCCGCTGCTGGCCGTCGTGGGCGGATCCACCGGCGCCGGCAAATCAACGCTGGTCAACGCGCTGGCGGGCCGCCCGGTCACCCGCACAGGCGCGATCAGGCCGACGACGCGCCAACCTATCCTGCTGCACAATCCGCGGGACCGTTCCTGGTTTGCGGACCAGCGCGTCCTGCCCGCCCTGAACCGCATCACCTCGGCCGCGGAGCCTGCCGGTGCACTGCCGGCGGAACGGGCCGGCGCAGACCCGGATCCTCGGGCCATGTCCTCCCTGGTCCTCGTCTCGGAAACCACGATCCCGCCCGGCATCGCGCTGCTGGACGCACCCGACGTTGACTCTATTTCGGACGATAACCGCAAGCTGGCCGGCCAGCTGCTGTCGGCGGCAGACCTGTGGCTGTTCGTGACCACTGCAAACCGCTATGCGGACGCCGTGCCGTGGAAGCTGCTGCTGGAAGCCGCCGGGCGGGACATCCTCGTCGCCGTCGTGCTGGACCGTGTTCCGGCCGGCGTCGAGGACGAGGTCCGGGCGGACCTCGCCGGGCTCCTGAACCGCGAAGGACTGGGCAACGCGCGGCTCTTCGTCGTCCCCGAGTCGCCCCTGGACGAGCTGGGCATGCTGCCGCACGCTGCAGTGGCGGACATCCGCGGCTGGCTGCTGGAGATTTCCGCAGATGCCGCGGGCAGGGCCGCCATCGCGCGCAGGACCCTCAGCGGGGCAGTGGCATCGCTGGCCGCCACGACCGCGTCGGTGGCGGATGCGCTGGACGCCCAGTCCGTCGCGGCGGCCAGACTGCGTGACGACGTGCTGGACGCCTATAACAGTGCAGCCCGGCGGACGCTCGACTCCACCCAGGACGGCACGCTGCTGCGCGGCGAGGTGCTGGCCCGGTGGCAGGACTTCGTGGGAACGGGGGAGTTCTTCCGCTCAATCGAGAGCGGGGTGGGCCGGTTGCGGGACCGGATCGGCGCCTTCTTCAGCGGTAAGCCCGCACCCTCCGTCAACGTCGAGGCGGCAATCGAAACGGGGCTGCAGGCCGTGATCGTGGACGAGGCGGCCAAGGGCGCCGAGGACGCCGATGCACGGTGGCGCAACGATCCGGCCGGGCGGCAGCTGCTGGGCAGCAAGGATCTGTCTACCGTCAGCGACGGTTTCAGCGACAAGGCTTCGGCCGAAATCCGCGCCTGGCAGGGTGACCTGCTGGCGATGATCCAGACGGAGGGCGCCAGCAAGAGGCTTACCGCCAGGATGCTTTCCTTCGGGGTGAACGGTTTGGGCGTGGCGTTGATGGTTGTGGTCTTCGCCGCCACCGGTGGCCTGACCGGTATCGAGATCGGGGTTGCCGGCGGAACAGCGGTGGTCGGCCAAAAACTGCTGGAGGCCGTTTTCGGCGAGGACGCGGTCCGCCGCCTCGCCCGCAAGGCGCGGGAAGGGCTGAAGGAACGCACCAAAAACCTGATGCGGGAGGAAGCAACACGTTTCCTGTCCCTGATCGACGACCAGGACGCCGCGGCGCTGGCCGCCGGACTGCGCGGCCAGGCGGCTCAGCTGTCCGCACTGGCCCGACGGACCGGAGCGGAGGGCGCAGCATGAGCCGGCACCGGGGAGAGAAGGAACGCTCGCAGCTGCGCAGCCGGCTGGAGGCCCTGAACACGGCGCGCGAACTTGCCGAAGAACGCCTGCCGGATGAGGCGCTGGCACCCGTCACGGAGGTATTGAACCGGGCCAGCACGCGGCGCTCGTTGTCGGCCGAACATACCGTTGTCGGTTTCTTCGGCGCCACGGGCAGCGGCAAGTCATCCCTGTTCAACGCGGTTGCCGGACAGGAAGTAGCGACCGCTGCCGCCCGCCGGCCGACGACTTCCGAGCCGTTGGCAGGCGTCTGGAATCCTGCCGGAAGCGAGCCGCTGCTCGATTGGCTCCAGGTCAAACAACGGCACCTGATGGACGGTCCGCCGGCCAGCGGCCGCCAGGATCATGGTGCCGACGAGGATGGTTACGGCGGACTGATCCTGCTCGATCTTCCTGATTTCGACTCCACCGCCGTCGAACACCGGCAGATTGTGGAACGGCTTGCGGGCCAGGTGGACGTCCTCGTCTGGGTGCTAGACCCCCAGAAGTACGCCGATGCCGCCCTGCACCAGGGTTTCCTGCGTCCGCTTGCCTCGTACGGAGCCGTCACCATGGTGGTGCTCAACCAGATCGACCGGCTGGCTGCGCGCGAGGTGCGGCCGGTGCTGGACTCGCTGAAGCAGATCCTGGCGCAGGACGGACTCGATGGCGTGGCGGTCTACCCGGCCTCTGCGAAGACAGGCGCGGGAGTCAAGGAGCTGCGCACGGCCATCCGTACCGTGGTCGACCGGCGCCGCGCCAGCACGGAACGCCTGCTGGCCGATATCGACGCTTCTGCCGCCGCGCTGGCGGACGGCTCGTCCGGCCCGGCGCTTCCGGCCGTGCCGAAGGAAGCCAAGCAGACGCTGTCCGAGCACCTCGCCCAGTCGGCGAGCGTGGACGTGGTGGCGGAAGCGGTGCGCAAGTCCTACCGCAGGCAGTCGCACGCCAACACCGGCTGGCCGGTCACCCGGTGGCTGGGCAAACTCCGCCGCGATCCATTGAAGCGGCTCAACCTCGACCGCCGGGACGTCAACCCTGCGGTGAACCGGTCTTCCCTGCCTGAGCCGGGCCCCGCGCAGCGGGCGCAAGCGGATTCCGCGGTCCGGGCCTTCGCCGATGCGGCCGGCAGCCGGGCACCGGAACTATGGCGCGGCTCCATCCGCAGGGCTGCCCGCGCCAGCGCACCCGAGCTGCCCGATGCCCTCGACCAGGCCATGGCCGGGACGGACCTGGGCTCAAATCGGAAGTCGTGGTGGTGGCCGGTGATCGGCATTCTCCAGTGGATCGCACTGGCCGCCGCGGCCGCCGGCGCCCTCTGGCTTCTGGGACTGGCCGTCCTGGGCTACCTCCAGTTCGAAGTACCTCCGGCGCCGCGGGTCGAGGGCTTCCCGGTGCCCACGCTGCTGCTGGTCACCGGCGTCCTGCTGGGCATTGTGCTGGGGCTGGCATCGGGATTGGTGGCCCGCGTGGCAGCGGCATCAAGGGCAGCTAAAGCACGACGGCGGCTGCGGTCGGCGGTGGCCCAGGTGGCGGAGAGGAAAGTGGTGGCTCCGGTGGAGGAAGAGATCCGCCGGTACAACAGCTTCCGGGAGGCTCTGGCGGCCGCGCGCGGGGGCACGGGCTAGCCGCGGCAGGGGCCAGCGAGGCCAGTGGCGGCGTCCTAGCCAGCGGCAGCCAGAACCTTCAGCATCGTACGGAGGTTGCGTGTCGTCGTCGTACTTTTGAATCTCTTGTGTGCCACCAGCTTGTTCACCGGGCTATCCAGCGTGCCGCCCTTGGCCGCCGTCCAAGCCATCGCTTCTGGTCCCAGCAGAATGCCGTCCCCATCCGCGGGAGCGGCTGCCTCGTGCAGTTCCTGCAACTCGGCCGGATCCGATGTGACGGTGACGTAGGCGTGGATGTCGGCGTTGTCGGCCGGGTAAGGGCACGCCGCCACCAGTTCGTCCAGCCGTTCAACAGTGAGCACCACCACCCAGGCGTCGTAGCCGAAGCGCTCGCGCAGTTTCGCCTCGACCAGTTGCTTCACCTCATTGGCTGAGCCATCGCTGGCGCACACAATGTTGCCACGGGCCAGCAGCGTCCTGACATCGTGGAGGGGCAGCTCGGCCAGGGCCGCCTTCAGCTCCGCCATCTTGATGTTGATGCCGCCGACGTTGATCCCGCGCAGGAAGATGGCATAGGTGGTCATGGGGGCAGATTACCGGTTGGCGCGGCGGTAGTGAATGATCTAGTCAGGACCAAACGCAACAAGGCCGCGAAGGAATTTCCGGGGCCGGAACGGGGAAGCGGAGAAGTGGCGGAACATCTCACGGTGGCTCAACTGGACGAGCGGGCACTGCTGGAGCGGATTTTCCCGCGGCTGGGTACGGCCGATGTGCCGGTGGGCCCCGGGGACGATGCCGCGGTGATCGAGGCTCCCGACGGGCGTACCGTGATCTCCATCGACACGTTGGTCCAAGACCAGGACTTCCGGCTCGAGTGGGCCAGCGGCTACCGGAGTTCAGGGTTCGACGTCGGGTGGAAATGCGCCGCGCAGAACGTATCGGACATCAATGCCATGGGTGCCGTGCCCACGTCGCTGGTCATCAGCCTGACCCTCCCCGCGGACACTCCGGTGCGCTGGGTGGAGGACATGGCGGACGGACTCCGCACGGCGCTGCACGAACTGGGGGCGGAGCGGTGCGCCGTGGTGGGCGGGGACCTGGGGCGGGGCGCCGTCCTGGTGGTGACGGCAGCGGTTACCGGGGATCTGCAAGGCAGGGCACCGGTCCTGCGGTCCGGGGCGCGCCCGGGAGACCTAGTGGCGGTCGGCGGATCGTTGGGCAGGGCGGCCGCCGGGCTGGCGTTGCTCGAGGGAACTTCTGGTTACGGCGGAATGCCGCCCGAGCTGCAGGCTCTGGCCACCGCGCAGTCGCGGCCGCTGCCGCCGCTGGCACTGGGGCCGCGGGCTGCGCTGGCCGGAGCGCACGCCATGATGGACATCTCCGATGGACTGATCCGCGATGCCGGAAGGCTGGCCCGTGCGAGCGGCGCCGCCTTGGCCCTTGACTACCAGCGGCTGGACTGTTTCGAGATTCCGCTTCGGCAGGCGGCCCGCATGCTGGACGCGAACCCGCGGCACTGGGTGCTGGGCGGGGGAGAGGACCATGGATTGCTGGCGGTTTTCCCGCCCGCCGCGGAGCTGCCCGAGGGGTTCGTGCACATCGGGAGCGTCGCCGAAGCGGCGGCCGGTGCGGCCGAGGTGACCGTGGACGGCGAGGTCCCGGACGTGCTCGGCTGGGACCACTTCAAGGGCTGACCCGTTGCGTTCAGTCTGTGGTCTTGCGCAGCGCGTCGGTCAACTGCTGTGCGGCCTGGACCACCACTTCTGCATGGATGCGGCCGGGCTGGCGGCTGAGCCGCTCGATCGGTCCGGAAATAGAGACGGCCGCGATCACCCGGCCGGAAGGCCCGCGCACGGGCGCGGAAACGGACGCGACGCCGGGTTCCCGCTCGCCCAGACTCTGGCCCCAACCGCGGCGCCGGACCCCTGCGAGTACCGTCGGCGTAAAGCGGGCGTTCTTCAACCCCTCCAGCAGGCGCTCATGGTCCTCCCACGCCAGCAGGACCTGGGCGGCCGAGCCGGCCTTCATGGAGAGCTGGGTGCCCACCGGGATGGTGTCGCGCAGGCCGATCGGCCGCTCCGCCGAGGCCACGCACACACGCCATTCGCCCTGCCGGCGGAAGACCTGCGCGCTCTCGCCGGTGGCATCGCGCAGCGCAAGCAGCACCGGGCCGGCGGAGGCGATCAGGCGGTCTTCGCCGGCGGCCGAAGCCAGCTCGACCAGCCGGCTGCCCAGGACAAACCGGCCCTGAATGTCGCGGCTGACCAACCGGTGGTGGACCAGGGCCAGCGCCAGACGATGGACAGTAGGCCGCGCGAGCCCGGTAGCGGCCACGAGTTGGGCCAATGTTGTGGGCCCGGCCTCCAGTGTATCCAGCACCATAGCTGCCTTATCGATGACTCCGACGCCGCTTGATTTGTCCATAACATGATATTGCCGTCTCATTATCTGAGATGCAAGTCGAAAAAGTAGCGGGCGACGATGCGGGCTGGGAGAGTTGAAGTACATACTTCTGCGGGCGCCGATGGCAGCTGAATACCGGTTGAAACGGCCCGCGCTGTCACTGATGGAGGGAGCTGGCTATGGCCGGTACAACTGCGGGCAAGACGCTCGCCGAAAAGGTGTGGAATGCACACGTGGTGCGCAAGGGCGACGGCGAAGGAGCCGCGCAGCAGCCTGACCTGCTCTACATCGATCTCCATCTTGTTCACGAAGTCACGTCCCCGCAGGCGTTCGAAGGCCTGCGCCTGGCCGGCCGCCCGCTGCGTCGCCCGGATCTGACCATCGCCACGGAGGACCACAACACTCCGACGCTGGACATCGACAAGCCGATCGCGGATCCGACCAGCCGCACCCAGATCGAGACGCTGCGGGCCAACTGCAAGGAGTTCGGCGTCCGGCTGCACTCCTTGGGCGACGCCGAGCAGGGCATTGTGCACGTTGTCGGCCCCCAGCTGGGCCTGACCCAGCCGGGCCTCACCGTGGTCTGCGGCGACTCGCACACGTCCACGCACGGCGCCTTCGGTGCGCTGGCCTTCGGCATCGGCACCTCCGAGGTCGAGCACGTCATGGCCACGCAGACCTTGTCGCTGAAGCCGTTCAAGACCATGGCGATCAACGTCGAAGGCACCCTGCGCCCGGGCGTGACCTCGAAGGACATCATCCTGGCCGTCATCGCCAAGATCGGCACCGGCGGGGGACAGGGCTACGTGCTGGAATACCGCGGCTCGGCCATCCGGGACCTGTCGATGGAAGCGCGGATGACCATCTGCAACATGTCCATCGAAGCCGGTGCCCGCGCCGGCATGGTGGCGCCGGACGAGACCACCTTCGAATACCTCAAGGGCCGGCCGCACGCACCCGAGGGTGCGGACTGGGACGCCGCCGTCGAGTACTGGCAGACGCTGCGTACCGAGGACGACGCCGAATTCGACGCCGAGGTCTTCCTCGACGCGGACACGCTGGAACCGTTCGTCACATGGGGCACCAACCCGGGACAGGGCGTCTCCCTCTCCGAGTCGGTCCCTTCGCCGGAGGACTTCGCGGACGAGAATGCCAAGGCCTCGGCAGAACGCGCCCTGACCTACATGGACCTGAAGGCCGGCACGCCGATGAAGGACATCCGGGTGGATACCGTTTTCCTCGGCTCCTGCACCAACAGCCGCATCGAGGATCTGCGCATCGCTGCAGACATTATCCGCGGCCGCAGCAAGGACCCGAACATCCGCATGATGGTGGTGCCCGGTTCTGCCCGCGTCCGGCTGGAAGCCGAGGCCGAGGGACTGGACCAAGTCTTCAAGGACTTCGGTGCCGAGTGGCGCTTTGCCGGCTGCTCCATGTGCCTGGGCATGAACCCGGACCAGCTGGCGCCGGGCGAACGCTGCGCCTCCACGTCCAACCGCAACTTCGAGGGGCGCCAGGGCAAGGGCGGCCGCACGCACCTTGTGTCGCCTGTGGTCGCAGCGGCGACCGCAGTGCGCGGCACCTTGAGTTCGCCGTCGGACTTGGATCCTGTTGACGAGGGCCAGGCTCGCCGCCTGAGCGAAACCAGCGCAGCTTAACGCGGATTAGGGGAAACAATGACCATGGAAAAATTCACCACCCACACCGGCATCGGCGTTCCGCTGCGGCAGTCCAATGTCGACACGGACCAGATCATTCCTGCGGTGTACCTCAAGCGCATCACCCGTACCGGATTCGAAGACGCACTGTTTTCGGCCTGGCGCAAGAAGGAAGACTTCATCTTGAACCAGGAGCCGTTCAACCGCGGCTCGGTGCTGGTGGCCGGGTCCGACTTCGGCACCGGCTCCTCCCGCGAGCACGCGGTGTGGGCGCTGAAGGATTACGGCTTCAGGGTGGTCCTCTCGTCGCGCTTCGCGGACATCTTCCGGGGCAACTCGGGCAAGCAGGGCCTGCTCGCCGCGCAGGTCGCCCAGGACGACATCGAGTTGATCTGGAAAGAACTGGAGAACCATCCGGGCACCGAAATCACGGTGGACCTGAACTCAAAGACGGTGGTCTGCGGAACCCTCACGGCGCCGTTCGAGATCGATGACTACACGCGCTGGCGCCTGCTCGAAGGGCTGGACGACATCGGGCTGACGCTCCAGCACGAAGAGGACATCACCAGCTACGAGGCAACCCGTCCGTCCTGGAAGCCGAAAACTCTTCCGGCCCGGTCCTAACATCGGCGTGGCTAATCGCACTTTATTTCGGGATGGTCACGGTAGCTTCTATGCTTAGCTGAGGCCTTCGCGAAGTATGGAGGCGTTGCAGATCGAGGAAACAGGTGTATATGGCAAGCGTTCTGACCATCCGCGGAGGAGTCCCTCTTAGGGGAAAGGTGTCCGTCCGGGGAGCCAAGAACCTCGTACCAAAAGCCATGGTTGCCTCCCTGCTGGGCAACGATCCTTCACTGCTGCGCAACGTTCCGGAGATCAAGGACGTCGAGGTAGTGACGAGCCTGCTGCGCCTGCACGGAGTCGAGGTCACCAAGGATCCTGTCACCGGTGACCTGTCCCTGGACCCCACCAAGGTCAAGACGGCCCAGATGAAGGACATCGACGCGCATGCCGGTGACTCCCGCATCCCGATCCTCTTCTGCGGGCCGCTGATCCATGCCATCGGGGAAGCTTTTATCCCTGACCTGGGTGGCTGCAAGATCGGCGACCGCCCGATCGATTACCACCTGGATGTGCTGCGCCAGTTCGGCGCCGTGGTGGAGAAGCGCGAGGGCGGTATCTCCATTTCCGCTCCCAAGGGCCTGAAGGGCGCCAAGCTCTCGCTGCCCTACCCCAGCGTCGGCGCCACCGAGCAGGTGCTGCTGACCGCCACCCGAGCCGAGGGCATCACCGAACTCAGCGGGGCGGCGATCGAGCCGGAAATCATGGACCTGATCGCGGTCCTGCAGAAAATGGGCGCCATCATCTCCGTCCAGACGGACCGGGTCATCCGGATCGAGGGCGTTCCGCACCTCAGCGGCTTCAACCACCGCGCACTGCCGGACCGCAACGAGGCCGCGTCCTGGGCTTCGGCCGCGCTGGTCACCCAGGGTGACATCTATGTCGAGGGCGCGATGCAGCCGGATCTGACCGCGTTCCTGAATACCTACCGCAGAATCGGCGGCGCCTTCGATATCGACGACGAAGGCATCCGGTTCTACCACACCGGCGGGAAGCTCTCGCCGCTCGTCCTCGAAACGGACGTGCATCCCGGCTTCATGACGGACTGGCAGCAGCCCTTGGTGGTTGCACTGACCCAGGCAGCCGGCGTGTCCATTGTCCACGAAACGGTCTACGAAAACCGCTTCGGCTTCACCCAGGCCCTGATCCGGATGGGCGCCAGCATCCAGGTGCACCGCGAGTGCCTGGGCAGCATCCCGTGCCGCTTCGGCCAGCGCAATTTCCTGCATTCGGCCGTCATCTCGGGCCCCACCCAGCTGCAGGGCACGGATATCGACATTCCGGATCTGCGCGGCGGCTTCAGCCACCTGATTGCGGCGCTGGCAGCCAACGGCACGTCCCGGGTGACCGGGATTGAGCTGATCAACCGGGGTTACGAGCGGTTCCAGTCCAAACTGGAAAACCTCGGCGCGGACTTCGACATTGCCTGAAGCGGCAGGACGAAGGATGAGGCCGGCCATGAAGGAACGGGCCACGCTCAGCACCTTGGCCGCCTTGGTGCGCCCGGTGCTGAACCTGGTCCTCAGGCGTAAATGGGAGGGGACGGAGAACCTGCCGCAAGGCAGCGGGATCATCGTCTGCCCCAACCACAATACGGAAATAGACCCCCTGGTGGTGGGCCACTTCGTCTACAACCAGGGCTTCTTTCCGCACTTCCTGGCCAAGGCTTCCCTGTTCAAGGTCCCCGTGGTCGGCGCCATCCTGTCGGCCGCCAAGCAAATCCCCGTGGAGCGCAGCAGCGCCGGCGCAAACCGTTCCCTCAGCGTGGCCCGGGAGGTGATGGATCAGGGCGGTGCCGTGATCATCTACCCGGAAGGCACACTGACCCGGGATCCGGATCTGTGGCCCATGCGCGGCCGGACCGGCGCGGCCAGACTGGCGCTCCAGACCGGGGCCCCGGTTGTGCCGGTTGCCCATTGGGGCGCCAACGAACTGTTCCCGCGCTACGCAAAGAAGCTCCATATCTTTCCGCGCAAGACGGCAAGAGTGGTGGCCGGACCGCCGGTGGACCTGAGCGAATTCATCGGCCAGCCGCTGACGAAAACCGTGCTCGAGGAGGCGACGACCAGGATCCTGGACGCCGTGACGGAATTGCTTGCCGGACTCCGCGGCGAGCAGCCCCCGGCCCAGCGCTGGGACCCGGCCATGCGCGGCCAAAACGCCACCGGCCGGAACTTCGAAGTGTCCCCGCCTGCCGACCTGCCACCCACATCACCGGAGGAAAAGCCGTGAGCACCCACCAGGATCTGCCCGCTGTAGTGGCTGTTCTGGGCGCCGGCAGCTGGGGTACAACATTTGCCAAAGTCGTGGCGGACGCCCATCCAGGCATCCAGGTGCGGCTGTGGGCACGGCGGCCTGAAGTGGCGGAGGAAATTAACCACCGCCACCTGAACAGCCAGTACCTCAACGAGATCCGCCTGCCCGACAACCTGACCGCTTCCGGCGAGGTGGCCGAGGTCATGGACGGGGCGGAGCTGGTGGTTCTTGCCGTTCCCGCGCAGACGCTGCGTCCGCAGCTGGCGGCCTTGAAGCCGTTGCTGGGGGACACGGCCGTCGTTGTTTCCCTCATGAAGGGCCTGGAGCGCGGCACTGACTCGCGGATGAGCGAAGTCATCAAGGCAGAACTTTCGCTGCCCGATTCGCGGATCGCGGTGATTTCCGGGCCCAACCTGGCCATGGAGATTGCGCGCAAGGAACCGACCGCCTCGGTGGTGGCCTGTACCGACCGCGATGTGGCGCAGTGGATCGCCAACACGTGCACCGCCCGGTACTTCCGCCCGTATACCAACACGGACGTTGTGGGCGTGGAGATCGGCGGGATCGTCAAGAATGTGATTGCCTTGTGCGTGGGCATCTGCGACGGCAAGCACATGGGCGACAACACCAAGGCGTCCGTGATCACCCGCGGGCTGGCGGAGACCACGCGGCTCACGCTGGCGCTGGGCGGCGAGCTGGAAACGATGGCGGGCCTGGCCGGACTGGGGGATCTGGTGGCGACGTGCTCGTCGCCGCTCTCGCGCAACCACACTGCAGGCCGACTGCTGGGCGAAGGCCTGACACTGGACGAGGTCAACCAGCGCATGACCCAGACCGCGGAGGGCATCAAGTCCGGGCGCGCGGTGCTCGACCTGGCCACCCAGGTAGGTGTGGAAATGCCGATTACCGAAAGCGTGGTCGCCGTCCTCGAAGGAGAAATCTCCGTCGAGGACCTGGCCCCGCGACTGCTCACCCGTGAGCTCAAATCCGAAGGCGAACAGGAACAGTGAACAAAGAAGCGAACAGCCCGAATTCCCCGGCAAGCGCGCGGAAGCCGCGTGTCGCCGTCCTCTTCGGCGGCCGTTCCAGCGAGCACTCGGTCAGCTGTGTGACGGCGGCAGGCGTTCTGGCCGCCATCGACCAGGAAAAGTACGACGTCGTTCCGATCGGCATTGCTCCCAACGGCCAGTGGACCTTGGTTTCCGAGGATCCCGCCCGCTGGTCCCTGACCTCGGAGACCCGGCCAGAGGTCGCCCCGGCGGCGGAATCGGTGCTGCTGGCCGCAGGGAATTCCGGCACCGGACTGGTTGTCCGTTCTGCCTCCGACGCCATCCGGAACCTGGGACAGGTCGACGTGGTGCTGCCGCTGCTGCATGGGCCTTTCGGCGAAGACGGGACCCTGCAGGGCCTGCTGGAAATGGCCGACGTACGATACGTGGGCGCCGGCGTCCTGGCATCCGCCGTCGGGATGGACAAGCACTACATGAAGGTGGTCTTCGAAGCCGCCGGGCTCGAAGTCGGACCCTACGAAGTCATTACCGACCGCCAGTGGCAGCAGGATCCGGACTCGGCCTTGGCACGTGTGGCCGGACTCGGCTTCCCGGTCTTCGTGAAGCCGGCCCGCGCCGGTTCCTCGATGGGTATCAGCAAAGTTTCCGACGCAGCCGGACTGCGTACCGCCATCGACGCCGCACGGGAGCACGATCCGAAGATCGTCGTCGAAGCGGGGATCGCCGGCCGTGAAATCGAAGTTGCCGTCCTGCAGGGGCGCGGCTGCGACGACCCGCGCACCAGCCTCCCAGGTGAGATTGCAGTGCAGCCCGGTGTCCATGACTTCTACGATTTCGAAGCCAAGTATGTAGACGGTGCGGCTGCGGCACTCAGCTGCCCGGCGGACCTGCCCTCGGAAGCCACGGACCGTGTCCGCGAACTTGCCGGCAAGGCATTCGACGCCGTCGCGGGAGAGGGCCTGTCCCGGGTGGACTTCTTCTACACGCCGGACGGGGATCTCATCATCAATGAGATCAACACGATGCCCGGGTTCACCCCGATCAGCATGTACCCGCAGATGTGGGCCAAGTCAGGCCTGCCCTACACCGAACTGATCGACGAACTGATCTATCTCGCCCTCAACCGCAAAACGGGACTGCGCTAACCGCTAGAGCGGACGCACTAACCACAGGTGCGGCTCCCGCTCGGCGTCCCGTGGCTACGAGGCGTCGAGCGTGTCCGTCGGGTTGATGCACTTGTTCGTCTGCGGAATCTCCGCGGCCGCGTCGGCCAGATCCACCAGAATGGTGGATTCGGCCACCTCGTCAGGATTGAAAATAAGTTCCGTTGCCGGCTCACGGCCGTAAGTAGTGGCAGTCCAGGTCTCTTCGCCCTCATGCAGGACCCAATCGATGCCGTTGACCGTGACACACCGGTCCGTGGTCGGTCCGGGGACCGGGACGCCGCAGCGCAGGATGACTTTGGACGGGTCGCCCCAGGCAGCGGTGGCCTGGCTGGAGGTCTCGCGGCGCTCAGCGTCAGCAACGAACTCCGGCAGGATCACCATCATCGGAGCACAGGCGGGATTGGCGGCGTCTTCGGCGGCATCAACCTGCACGATGGGAGAGCAGGCCGTTGCTGTGAAAACTATCCCTGCCCCCAGCAACAAGGCAGGCAGGTTTCGGCGCAGGGTGTTCATCCGGGACATGAATCCAGCGTATCCGCTTGCCGGGACGGACAGTAACGGGACGCCTCCCAGCCCCCATGCTCGCTGCTGAACGGCGGGCTTTGAAGGAACCGTCCAGTTTCGGCCACTATGCTCGTCCGTGGCCCGTATCAAGAAAGTGAATGAATGACGTCTGACTACGACTATGACTACGCCCCTCCCCGCCGCCCCAAGCGCCGACCCGTGCGCAAGCTGCTCGCCGTGCTGGCGGCACTGTTGGCCGTGGCCATCGTCTTCGGCGGCAGCTATGTCTTTTACCTGGTTAACGTCTTCGACAACAATTCGCAGAAAATTGAGCATGCGTTCCCGGAGAACCGTGTCAGCAAGGCAGCCGGTGATGGCTCCAAGAACATCCTGCTGATGGGAACTGACGCTGACGGCGGAAGCGGTGAGGGTGAAAACCTGGCCGGGGTGCCCAATGGCGGCCGGACGGACACGATGATGCTCGTGCATGTTCCGGAAAACCGCGACAAGGTCTACGTCATGTCAATCATGCGCGACACCTGGACCACGATTCCCGGTTACGGAGAGCACAAGATCAACTCCGCCATGGCGTTCGGGGGTACCCCCTTGGTCGTCGAAACGGTGGAGACGTTGTTCAACGCGCGCATCGACCATGTGGCCTCCGTTGATTTTGCCGGCTTCCGGTCGCTGACGGACGCCCTTGGCGGGGTGGAGATCGATAATCCTGCTGCCTTCCAGATCACCGGCGGAAACGGCGAATCATTCCCGGAAGGTGTGCAGACCCTCGACGGCGAGTCCGCCCTGAATTTCGTCCGGGAGCGCAAGTCGTTCACTAACGGCGACTACCAGCGTGTGGCCAACCAGCAGTTGTTCGTGAAAGCCCTGGTCTCCGAAATCCTCTCACCGGCCACACGGGCCAATCCGCTGCGGATGAGCGGAGTCGTCTCCGAGTTCTCCCCTTATATCAGCGTTGATTCGGAATTCAGCGGCCCGGCGGCAGCCTTCCTTGGCGCCAGTCTGTGGAAGGTGCGCGGTAATGACATCGAGATGTTTACGCTTCCGTCACTGGGTACCGGCATGTCTGCCGACGGCCAGTCCATTGTGCTCAAGGATGAAGCCGCCATCGCCGAAATATCCGAGGCAATGAGCAATGGGTCGGTGGCTGACTATCTCGCCTCGACCGGCTAGAAGCTCGGAGAACTGCACCTGATTTGCAGCCATGCCCGAAACGTTACGCACTGTCGGGCTCCGGCTACGGTAGGCTCGGTTAACGCCGGAGAACTGAAAGAGTCCGTTGGCCTTTTTGCGCCGGCGGCAGCGGGATTGGAACACCTTGCACGCAAAGATAGCCGCGAACACACAGGCGCTCAAGCGCTGGCTGGCGAAAGCGGAAGAGGTGCTCGGCAACCACAGCGACCGGCTCAATGCCATCAACATCTTTCCCGTTGCGGACGGGGACACGGGCACCAACCTGTACCTGACGGTGAG
Organism: Arthrobacter sp. B055-34; assembly: GCF_059090425.1. Classification (NCBI taxonomy): domain Bacteria; kingdom Bacillati; phylum Actinomycetota; class Actinomycetes; order Micrococcales; family Micrococcaceae; genus Arthrobacter; species Arthrobacter sp. B055-34. The sequence goes on from NZ_JBNHFQ010000009.1 coordinate 176,951, forward strand.
GACAGCTTCCCTGGCGGCCGCCGAGACGGATACCGCGGATGTGGGCGAACTGCTGGCGGCCAGCGGGCAGGCAGCCATGGAAGAAGCGCGCGGAAACTCCGGCACCTTGTTCGCGGTCTTCCTCTCCGCGATGGCGGAACCGCTGAAAGGCACCACCAGGATGACCGGGCCGTTGCTGGCCGCGGCGCTCCAGCGGGCGGAAATCCGCTGCTGGTCGGCGTTGAGCGATCCGGTGCCCGGGACCATGCTCTCGGCCATGGAAGCAGTCTCACGCGCTGCCAATTCCCAGGGAGCAGCCCACAACGGGGACGATTCGAACCACGGTCTGGCAGTCACGCTTGAAGCAGTGGTGGAGGCCGCCCTCGACGCCGTTGTCCAGACCGAAGACCAGCTCGGCGCGCTGGCTGCCGCACAGGTGGTGGACGCTGGGGCCGTCGGCTTCCTGCTCATCATGGACACGTTGCGCTCCAGCGCCCTCGGGGTGGAACTGCAGCCGGAACTGCTGGACGGGCTGCACGGCTACAACCTGCAGGATCCGCACATCCATCTCGGCCAGGCGCACGAAGGCGTGGAAGTCATGTGCACCATCAACTTGAGTCCGCTGGATGCGGCCACCCTACGACTGCAACTGGACGAGCTGGGCGATTCCGTGATCCTGAGTGCGGTGACCGAGTCGGAGGCCGGCTACCGCTGGCGGGTCCACGCCCATGTCCCGGAAGCGGAGCCCGCCTTGGCCGCGATCCGGGCCTTCGCCGAACCATCCAATCTGTCCGTGACCGATCTTTCCGCACCGGTGTACGAGGCCCATGACTGAACATCTGCCGGCAGAAGTCGAACTCGAACTGAAGCGGCGGCTCGGCCAACGCAGCGCTTCGGCGCTGGAGAAGCACCTTGGCCTGACCACCGTCGGCGAGCTTCTGAACTATTTCCCGCGCCGCTACCTCAAGCGCGGTGAGTTGACCAGTATTGCCGAGCTCCCGCGGGATGAAAACGTGACCTTGGTGGCCCGCGTTGTCAGTTGCACTACCCGCCGGATGCGTGCACGGAAAGGTACCCTGACCGACGTCGTCGTCAGCGATGATTCCGTCCGCGGATTGAACCAGGTGCATCTGACATTCTTCAATGCGTACCGTGCGGACAAGGAACTGCTGCCGGGCACGCTGGCGATGTTTGCCGGCAAGGTCACCACGTACCAAAGCCAGCTGACGCTGACCAATCCGGACTACGTGCTGCTTGAGGACGAGAGCGGTTTTGATGCCGAGGAAGCCCGGCGCCCCGTCCCGCTGTATCCGGCCACCGCCAAGCTGAGCAGCTGGCGGATCAAGGCCGCCGTCGAAGCACTGCTCGACATCGTGGACTTCAGCCGGATCGAGGATCCGGTGCCGGCCGATATTGCAATCCGCGACCGGCTGTATTCGTTGGAGGACGCCTACCAGCAGATCCATCGCCCACAGGACATGGAATCGGTGGCCAAAGCCCAGGAGAGGTTCAGATACCAGGAAGCGCTGATCCTGCAGACCGCGCTGGCTCGGCGCAGGGCACAAGCGGCCGCCGAGGAGGCAACCGCCAGACCGCACCGCCGGGCCGGATTGCTGGAGCGTTTCGATGCCTCGCTGCCCTTCACCCTCACCGGCGGCCAGCAGGAAGTCGGAGCCACCATTGCCGCGGAGCTCGCGGAGAACCACCCGATGAACCGGCTTCTGCAGGGGGAAGTGGGGTCCGGCAAAACGCTCGTTGCCCTGCGCGCCATGCTCCAGGTCATCGACGCCGGCGGCCAAGCCGTCCTGATGGCGCCAACGGAGGTGTTGGCCGGCCAGCACTACGAATCGATCCGGCGGATGCTGGGGCCCCTGGCCGAGGGCGGCATGCTTGGCGGCGATGAAAATGGGACACAGGTTGTACTGCTGACCGGTTCCGTGGTGGGCGCTGCCCGGCGTCGTATTTTGCTGGATATTGGTAGCGGTCGGGCGGGCATTGTCATCGGCACGCATGCCCTGCTCTCCAAAGAGGTCGAGTATAACGATCTCGGCCTGATCGTCGTGGATGAGCAGCACCGCTTCGGCGTCGAGCAGCGCGACCAGTTGCGCGCACAGGCCATCAAGCCGCCGCACTTGCTGGTCATGACCGCCACACCGATCCCACGCACCGTAGCCATGACTGTTTTCGGCGATTTGGAAACATCGGTACTGCGGGAACTGCCGGCCGGACGCGCCCCGATCCGTACCTATCTGGTGGGACTCGTGGAGAACCCTGGGTGGGCAGACCGGATCTGGGCCCGGGCGCGCGAGGAGGTCGACGCCGGCAGGCAAGTGTACGTGGTCTGTCCCAAGATCGGCGACGACGAAGGTGAGGATCCGGCCAGTTTTGAGCCGACTGCCGATGCCGGAGAGGAAGGCCGCCCGCTGGCTTCCGTCCAACGGATTGCCGAGTTTCTCGGGGAGCTGCCGATCTTGTCCGGAGTGCGCATCGGTGTGCTTCACGGCAGGCTGGACTCGACGGAAAAGAACGCCACCATGGCTGCTTTCACCGAGGGACAGCTGGACCTGCTTGTTTCCACCACCGTCATCGAAGTCGGTGTGGACGTGCCGAATGCCACGATGATGGTGATCCTTGATGCGGACCGGTTCGGCATTTCCCAGCTGCATCAGCTGCGGGGACGGGTGGGCCGCGGCTCGCTGCTGGGCACCTGCCTGCTGGTCACAAGCCTGGAACCGGGCCACCCCAGCCGGGAGCGGCTGCAAGCGGTGGAGGCGACCACTGACGGATTCCGGCTGGCCCAGGACGACCTGAAGCTGCGGCGCGAAGGCGACATTTTGGGCTCATCCCAGTCCGGTGGCAAGTCCACGCTGAAGCTGCTGCGCGTCATCAAGGACGAAGCCGTGATCGAACACGCCCGCATGGACGCCGCGGCGATCATCGAACACGACGCGCAGCTGGGAGACTACCCGGAATTGGCCGAGGCCATCGAACTGTATCTCAACCCGGAGAAAGAGGCTTTCCTTGAACGGGGGTAAGCAATGAGCCGGGTGGTGGCCGGGGCCGCCGGCGGCATGACGCTGGCCAACGTGCCGGGCACCGCGACGAGGCCGACGACGGATCGGGTCAAGGAGGCCTTGTTCTCACGCCTCGAGTCGTACGACGTTATCCATGACGCCGTCGTTCTGGACCTCTTTGCGGGTTCGGGTGCACTGGGGGCCGAATGCGCCAGCAGGGGAGCGGCCCGCGTCGAACTGGTCGAGCTGGCGGAAAAGGCCGCGGCCGTGTGCCGGCGCAACGCCGAGATGATCAACTCCGTGCTGCGCCGGCCCGTCGTGCAGGTCCACCGTACCGGCGCCGAGGGATACCTGGGCAGGCTGCAGGAGGGCAGGCATTACAACCTGGTGCTGATCGATCCGCCGTACCCGCTCGCCGAAGACAAGCTGGCGGAGATCCTGGCCCTGCTGGAGCCGTTTCTGGCGGAGGGGTCCGTGGTCGTCGTCGAACGCTCCTCGCGTTCGCCGGAACCATGTTGGCCAGCCGGGCTGGAGTGTTTTTCCGGCCGTAAGTACGGTGAGACGCAGTTGTGGTTCGCGGAGCCGGCCTAAGCCAGCACGAATGATTCAAGCGCGGCGCCCGTGAGCACCTTCCCCGGGTGCGGACCGGCAGCCAGCAAGGACTGCGTCCAGTCCTCCGGCCACGAATCCCGTCTCGCCGCGAGCACCAAATTGCCAGCATAGCGGCTGGTGAACATGCCCGCTTCGCCCAGTACGGCCACCGCTGGCGTGCAGTCCGCCAGCTCCGCGATTTGACGTTTGGCAAAGGCCAGCGGAGGGTCGTCGCCGACATTGACCAGCAGCACTCCGCCGGGCGCCAGCAGTTCGAGCAGCTCGCTGTAGAAACCGCCCGTGGCCAGATGTTCCGGGGCATCCTCGCCGGCGAAGACATCGAGCACGACGACGTCGAACTCGCCGTCGATATCGCCAAAGGTCAGTTCCTGGCGGGCATCCCCGATATAAACTGTCAGATCGGTTCCCTCGGGCAGCGGCAGTTGGTCGATGACGTAGTCCAGCAACTCCCGTTCCAGCTCCACAGCATGCTGCTCGGAGCCGGGCCTGGTGGCCTGGAGGTAGCGCGCCAGCGTGAGTGCGCCGGCACCCAGATGCAACGAGCGCAGAGGCTGCCCCGGTTCGCCGGCAAGGTCCACGACGTTGGCAATCCGGCGCAGGTACTCATAGAAGACATTCTCCGGGTGCTTCAGATCGACATGTGACTGCTCGGCTCCGCCGATACTCAGGACGTATGCTCCCGGCACCCTGCTGTCCGGGTCAATGGAGGCATGCAGGCCGCTGCCGCGCAGAAAACGATTCGGCACCGCTAGAGCCTGTCCTTCAAGGTGGCGATCCTCGACGCCGCTTCCTCCAGCACATCCACACGTTTGCAGAAGGCGAAGCGCAGCAGCGACTTGGTCCGTTCCGCACCTGCCGGGTGGCAGAACACGGGAACCGGTATGGCTGCCACGCCGACCAGCTCCGGGAGCCGGCGGGCCAAAGCGGTTGCGTCGGTGACGCCCAGCGGCGCCGCGTCCACATTGATGAAGTAGGTGCCCTGCGGGGTGAAGACGTCCAGACCCGCCGCCCGCAAGCCTTCGCTCAGGATGTCCCGCTTGCGCTGCAGCGTGCCCGCTAGGTCCTCGTAGAACGATCCGTCCAGCGCGAGACCGGCTGCCACGGCCGCCTGGAAGGGGGTGCCGGAGGAATAACTGAGGAATTGCTTGACGGTCCGCGCCGCCGCCACAAGCTCGGCCGGTCCGCTCATCCAGCCGATTTTCCATCCGGTGAGCGAGAACGTCTTGCCCGCGGAGGAAATGGTCAGGGTGCGCTCCGATGCGCCGGGCAGCGTGGCCACGGGTATGTGGGCTACTCCGAAGGTGAGGTGTTCGTAGACTTCATCCGTGATGATGATGGCGTCGTGGCGGTTGGCCAGCTCCACGATGCGTGTGAGCGCCTCCCGCGTGAAGACACTGCCCATCGGATTGTGCGGGTTGTTGACCAGGATGACGCGGGTCCGGTCGGAAAAAGCGGCCTCAAGCGCGGCCAAGTCCGGCTGGAACCGGGGCGCCAGCAACGGTGAGGTGACGTGGGTTGCGCCGCTGAGCGCGATCACAGCACCGTAGGAGTCGTAGAACGGCTCGAAGGTCAGGACCTCGTCGCCGGGCCCGGTCAGGGCCAGCAGGGCGGCGGCCAAGGCTTCCGTGGCCCCGGTGGTCACGATGATTTCCGTCTCCGGATCCGGCGTCAGCCCATAAAAACGCCGCTGATGCTCGGAGATCGCTTCGCGCAGCGCGGGGATTCCCTTGCCCGGGGCATACTGGTTTGCGCCCGCCGAGATGGCGTCACGGGCAGCCTCCCGCATCAGCTCCGGACCGTCCTCGTCAGGAAACCCCTGGCCAAGGTTGATCGCACCGACGCGGACGGCCAGCGTGGTGATCTCCTCGAAGATGGTCACGCCCAAATGGCCGTCCGCACCCAGGAGGTTGGCGCCTTCGGCCGTGCGTAGCCACGGTGCGCGCTTCCCGGAGGCGGATCCTTGGGCCAGGTTTTCGTCCGTTCTGCTCATGTCTCCCAGTAATATCACTACAACCGCGGGCCCACGTGCTGTGACTTGTGCAGTGGATGGATTAGATTCATAGATATGCGCCGAGCCGTCTGCCCTGGATCCTATGACCCGCTGCACAACGGGCACGTGGAAATTATTGCCCGTGCCGCCAGCATGTACGACGAAGTGATCGTCGCCGTCTCCACCAACTATGCGAAGAAATACAGGTTCTCCCTCGACGTGCGCCTGGGCATGGCGCGCCAGACCCTGTCGTACCTGCGCGGGATCACCGTGGAGCCGATGGGTGACGGGCTGCTGGCAGAATTTTGCCGCAGCCATGGTGCAGGTGTCATCATCAAGGGACTGCGTTCCACGCAGGATTACCAGTACGAACTGCCCATGGCCCGGATGAACCGCCATCTCACTGGCGTCGAAACCGTGTTCCTGCCGGCGGAGAACAATTACACACACCTCTCATCCACTTTGATCAAGGAAGTGGCGGCGCTCGGCGGTGACATCGCGGACTTTGTTCCCAAGGCCGTGCTGCAACGTTTCCAGCAGGACGAACAAGGAAAATAGTCCGGCGGAGCGTCCATTTGAGAGTATGGGCATCTTCGCGCTAAGATAATACGTCGGTCTATGTTCTATAGGAGTTCTCATCGTTGTGATCATGAATCATGATCAAAATTCGCCCCTGGCCATTTCGGTCAAGGATCTCGGGCGCAGCCCGGGTACTATGCGGACCCTGAACGAGCATGTACCTGCACCGGATCAGTTCGGTGCAGCACTCATTGGCGTGCAGGAAGGCTCCGATATGGAGCTGGATCTGCGGCTTGAGTCCGTACACGAAGGTATTCTGGTTTCCGGCACTGCCACCGTTGATGTAACGGGGGAGTGCGGGCGCTGTCTGGATGCAATCGAGTATGATCTCTCCGTCAGGGTGCAGGAACTCTTCTACTACGAGGGCTTCGATCCGCAGGATCAGGGCCCGGATGATGAAGAGGCTGAAGAGCAGCGGCGGGTAGAGCGCGATTCAATCGATCTCGAACCGGTGTTGCGGGACGCAGTGGTAACCGCCCTGCCGTTCCAGCCGGTGTGCCGGGAAGACTGTAGAGGCCTTTGTCCTGAATGCGGGATGCGCCTTGAAGAGGATCCGGGCCACCAACATGAGGTTTTGGATCCTCGCTGGGCAGCCCTCGCCGGGTTGGCTGGCACAGCTGCCGATGAGGCAGCAACACGTACAGAGTCAGACGAGAGAGAAGAGAGTTAGTCGTGGCTGTTCCCAAGCGGAAAATGTCCCGCTCGAATACGCGCGCACGCCGGTCCCAGTGGAAGGCAACTGCGCCCAACCTGGTGAAGACCGTTGAGAACGGCCGTGTCACTTACAGCCTGCCTCACCAGGCCAAGGTCGTCACCGACTCGGCAGGCACCGCGCTGTTCCTTGAGTACAAGGGCCGCAAGGTAGCCGACGTTTAATTAGCGTCCGCATGCCTTCAACTGAAGAGCTTTTGAAGCGTCTCGGCGTCGAAATCGACGCCGAGACGCTTCGTCTTGCTCTGACACATCGTTCCTACGCGTATGAACACGGCGGCCTGCCGACCAATGAGCGCCTCGAATTCCTGGGCGACTCCATTCTCGGCTTCTCCGTCACTGATGCGCTCTACCGCGACAATCCGGACCTGCCCGAGGGCGAGCTGGCCAAACGCCGTTCCGCCGTCGTCAGCACCCGTGCTCTGGCAGGGGTTGCCCGCGACCTGGATCTGGGCCAGTACATTCTGCTCGGCCAGGGCGAAAAGCTGACCAACGGCGCAGACAAGTCTTCCATCTTGGCGGACACGGTCGAAGCGCTGATCGGCGCTACCTACCTCGTCAGCGGCATCGAAACCGCGCGCGGGATGGTCATGCGCCTCATTTCCCCGCTGCTCGCGGATGCCGAGGCTCTAGGCGCGGGCACGGACTGGAAAACGAGCATCCAGGAACTGGCCGCCGCCCGCAAAATGGGCAGCGTCGAATATGCCGTCCAGGGCTCCGGCCCGGACCACGCCAGGACGTTCGTGGCAACGCTGCGCATCGGCGGCACCGCTTATGGCCAGGGCACCGGCCACTCCAAGAAGGAAGCCGAGCAGGAAGCTGCCGCCGTCTCGTGGCGCCAGCTGCGTTCCGTCGAACCCGCAGATGCCTGAACTGCCTGAAGTCGAGGTAGTCCGCCGCGGCCTGGCCCAGTGGGTTCGCGGCCGCACCATTACCGGCGTCGAGGTCCTAGACGAACGTTCCATCCGCCGCCATGCGCTCGGCGCCGAGGACCTGCGCGGCAACCTCGAAGGCGCCAGGGTGGAAGACGTGGTGCGCCGCGGCAAGTTCCTTTGGCTGCCGCTGCGCGAAGAAACCAACAACGACGGCGGTACGCCGCAGCTTGCGCTGATGGCCCACCTCGGGATGAGCGGGCAACTGCTGGTTGAGGATTCCGTCCAGCCTGACGAAAAGCACTTGAAGGTTCGCCTCACCCTGAGCCCTGCCGCGAATGCCGACGGCACGCCCATGCCGGCCGAACTGCGCTTCGTCGACCAGCGGATCTTCGGCGGGGTCTTCCTGGCGGACCTGGTACGGACGGCGGACGGGCACGCGGGAGGGCTGTCGGAAACCGGCTTGCCGCTGGTGCCGGTGGAGGCCGTGCACATCGCCCGTGATCCGCTGGATCCTGCCTTCTCGTTCGATGACTTTTTCCGCCGCCTGCGTGCCCGCCGCACCGGAATCAAACGCGCCATCCTGGACCAGGGTCTGGTCTCAGGGATCGGCAACATCTACGCCGACGAAGCCCTCTGGGCAGCCAAGCTACACTATGCCCGGCCCACCGATACGATGCGGCGCAAGGAAGCGGAAAGGCTGGTCGAAGCCTGCCGCGACGTCATGAACCGCGCATTGGACGCCGGGGGCACTAGCTTTGACTCCCTGTACGTGAACGTCAACGGTGCCTCAGGCTACTTCGCCCGGTCGCTGAACGCCTACGGGCGCGAGCGGGAAAACTGCAACCGCTGCGCCGCGCTGGGATTGGAGACCAAGATCCGGCGGGATGTCTTCATGAACCGTTCCTCTTACTCCTGCCCGGTGTGCCAGCCGAGGCCGCGCAACGGCCGCTGGTAGCCTGGCCGTCGCCCTGTCCCGCCCGAAAGCGGCAATAAGCCCATGCCATAGGGTTTTCCCAACGTGTCCCATTGACCTGGGCAGCCATGGGTTGTTAGGTTCGGCCCATACCCGTTCGTTAGTTCCACTTCCTTTGCGATGAGGCAAATATGGCTAGTGCAGGACTGTTATACGTAGGAGCAATTCTTTTCATCAATGGGCTGATGCTGCTCGGCCGGATTCCCGGAAAATCAGCCGCAATACTCAATCTCTTCGTGGGCGCCCTGCAGACCGTGGTGCCGCTCGTACTGCTGTCCCAGGCCCAAGGCGAATTGGCCCCGACGTTTGCGGCAGCCGGTCTGTTCCTGTTCGGCTTTACCTACCTCTACGTCGGCATCCTGCAGCTGACCGGCATCAGTGCCGAGGGACTCGGCTGGTTTAGCCTCTTCGTGGCTGTCGTTGCGATAGTTATCGGCGTCCTCAGTTTCACCCTGATCTCGGATCCGCTGTTCGGCGTCATCTGGATAACGTGGGCCGTGCTGTGGTTCATGTTCTTCCTCCTCATGGCCATGGGCAAGGACTCGATCACGGCCGCCACTGGATGGTTCGCAATCTTCTGTGGCTGGTTGACCTGTACTATTCCCGCACTGCTGTTGCTCAGCGGCAGCTTTGTCTCGACGGCCACCACAGCCTGGACCGGTGCGCTGATTTTCGCCGCATCCTTTGCTGCCTCTTTGTTCCTAGGGCGGCCGCGACAAAAGAGCGACGCAGACCAGGTAGGGCCGGCAACAACACAAGGAGCGGCTTCATGACCCTTTACGAGTACCGCTGTGCCGCGTGCGATGCAGTGGAGCTGAATTTCGCCATCGGACAGGCACCGCAGAGCGCTGAATGTCCTGGCTGCGGACGTCAGGTCCGCAGAGTCTTTAGCCCGCCGAGACTGTCCATCGCCGGGACCAGCGCCTACAAACTGGTGGACAGCACGGCCAAGAGCGCCCACGAACCTGAGGTAGTCTCCGGGCTGCCCGGCAGGAAGGCGCCCAAGCAACGTTATACGCACAATCCGCTGCACCGGAAGCTTCCGCGGCCCTGATCCGCAGGACGCAGAAAATCAATAAGGGGAGTAGAGATTAATGCCAGAAGTCATTTTCCCGCTCGACTCGAGCAAAAGATTCGAAGACCAGGAAAAAGTTGGACACAACCGCTACCACCCGGAGATCCCGCCGGTGGCGACGGTTAAACAAGGTGTATCCGTCCGGATCGACTGCCGTGAATGGTTTGACGGGGCCATCGTCAATGATGACTCCGCGGAAGATATCCTCAATGCTCCGCTGCTGACCGTGCACAAACTCAGCGGTCCGTTTGCCATCGAGGGAGCCCAGCCGGGCGACCTGCTCGTCGTCGACATTCTGGATGTAGGACCGATCCCGCAGGAGGATTCCGGGCCGCTGGCCGGCCAGGGCTGGGGCTACACCGGGATTTTCGCCAAGACCAACGGCGGCGGTTTCCTCACGGAGCAGTTTCCGGATGCGTACAAGGCCATTTGGGACTTCACGGGCCAGAAAGCGACCTCACGGCACGTGCCGAATGTGTCCTTCAACGGCATCATCCATCCGGGGCTGATGGGCACCGCCCCTTCGGCGGAACTGCTAGCCAAGTGGAACAAGCGCGAGGGCGATCTGATCGCGACTGATCCGGATAGGGTGCCGCCGCTGGCGCTGCCTCCGGAGCCGCGGTCCGCGTTGCTTGGCGGTGTACCGGAATCCGATTTTGACCGGGTTGCTGGCGAGGCCGCGCGTACAGCGCCGCCGCGGGAAAACGGCGGAAACCAGGACATCAAGAATCTGACCAAGGGGTCGCGGGTCTTCTACCCGGTGTTCGTGGACGGCGCCAACTTCTCGCTCGGAGACCTGCATTTCTCCCAAGGCGACGGCGAAATCACCTTCTGCGGGGCCATCGAAATGGGCGGGTTCATTGACCTGCGTTTCGAAGTGATCAAGGGCGGAATGGACACCTACGGTGTCAGCGAGAACGCTATCTTCATGCCCGGCACCGTGGACCCGCAGTTCTCCGAGTGGCTGGCTTTCTCCGGCACGTCGGTCACATTGGATGGCAAGCAGCACTATTTGGATTCGCACTTGTCCTACCAGCGCGCCTGCCTGCATGCTATCGATTACCTGACGAAGTTTGGCTACAGCCCCGAGCAGGCCTACCTGCTTCTGGGCGCCGCGCCGATCGAGGGCCGGCTGTCCGGAGTGGTGGACATCCCCAACTCGTGCTCGACGGTGTATCTGCCGACGTCGATCTTCGATTTCGATGTGCGGCCGTCGGCGTCCGGACCGTTCCAGATAGATCCCGGCATCGGCGCCCCCAAGGCGTCAGCGGGCTGATACCGGAGTGGTGCTGTGGACGTCCATCCAAACCGACGTCCACGGCACCGCACGCTTGGAGGAACTTCAGCCGGCCAAGTCAGCCAGCGCCGCATCGGTGAAGGCCGGCCAGGCCTCGGCCGCCCAGGGGCCGAAGTCCCGGTCCGTGAGCGTGACGCAGGCGGCGCCGGCTTCCGGGTCCACCCAGAGGAAAGTGCCGGACTGGCCGAAATGGCCGAAAGTGCGCGGTGAACTGTTTGCGCCGGTCCAGTGAGGCTGCTTGCCGTTGCGGATTTCGAAGCCCAGGCCCCAGTCATTGTCCTTCTGGCGCCCGAAGCCGGGCAGCACGCCTGCCAACCCGGGGAAAACCACGGAGGTGGCTTCGGACAGTGTGGAAGAATCCAGCAACCGGGGTTGCTGCAGCTCCGCCGCGAAGCGCGACAAATCGGCGACAGTGGAGGTGGCTCCAGCGGCAGGGGAACCCTCCAGCCAAGTCCGCTGCATGCCCAGTGGCAGCAGGACGCCGTCGCGCAGATAGTCGGCGAAGGTCATCCCGGTGGCGTGTTCCACGATCTCGCCGAGGACCTCGAAGCCGGCGTTGGAGTACAGGCGGCGTTCGCCGGGGGTATAGCGCACGGAGCGGTCGCCGAAGTCGTAACCGCCGCTGTGTGCCAGCAGATGACGGACGGTCGAACCTTCCGGTCCTGCGGGCTGGTCGAGTTCCAAGGCGCCTTCCTCCACCGCCAGCAACACAGCATAGGCGCTGAGCGGTTTGGTGACGGAGGCTAGGGCGTAATGGCGGTCCTGGTCTCCGTGGGAGCCCAGCAATCCGCCGTCCTTTCCGATTACCGCGGTGGAGGCATTCGGGGCCGGCCAGTCGGCGATATGTTTCAGACTCTGCATGCTGATTCTCCTGCGGGTGGTAGTTAGGCGTGCCGGCCGGACCGGCCGAGGTAGTGCTCCGCGAGCCGGTCCAGGCCCTCTTCGATGCTGACCGCAGGGGACCAGTCCAGAACCTCGCGCGTGCGGCGCTGGTCGAACCAGTGCGCGGTGGAGAGCTGTTCGGCCAGGAACCTTGTCATCGGCGGTTCGTCGTGGACCAGGCCCCGTTTGCCGGCTGCAGTCCATGCGCGCTCGATCACGCTGCCGGCACCCCTGGCCAGCCAGCCCGGTACATTCCAGGCAGGAGGTCTCACCCCGGCGGCCGCGCAGATGCCGGCCAACAGTTCGCCTACCGGCCGCGGCTGGCCGTTGGTGACCACCAGCGCCTGTCCGTGGGCGTGGTCCATCCGCTCCAGCGTCCGAGCTATGGCTGCGGCGGCGTTGTCGATGTAGGTGCTGTCGATCAGAGCGGTGCCATGGTCCAGCAGGGGCAGCCGGCCCGCCCGTGCCCGTGCCACGACCCGCTCGACCAGTTGGGTGTCCCCGGGACCCCAGACGACGTGCGGACGGACGGCGGCCACCCGGAAACCGGGGGAGTCTTCTGCCAAGGCGAGCAGCTCGGCGGCAGCCTTGGATCTGGCATAGTTTCCGTGCGCGCGTTCGGGATCCGCAGTTCCCGCGCCGGCACCGGCAATGGCCGTACCGAAATGGGCGACTGACGGCGAAGAGACGAACACAAAGTCGCGCACGCCGGCGCCACGGGCGGCCTTGAGCAGACTCCGGGTACCTTCGATATTGGTGGCGACAAAGTCGTTCCACTCGCCGGTGAAGGAAACCTTTGCAGCCAAATGCACGACGGCGTCAACGCCCGCAACTGCGCGGGCTACGGCCAGCTCGTCAATCAGCGACCCTCGAACCGTTTCTGCCTGTGCCGCATTCCGGGCCAAGGCAGCCGGGCGCCGCTGGAAGGTGCGCACGCGGTGGCCTTGCTCCATCAGCAGCCGGGCGACGGCACCGCCAAGCATGCCGCTGGCGCCAGTGACCAGGATGTTCCGGGCGGTACCGGGGCTCATGGCTGGCCCATCCGTCCTCCGGCCAGCGCCTTCGCAGCCCATTGTGCCAATGCGGCCCGGTCGATCTTGGAATTGTGCCGGATATCGGTAGGCAGCTCGGGCACCAGCAGGACGGAAGCAAGATCCAGACCGGTTTCTGCTGCGACTCTCTCGCGCACCTCGGCACTGAGCTTCCAGGCGGCCGGCGCGGGTTTCCGTGCCTTCGGCTGCGTTTCGACGACGGCGACCGGAACCTGGGCACCGTGGGGGCCGACGCCCACCACGGCCGCCCGCGCCACCTGGGGGACCGATTCGGCTGCCTGCTCGGCGGCCACGGGCGTTCTGACGCCGTGGGCAGTGGCCAGGATGTGTGCCAGCCGTCCCTCGACCCAGAGGCGTCCGGCGTCGTCAAGATGCCCTACGTCGCCGGTGCGGTGCCAGCCGGGCACGGATCTGCTGCGCGATTCGGTGATCCACAACCGGTCATAGCGGTCTTTGACGTGCGGGGCACTGACCAGGATCTCGCCTGTGACACCGGGCCGGGTGACGGGTTCATCCGTGCTGCTGCCGTCCGGGTTCAGGGCGGTGACGGCGACACTGGCACCGGACACGGGAGTGCCGACGCAGACGCCGTTGCCCTTACCTGCTGCCCGGATTTCCTCGAGGCTGATGTCGGTGACGGGCAAGGCCTCGGTCATCCCGTACGGCGTGTGGAGGGATGCGTTGGGGACGAGCCGCTGAACTTTGGCCAGCAGCGGCTCCGGGATCGGCGCGCCGGCGGAGAGGAGCAGTTCTACCTCGCCCAAAGCGCCGCGCTGCGGGCCGGACAGCTCGGCGGCGGTGGCCACGACATTGTTCAGCGCCGCCGGGGACGCGAAGACGGCCGTCGCCTGCACGGCGGCCGCAGCTTCGGCCAGTGCCGCCGCGGTCAGGGTCTTGGGCGCCGTGACGTCCATGTCGGGGGTGACCGAGGTGGCTCCCAGCGCGGGCCCCAGCAGGGCGAAGGGGGCGAAACCGGCAACCAGCGCGGTGCCGGCCTGCAGCTTGTACGTATCCTTCAAGGTATCCCGCATGGCGGCCAGCTGCCGGTGCGTGTAGACCACGCCCTTCGCCGGTCCGGTGGAGCCGGAAGTGAAGAGGATAGCGGCATCCGCGTCCGGTTCCGGATCCGTTGCGGCGGCCTCGGTACCGCGCGTGTCCGGGACCGACTGCAGCAGGTCTTCCACTGTGTGGCTGACGCCGTACAGGGCGCGTTTTGGTGCGCTCATGGCTGTGGCGCTGATCTTCACCCCAGGCCATTGGAAGAGGCGGGCGGCAACGAAGGCGCGTTCGATTCCGATGATGTATTTCGGGCCGGCGCCCTTGATGGCACGGCTGAGGCCGGTGGCGCCCAGGCCGGCGTCGGCTACCACGATGACGGCGCCGAGCTTCAGGCACGCGTAGATCAAGCTGGTCAGCTCGATGCCGGGCGGAACCAGCAGGTTGACCCGGTCTCCGGCCTTGACACCGATGGACGACAAGCCTGCCGCCAGACGGTCCACTACGGCGGCCAGTTCGGCCCACGACAACGTCCGCGGCCCGGTTCCCTGCTCGGCGTCGAGCGGGGCCATGTCCACCACGGCCGGCGAACTGTCCCCGGCGCGCTCGGCCAGTTCGGCCAGCATGGGACGGAACGAGCCCGTGCCTGCTGCGGGCACCGCCGGTGCAGCTTCAAGGGTGCCGCTTTCGGGAGCGCTGGCATGCGCCACTGCCTCGGCCAGCCCGCTTCCGCCGCCGTCCCGGTCCAGGCCGGGCGTCAATCTGTCCAGCCAGTTGAAGACGGGGGTCGAGATGTCTGCGTCTTCGGGGAGCAGATGGCCGGCACCTTCGAACCGGTGCACGTCGGCCTGCGGCAGGCGCTGCAGCAGATCACGCAGGTAGCGGTCGGAGAAGATCGGATCCTTCGGCCCCCACAGGACCAGAGCCGGAACATCCAGCGAACGGATGCCGTCGGCTACCTGGGTGAGCGTGCCCCAGCTGGGGGCGGACGGATCCGCGGGGATGTCGGCGACGAAGTTGCCCACCCCGGACCTGCGTCCGGCGCTGCGGTACGGTGCCATGAATGCTTCGCGGACGTCCTTGGCCAGCGGGGGATGCGCCAATGCATGTGTCACGCGGAGGAAAGCGGCCGACGTCGTCGTTCCCCAGCTGTGCACGGCCGGGTGCAGCGCGAGCTGCAGCGGGGCGGGGACGGAGTAGCCGGCCGGATGAACGGCCGTGTTTGTCAGGACGACGGCGGCGAGCTGCTGCCGGTGGCGTGTTGCCCAGCCGAGGGAGATCAGGCCGCCCCAGTCGTGGCCGACAGTGACGACCGGGCCCGTAAGGTCCAGCTCCCGGGTCAGGTCGCCCAAATCGGTGATGCGGTCCTCAAGTCGGCGGAACGTACCCGTGCGGGCGGAGAAGCCCATGTCCAGCTGGTCGACGGCGACAACCCGCCAGGGCCGGTCCGCCTCGGTTGCTGCGGCCAGCAGGCTGCGCCAGAGGTAGGACCACGTTGGGTTGCCATGCACGCAGAGCAACGTGCCGAAGGGCGTAATTCCTCGCTCTTCCAGCTGGGGGCCGTTGTCGAGCAGATGCCAGGTGTGGGTGCTGCCGTCCGGGTCCGCTGCCGCGGTCGAAGGTACGTTGACGCGGCGCGACCAGACAGCCCGGACACCGGGCCACAGCTCAGTTACCACGCAATCTCCATCATGGCCGTGTTCAGCCCGGAGCCCACGCCCATGCACAGGACGCGGTCGCCGGCGTTGAGGCTCTGCGCCTCCTGGGCCAGGGTCATCGGCAGCGACGCCGGGCCCACATTGCCCCACTTCGGGAAGGTGATCGGCACTCTCTCCTTCACGAGGTTGACCGCCTTGATGATGGCGTTCGTGTACGAATTGGAGACCTGGTGGGTGACGTAGCGGTCCATGGACCCCCAGTTCCAGCCGTGGTCATGCGCCTCATGCCACGCTGTGACCACTAGTTCAAGTCCGCCCTCCAGCAGCCCCTTGGTATCGGTGAACATCCCGTCCTGGCCGCCCACGCACAGTCCGTGGTGTTCCGTTCCGGCGCGCGAGACGCCGCCGATGATCCGGTGCGAGCCGGGGTGCAGGTCCGCCGGGCCGATCACGGCGGCGGCGGCACCGGAGCCTAGCGTCAGGGTGGCGAATTCGCGCAGGTAGTCTTCCCGGGAGGACTCCGGGTCGTTCAGCCGTTTGAAGGTGGTTTCCTGGGTTTGCTGCGCATCTTCCCCGGCGACGATGAGCGCGTACTTGATCTGGCCGGAATCGATCATGTTGGCCGCCAAAGTGATCCCGTTGACGAACCCGAGGCAGGCATTGGCCAGGTCAAAGTTAATGGCCGACGACGGCAAACCCAAGCTGTGGTGGATCTTCACCGCCACGGATGGCTCGAGGTTCTTGCGGGTCACCGAGGTATTGATCAGCAGGCCGATTTCGTCCGGCTCGATCCCGGCTTCGGCCATGGCTTTGGCGCCGGCTTCGATGGCGGCGTCGTCGAAACTTGTGCCCGGCGACCACCAGCGGCGTTCGGATACTCCGGCAACACGCTCGAGCAGACGCTTGGAAAGGCGCAGACGCTTGAGGCTGGGGGCCAGGCGCTCGTCGAACTCCGCGGAACTGACGACTACCGGCGCCTCCACACTCGTGACGGCCAGCAGTGCCGTGTTGTCATGTCGAAACGTCGCGTTACCGATCAATATCCAGCCTTTATTCGTGTTTCTGTCCGCGGCACCGGTCCGCGCCTGTGATGCACCCCGAAACCTTAACTATGCACCTAATGCGGCCGTTCCCGCACATGCACCGTCCGGCATGCATATGTGATTAACCGCTCCTCCACAGCAGACCCGGGAGGCCGGGTTGCGCACACTAGCGCCCCTTTGTGCCGCGATCTGCATAGGAAACACGATAGATTGTTTCAAGGAAAAAGTGCTGCGGGAGACACAATTTGCATCTGAAATCTCTGACTGTGCGCGGCTTCAAGTCTTTTGCGTCTGCCACGACCTTCGATTTCGAGCCCGGTGTCACGGCCGTCGTCGGTCCCAACGGGTCCGGCAAGTCCAACGTCGTCGACGCCTTGGCCTGGGTCATGGGCGAACAAGGTGTCAAGACTCTGCGCGGCGGCAAGATGGAAGACGTCATCTTCGCAGGGACCTCCGGCCGTTCGCCGTTGGGCCGCGCCCACGTCTCCTTGACCATCGACAACGCCGACGGCGCGTTGCCCATCGAATATGCCGAAGTCACCATTTCGCGCACGCTTTTCCGCACGGGCGGCTCCGAATACGCCATCAACGGCAGCAACTGCCGCCTGCTGGACATCCAGGAACTGCTCAGCGATTCCGGCCTCGGCCGCGAAATGCACGTGATCGTGGGCCAGGGCCAGCTGGACCGGATTCTGCATGCCACTCCGGATGACCGCAGGGGGTTCGTTGAGGAAGCCGCGGGAATCCTCAAGCACCGGCGGCGCAAGGAAAAGACGGTCCGGAAGCTTGAGTCGATGCAGGCCAATCTCGCTCGCCTGACGGATCTCACTGGCGAGCTCCGCCGCCAACTGACCCCGCTGGGCAAACAGGCCGAGGTGGCCCGCCGCGCCCAGCAGGTGCAGTTCGAGGTCCGGGATGCGCGGGCGCGCCTGCTGGCAGATGACTTGGTCCAGCTGACCGCTGCGCTGGCACAGGAAGTGGCGGACGACGCCGCGATGAAAGCCAGGCAGGCCGAGGTGGAACGGACGCTGGAGGCCGGACGGCAGCGGCTCGCGGAACTGGAACGGCTGGCGGCAGAGGCCACACCGAGGCTGAATGCCGCCCGGGATGCCTGGTACCAGCTTTCTTCCGCCCGCGAACGGTTCAGATCACTCGGCAACCTAGCCAATGAACGACGGCGGCTGCTCGGCGATGCGGATGCGGAACCGGAAACCGGACGGGATCCGGACCAGCTGGAACAGCAGGCCGCACAGGTGCGCGAAGAGCAGGCGGAGCTCGAGTTCGAGCTGGAGGACCGCAGGGAAGCCCTGGAGGACGCAGTGCAGGCCCGCGCCGATGCGGAAGCCGGCGCCGCCGCCGAAGACCAACGCCTGACCGCCATCCTGCGGGTGGCCGCAGACCGTAGGGAAGGTCTTGCGAAACTCGCCGGACAGGTGGCTGCGGCCCGCTCGCGGGCGGAGGCAGCGGAAGCTGAGCTGGGACGCCTGCGTGCCTCGATCGGTGAGGGTGAGGAACGCCGCCGCAAGGCGCAGACCGAATTCAGCGCCCTGGAATCCCAGGTCGCCGGAGTGGAGGAAGGGGAGGAGGGCCTCGACGCCGAATACGAGCAGGCATCGCAGGAGCTGGATGCCATCGAGGAAGAACTCGAAGCCCTCGTCGCGGAGGAACGCGAAGCTGAACGTGAGCGTGATGCACTGTCCGCGCGAAAGGAAGCACTGGAAGTAGGCCTCGACCGCCGGGACGCCAGCGAGGCTCTGCTGGCCTCCGGTTCAGAGGGCGTCCTGGGGCCGCTGGCAGAGCTGATCTCGGTGGAACCCGGTTACGAGCCCGCGATAGCCGCGGCGCTGGGCAGCAGCGCCGAAGCGGTAGTCCTTGCGGACCGGGATGCCGGGGTGCAGGCGCTGGAGCTGATGAAGAGCGAGGACGCCGGACGGATTGAGCTCGTCTTCGCCTGGACTGCGGATCAGACTAATCAGGTTTCCGCGGATCAGGCCTCGGCGGATCAGTCCATAGGGGACCTGGCCCTTCCGGGTGGCGCGGTGCGTGCCCTCTCCCTGGTCACGTTGAAGGAAGAAGCCGCAGCGGTACGCGCCTTGCTGGCTTCCGTCGTCGTTGTTGAGGATCTTTCCGGGGCTGCGGAAGCTGTTTCCTACCGTCCGGAGCTGACCGCGGTCACCAGGGCCGGCGAGGTCTTCAGTGCCTATAGTGCCCGCGGCGGATCGGCAGGCCGGCCAAGCCTGCTGGAGGTGCAGGCTGCGGTGGAGGAGACGGGCCAACGCTTGGCGCAGGCCACAGCCAGGGCAGAACGGGCCAAGTTTGCAATCGCAGCCGCAACGGCGCGGCGTGCAGAAACCGGCGCTCGGGCAGAGGCGGCGCTGGAACAGCTGAACGAATCGGACGCCCGGCTGGCGGCTGTGGCCGAACGGCTGGGCCATCTTGGCTCGACGCTGCGCTCGGCCGTGGGGGAGAGTGAACGGATTGCCAGGCTGGTTGAGGCTGCCGAAGCGAACGTTGCCACTGAGCAGCAGAAACTGGCGGAGATCACCCAGCGGCTCGGTGCCGCCCAGGAAGCTCCTGCAGAATCCGAGCCCTCAACCGAAGAACGCGACGCGCTCGCAGCCGCCGCTACCAGGGCGCGCCAGATCGAGATGGAAGCCAGACTTGCCCTGCGCTCGGGCGAGGAGCAGCTGAACGCCATCGGCAACCGCGCCGCATCGCTGGAACGGGCAGCGGCAACGGAACGGCACGCCCGGGCGCAGGCAGCAGAGCGGGCACGTCAGCGTCAGGTGCAGGCGGCCAAAGCCGCCGCCGTCGCACGCGGCGTCAAGCAGGTGCTGGCCTGGCTGGACGTCTCAGTGGACCTGGCCGAACGCGAACGTGATGCTGCGGAGGAAGTCCGGGCAGCACGGGAGCGCGAACTGGGCACCGTCCGCACCTCGACCGACGCGCTCGCCAACGAGCTGCGGGAGCTGACGGATTCCGTACACCGCGATGAGATGGCGCGGACACAGCAGCGGCTGCGCATCGAGGCTCTGGAAACAAAGGCGATCGACGAACTGGGCCTGACACCGGACCATCTGGTGGCTGAATACGGGCCGGACCAACCGGTTCCGGTGGCCACGGCGGCGTCGAAGGACAAATGGGCGGCCCTGCGCGAGGAGGTGGATGAAGACGGCAACCCCGTGGTCGAGGGAGTGCCGTTTGTCCGGGCGGAACAGGAGAAGCGGCTGAAGAAGGCCCAACGGGACTTGTCCTCCCTAGGCAAGGTGAACCCGCTGGCACTGGAAGAGTTTGCGGCGCTGGAGGAACGCCATCAGTACCTCAGCGGCCAGCTGGAAGACCTCAAGGCCACGCGCAAGGACCTGCTGGACATCATTAAGGAAGTCGATGAGCGGGTGGAACGCGTCTTCACCGACGCTTACCATGACACCGCGGCACAGTTCGAACGCGTCTTCGGCCGGCTGTTCCCCGGTGGCGAAGGACGCCTGGTGCTCACGGACCCGGACGACATGCTCACCACGGGTATCGAGGTCGAGGCACGCCCGGCCGGCAAGAAAATCAAGCGCCTCTCGCTGCTCTCGGGCGGCGAGCGCTCATTGACCGCGGTGGCCCTGCTGGTGGCGATCTTCAAGGCGCGGCCATCGCCCTTTTACGTGATGGATGAGGTTGAGGCGGCCCTGGATGACACGAACCTGGGGCGGCTGATCACCATTTTCGAAGAGCTGCGCGAATCGAGCCAGCTCATCGTCATCACGCACCAGAAGCGCACCATGGAAGTCGCCGACGCACTCTACGGCGTGACGATGCGGGGGGACGGCGTCTCCACCGTGATATCCCAGCGCCTTGCCACGGCAGAGGTCTAACGATCCGAGGCACGACGGCGGCGGCCCCGTGGCCGCGCCGGTCCCGCCTGCGGTGTTAGTCCCGCCGGTAGCGCCGTACGAAGTTGCGCAGCACGTGTTGGGGATCGGTGACCACGCTTCCACGGACACTTTCCATGACCCTCGACGCTTCGGCCGGCGGAAAGTACCCGGCAAAACGGTAGATCGAGATCCGGGTCAGCAGCCCGTCGATGTCGAGTTCAGGGTGGAACTGTGTGGCGTACAGGTTCGATTTCAGCCGGAACATCTGGGCCGGGCAGGTAGCGGAGCCGGCCAGCCGCACTGCACCGGCCGGCAGTATCGAACACGCTTCCTTGTGTCCCACAAAAGCCTGGAACCGGTCCGGCACGCCCGCCAGCAACGGATCCTTTCTGCCATCGTCGGTCAGGACTATCTCTACTTCGCCGATCGGCTCGCCATGGGTCCTGTCCACTACGCCGCCTTGATGCAGGCCTAACGTGCCGACGCCGTAGCAGGCACCGAAAAATGGGAAATCCGTGGCGATGACCTGATCGAGCAGGCGGCCGAGCTCGCGTTCAACCCGGTGCTGCACCGCCGATTTATCCGCGGGCGCATCGCTGGAGTTGAACGGACTGCCGCCCAGAATAATCCCGCTGTAGGCACCCAGATCAATGTCCGGCAGCGGGGTGGCCTCCAGCCGCACCCGGTGGAGTTCCCCCTCCGTGAGACCGCCGAAGCGCATGAACGCCGCATACTCTTCGTCGGCTGCTTTGTCTTGGGCCCGGGTAGCCAGGAGCAGGAACGGCTTCATGGGTTGATGCTAGTGGAAGGGAACCGTTTCCATTCACGGCGGAAGGCCGCTTCCGCGTTCTCGGCCGCAAACTGTTCCAGCGCGTGCAGACGGCCGTAGGTGAAGCCGTTCTCATTCTGCAGGACGGCCCCGGCCGCCAAACGGCGCAGCAGGTCGCGAGTCAGGACGGTGTCCTGGTGCACGCCGAGCGACTGCTGCACCCGGTGCGCCGCCTCGGCGAGCCGCTGTGCGCGCTTTCCGCCTACCGGGACCGCAGCTTCCGCCGCATACCGCAGCCGTTTGGCACGGATGCGGACCTCGTGCAGGGCGCGTGCATCGATGCCGCGGCTGGGAGCTCGCTCCACCGCAGTGACCGACTTGCGCAGCCGTTTGGCCTCCCGCTTGACGCGCCTGCCGATCACCTCGCGCGCTGGCTCCGATGAAACCGCCGTCAGCGCGGGATCGGACAGCAGCGCATCCAGGGCATCGAGCAGGCGGAAGTACCGTTTCGTGTCGAGCGCCCGCAGTGTCTTGGCCCGCGCTGCCTTCAGATCAGCGGTGAGCTGCTCATCGATCCTGCGGGCAACGGGTCCCAGCACCAGTTCCGGGCGCTCCCCGGCAAGTATGTCCCGGAGCCGGTCCTGCATGACCTGGGCGTCACGGGCCTCGCCCAGCAGGCCCGCAAGCCACTTCAGCTCACCCCTCAGCTGACCGGCTGTATCGCCGGCCAGTAGTTTGCGGTAGGTGGCCAGGCACGAGCGCAGCCGCCGGGAAGCCACGCGCATTTTGTGTACCGCTTCAGGCTCACCCGACCGCACCAGCGGATCCTGTTCCTTCAGGCTGCGGACCTGCTGACCCAGAAAGAAGAGTACGACGGCGGCCGCCTCACCTTTGCGCTTCGGACGGGGCTCAGCCGGCTCCGGCTGGCGGGAACGGCCGGTCAGTTCCGACAACAGCGCGGATCCGCGGGATCCGCCCTGTGCGCCGGAGCCGGCGCACAGGGCGTCACAAGCGTCCAGCAAGTCCTGATTGCCCTCGACCAGTTCAATCGACCATTCCCGCCACCGGCTGCCCCCGGGCGGACTTCCCAGCTGCTCGGACCGCAGATGGTCATCCAGCATATCGGCCAGCACCTCATCCCCGGAACCGCGGAGCCGGTGCAAAATCCGTCTGGTCAGGGCCCGGGCAACAGGAACCAACGGCTTGTCCCGCACATGCACACGCACCAACTGCAGCAGCGGCTTCGGCACTCCGTCTGTGCCGCGGACGGGAGGTGAAGAGCTGACCCGGCGCTCGCCGTCGTTAGTTGGCTGCTCCAGTTGCCAACCGGCTTGAGCGCCGGTGCGACGTTCAAGCGTGATGCCCCGTGCGGCCAGCACGAGATCCTCGGTATCGAAGTACACCGCCTCGAACTCGGCTTCCACGCCTTGCTCCACACGGCTAACGCCCGGCAAAGTATGCAGAGCGGGCAACGGCGCCGACTCTTCGACGTCGTAGGCACGTCCAGGCTTTGTGCCGTACCCATAGTCACTGGCCATATCCGGCCTTTCGCTTTCGCCCTGGAATCCGCTACGGAGCGCCGTGCGGCCACCGGCCCGGCGCGGCAGGGGAGGTGACGCCATGATAAGCCCGCCCGCCGGATTCGCCCAGCTCCCGTTCCTGTCTCACCGGGGCCGTGCGTCCGAAGGTGGCAGGGGCTGTGAGAAGCTAGGGATTGTGAACGACGTAACCATGATCCTTATATACGCTGTCATCGCGATCGCCGTGATCGGTACGGTTGCCATCCTCCTGGTTAAGGGTCGCAAGACTCCTCCGGGAACCTACACCACCACTCGGGACGCCAACGACCCGGTGCGCGGCGGCGGTACCGATACTTTGGAAGCGCCACCCGCGCCGGCCGAACCCCGTGTTGCCGTTCCCGAAGAGGAACTGCCCGCGACCGACGTCGAAGTTGCCGACGATGTGGCGGGCATCGAGACCGTACCGGTCGAGACCCCTGCTCCGGTTGAGGGGCGGCTGGCCCGCCTGCGCGCCCGCCTGATCAAGTCCAACAACGCCATGGGCAAGGGCCTGCTGGCGCTGCTCTCCCGGGACAAGATCGATGAAGATGTCTGGGACGAAATCGAGGAAACTCTCCTGATGGCGGACCTCGGCACCGAGCCAACGATGGAGCTCGTCGACGCCCTGCGCGACCGGGTCAAGGTCGCCGGCAGCCAGGACCCGGAACACGTCAAGGCGATGCTGCGTGAAGAACTCATCAAGCTTGTTGATCCCAGCATGGACCGTTCGCTGGCAGTCGAGCGGCATGCGGATCGCCCGTCTATCGTCATGGTGGTAGGCGTCAACGGCGTGGGCAAGACCACCACCGTTGGTAAGCTCGCCCGCGTACTGGTGGCCGAAGACAAGGATGTGCTGCTGGGCGCGGCGGATACCTTCCGCGCCGCGGCAGCAGAGCAGCTGGCAACCTGGGGCCAGCGCGTGGGTGTGCCTACCGTAAAGTCCGACGTCGATGGTGCGGACCCGGCGTCCGTCGCTTTTGAAGCAGTGAAGGCCGGCATTGACCAGGAAGTCGACGTCGTCATGATTGACACGGCCGGCCGCCTGCAGAACAAAGTGGGCCTGATGGACGAGCTTGGGAAGGTCAAGCGCGTCATCGAGAAGCAGGCCATGGTTGACGAGGTGCTGTTGGTTCTGGATGCCACCACCGGACAGAACGGGCTGAACCAGGCCAAGGTCTTCTCCGAGGTCGTCAACATCACGGGCATCGTGCTGACCAAACTGGATGGAACTGCCAAGGGCGGGATCGTCGTAGCTATTCAGCGTAGCCTCGGCGTTCCGGTCAAGCTGATTGGCCTCGGTGAAGGTGCGGACGATCTGGCTCCGTTCGAAGCTGAAGGTTTTGTGGATGCCCTCCTGAACTAAGGCGTTCTACCGTCCTGCGGGCACTTGCCGGCGGGACGTTTTCGATGACCAATGCCGAAGGGCGGACGTGATAGTACGTCCGCCCTTCGGCATATTTAGAGCAGCTGCTTTGGCCGGGCCTCAAATTTCGTTAGGCGGCTGCGCGGTGGTAGAGGAAGTCGATGCGGCCGAGTGCCTGTTCGAAGATTGACACCGGCTCGAGTGTCTCGTCCGGTTGTTCTGTTGCCGGTGGTGTGCCGGGCAGTGCCGGTGCGGTGGATTGGTAGGTGTGCCCGGTCGGGGTGGTCGTTTCCACGGTGTGCCGTGGTCCGGGGATTGTTCGGGCGTGCCAGCCGTCGGCTTCTTTCGCGAGGTTGCACGCTTCACATAGGCCTTGCCCGTTGATCTCGCTGGTCCCTCCGGCGTCGCGCCAGG
>NZ_JBNHFQ010000010.1:0-199041 GCF_059090425.1 Arthrobacter sp. B055-34
CGCCCTAGTCGCCGAAGAAGGACTCTGGATCCGCTCCGGATGGGCAGGCAGGCCATGAAACACGCCCGGGTCATACACACTTTTTTGCCTATAAGCCATAAGCCACAATTCGGCTGCCGGGGCGGCGTTAAATGAAAGAACCCCGCGCTTCCGAGAAGGCGGGGATCTAGTGGTGGCTCCGACCGGCGTCGATCCGGTGACCTTTCGATTTTCAGTCGAACGCTCTACCAACTGAGCTACAGAGCCTGGGAACATCTGACGATGATCACCGTTGACTTTCTAAATCACTCTAGAAAACCAGAGCGACCCTGACGGGACTCGAACCCGCGACCTCCGCCGTGACAGGGCGGCGCGCTAACCAACTGCGCTACAGGGCCTTGCTTTTTTGCCAGCATTCATCTTACCAGTCTTTTGGAGCGGCTTTGACCACGTCCGGCTGACTGGAAATCAGCTTACTGAGTACCCCCAACGGGATTCGAACCCGTGCCGCCGCCGTGAAAGGGCGGTGTCCTAGGCCGCTAGACGATGGGGGCCTTAGGACCACTTCGGATTGTCACCCGCTGTGGACTCATAAAACTATAGAGCCTAGATCCGGATTTTCCAAAACGGGTTTTTGGCACGGGTAGAGTCGATACGTGCCGATGGAAATGTCCCTGCCGGATTTCGAGGACGCGGTCAACGACGCGATCGATCAGATTCCGGACAAGATCGCCCGCGAGATGAGCAACGTGGGCATCTTTGTCGAGGAGGAATACACCCCGCAGCCGTGGGAGGACCCCGAGACGGAACTGCTCGGCCTCTACGAAGGCACACCCCTGACGGAGCGAGACCAATGGTGGGACGCCGGCTCGCTTCCGGACCGGATCACCGTGTTCCGCGGACCGATCCTGCGGATGTGCGAGAGCCGCGACGAAGTCATCCACGAGGTCCTGGTCACCGTGATCCACGAGGTGGCACACCACTTCGGCATCGCGGACGAGCGACTGCACGAATTGGGGTGGGGCTGACCATGGGTCACGGCCACGGACACAGTCACGGTCTGCCCGCTTCCGGCACCGCGACCGCCAAGCACCGCAAGAAGCTCATCTGGGTGGTCGCCATTACCCTTTCCGTGGTGGTCATCCAGGTTATCGGCGCCTTCATCTCCGGCTCCCTGGCACTGCTGGCCGACGCCGGCCACATGCTTTCCGACGCGGCAGGTGTCTCGATTGCCCTGATGGCCGCGTGGATTGCCACGCGTCCGCCCTCGGACAAACGTACTTACGGCTACCAGCGTGCCGAGGTCCTGGCGGCACTGGCCAATGCCGTGGTGCTCATCGTCATTGCGGTCATCATTTTCCTGGAGGCCCTGCGCAGGTTCGGGCAGACGCCGGAGATCCATACCGGCGCGATGCTCCTGACTGCCGTGCTCGGCGCCGTCGCAAATCTCGTCTGCCTGCTGATCCTCCAGGGCGGACACAAGGAAAGCCTCAACGTCCGCGGCGCCTACCTGGAGGTGCTCGGGGATCTGCTGGGCTCGGTCGCGGTGATTGTCGCCGCCGTCGTTATCGCCGTGTCCGGCTTCGTCCAGGCCGACACATTCGCGTCCATCCTGATTGCGGTGATGATCCTGCCGCGGGCCTGGAGCCTGCTGCGCGACGTCGTCAATGTGCTGCTCGAGGCGACGCCCAAGAACGTGGACGTGGCCAGCATCCGCGAGCACATCATGAGCGCCGACGGCGTGGTGGACGTCCACGATATCCACATCTGGACCATTACGTCCGGCGTCCCGGTGTTCTCGGCACACGTGGTGGTGGCCGACGAGACCCTTCACGCCGAGGGGATCGACCGCGTGCTGGACCGGCTTTCCGGGTGCCTGGGCAGCCATTTCGATACCGAACACTGCACTTTCCAGATCGAGCCGGTTTCCCACGCCGATCACGAAACCCGCCACCACGACTGACGTTCCTGCCACCCCATCCACTGCGAATCTCCCCGCCAGAGTCACACCCGTTTCTGCGACACGCCCTGCTTAAATAAGGTAGAACTACACTGTTGTTACTAGTGTTTCTACTGGGACTAATGTTGCCAAAGTGACTAGGGATGC
This sequence comes from Arthrobacter sp. B055-34, assembly GCF_059090425.1. Lineage (NCBI taxonomy): Bacteria > Bacillati > Actinomycetota > Actinomycetes > Micrococcales > Micrococcaceae > Arthrobacter > Arthrobacter sp. B055-34. The sequence continues at coordinate 2,087 of NZ_JBNHFQ010000010.1, forward strand.
ATATTCTCAAGGAGTTGTGAATGCAGCCCGGTCTCCCGTTCGGCCTTCTTTATCGGCCCGAGACCGCCTCGATCCCATGATCGGCCGTTCCTGAACGTATGCATTCACTGCGCACTTGCAGCTAGGGGACCGCAACACATGGGGATGTCACAAGGGCGCTTTGCCTGTTCAAAACGTACGACGCCGGTGCGCACCATTTCGCTGGCGGCTGCCACTGTCGCTTTGCTCGCCACAGCCGGCCTGTCTCCGGCCGTCGCGGCACCCACCGGGGAGCTGCCGCAGGTTTCGGTGTCCGCAGTGCAGATTCCCGCTAGTCCCGCTCTGTCCGACAAAGACATTGACGCGGCCAAGGGGGACGCCGAGGCGACGAAGGCGCTCGTCGAACGGATCGAAGAGCAGCTGCGCGCGGCCAGCGGGGAGCTGGAAAGCGCCCGCTACGAGACGATGCAGTCGCAGAACAACTACAGCACCGCCCTGCTCATCCAGCAGGACCGCACGGCCGAACTGGAAGACGCGCGCGGCAAGGCAAAGCAGGCCGGTGAATACTTCGAAGCGGTCCAGGACCAGGTTGGCCAGCTGGCGGGAGAGCTGTACCGCAATGGCGGCGTCAACCCTGGTTTGAGCTCCCTGCTGGCCAGCGCCGATGCGGACGAAGTGCTCTACAAGGCCTCCACCCTGAACGCGCTGTCCGACAACCGGTTCCAAACCCTGACCTCTGCCCAGCAAGCAGCCCAGCTGTGGGCGGCCTGGGAACTCCACGTTTCGGAAGCCGAAGGAGCCGCCCAGGACGCGGCGGCCGCGGCCAAGGGCGCGGAGTCCAACGCCAAAGCCGCCAGCGCGGCCCACGAACAGCTCGTCAGCAAGCAGGAGGAACAACGCCAGGTCCTGCTAGACCATCTGGCCGAACTCCGCGGCACCAGCGTGGCCGAGGAGAACCAGCGGGTCGCCGCACTGGAAGAAGCCGAGCAACAGCGCCAGTTCGAGGCTCTGGTGACCGAGTCGGAACGCCAGGCAGCCGCGCAGCCAGCAGCAGCCGGCAACCTACCGGCTTCCGGCAATTCCGGAGGCCCGGCGCAGACACCTGCGATGGTCCTTCCGGCCGCGGACGGCATCACCCCGGCTCCGGCTCCTCCAGCTCCGGCCGCCCCCAGCGCCCCGTCGGCGCCTTCCGCACCGGTGGCTCCCCCGGCCCCACCTGCTGCCGCTCCGGCACCCGCACCGGACCGCGCACCGCAACCTGCACCCGAGCCCGAACGCGCACCGGAGCCAGCCCCCGCACCGCCGCCGGCACCCGCCCCGGCGCCCAAGCCTTCGCCGAAACCCGCTCCGCCGAAGCAGGAGCCGGCTCCCGCGCCCGCACCGAATTACTCGATGGCGCAGACCGCGATCAACTACGCGACCGCCAAGGCGTCAAACAAGAAGTCCTTTTACGAATGGGCCGGAAACGGGCCGTGGGGTTTCGACTGCTCCGGCCTGACACAGCAGGCCTTCGGCACGGCGGGCAAATGGATTCCGCGCACGGCCACGGCACAGTATGACCAGGCACCACACAAGGTTTCGCTGGGCAATCTGCAGCCCGGAGACCTGGTGTTCTGGGGCACCGAAGGAAACTTCTGGCATGTGGCGCTCTACATCGGCGGCGGCCAGGTGGTCCACGCCATGAACCCGAACGACGGCTTGCGAGTCACGCCCATCGGCTACATGTACGGCAAACTGCATGGGTATGGAGCGCGCTGGACCTAACCCGGGAGGCTAGGGGCAGGGCAGGATCACTCCTCCGGCATCGGGCCGAATTTCTTGCGGTCGTCGAGCCGCGGATCATGGGCGTCCGGGACCACCATGACGGGGCCCTTGGCATGATGCAGGACTCCCTGGCTGGTGGAACCGAGCAGCATGCCGGCAAATCCGCCGCGTCCGCGCGTACCCATGACCAACAGTTCTGCCGTCCGCGTGGCTTCGATAAGCAGCTCCACGGGAGAGCCGTCCTGGACCTCGCCGCTGATCTGCAGGCCGGGAAAGTGGCTGCGCAGCCAGGCGACGCCGGCGTCCAGCTGTGACCTGAGGTCCGCGTACAGCGCTTCCCGGTCCAGCGGCGCGGGTACCCAGGCCAGCGAACCTGTGAAGGGCGGCAGTGCGCAGATGACACGCAGCGGCCGGCCCCACCGCGCGGCCTGCTCGGCAGCGACGAGCGTGGCCATGCGTGCCTGCTCCGAGCCGTCGACGCCGACCAGGACAACCTTTTCCACGTCGTCGGGCTTGACCGGGGCGTCCTTGGTCTTGGGCAGTTCGAAGTCCACCCCTTCGAGCCGCGGAGCGCAGGCCAGCGGAATGGTCACCGAGGGGCAATGTGCGTGCGCCGGGACGGCACTGCTGACCGAGCCCAGCAGCCTGCCCATGAAGCCGCCGCGTCCACGCGTACCGACAACTACCAGCTCCGCCTCTTCGGACAATTCCAGAAGCACCCCGGCGGCGTCCCCGGTTTCCACCGTGGCATGGACCTCGACGCCGTAGCCGTCCAGCTTCTCCACGGCCTGCTGGAGCACGGCTTCTGCGCCCTCGCGGATCACCGCATCGTCCAAGGTGGCGTAGCCGGCATCCATGCTCGAAGCGGCGAAGACGGGAACGGTATAGGCGGTGATGACATGCAGCGGGGTCCGGCGTTTTTGTGCCTCCTGGGCTGCCCATACCAGTGCACAATGGCTCTGGTCCGAACCGTCCACACCAACCACGATTCCGCGGGGCGTTCCGCCGTGGTTGGCATTACCGGGTGTTGCGTTTGTCATTGCTCCCGCCTCCCTCGAAGGGGCAACTGCTCCGTTGCCATCTACTCTCAGCTTACTCCCAGAGAAGCCTCTTCTCAGGGAGGGCAAATTTGGATAGGCTTCGAGAAATCGCTGTCGAGCTCTCCCTCGGCCTGTGACCTGTGCCCGATGCGGATCCCGCCGCCGTGGCACTCTCTATCCGTTCGAGGAGGCTGTACGGTGAGTGCTGTGTGCCCTGCAGACGTACCGATCGAGTCCACCACCACCGTCGTCATTGGTGCCGGCCTGCCCGGCCTCGCCGTGGCCAGTGAACTGAGCAGGCACGGTGTCGCCTCCATTGTGCTGGAGGGCATGGGCTCGGCCGGCAAGCGCCGGAGTGTCATGACGGACTCGGTCTCGCTGACGGAACGCTCGGAACTGCTGCGGCTGCTCCGCGGCTATGCCACCAGCCACTGCCTGGACGTCCGTTCCAGCACGATGGCCAGCAAACTGAGCCGGGACCCGCAGCAGAAGTGGGTCATCCACACGGAGCAGGGCATCCTGCAGGCGGAGTCGGTGGTGCTGACGGACTGCCCGCAGAACCAGGTCCGCCGGTTCCTGCGCGGCCTCGGTCTCAGCCTCGGCAAGGACCTCCGGACATCGTTGAAGTCCCTGGGCCTCTACCTGGTGGGCGTGGCCGATCTGCTCACGCCCAGCACCCGGGAGATTGTCCGGCAGGCCAAGCTGGTCGGCGATGCCATTGCCGGCGGCCGCATGCTTACCGCCTGAGCTACTCGCCGCCCTTGCCGAGACGGCGCTTAGCCGTCACGCCGATGACGACGCCAAGCACCACAAGCACGGCGACCATGCCGAGGACGCTCCACGGAACGGTCTGGCCGGCTACCGTGAGGCCCGCCGGCTCGTCGGCCGGATTTTCCTGCGTCTCGATCGGCTCGGGCGTGCCCGCGCCGGCGCTGGCGCCAGCACTGGCACCTTCTGTGCCCTCTGCGCCGGATTCCACCATAAAGGTGAAGTTCCCTTCAATCGGATGGGCGTCGGATGACACCACCCGCCACACCACCGAGTATTCGCCCGCAGGCGCATCGGCCTTGATCGGCTGGCTGACTTCGGTATCCGTGATCTGCACCTCGCCGTCGGCCCAGTTGGTGCCCGACGAATCTTGGATCTGCACTACGGAACCCAGCGCCACGGGGACGTTGCTGAAGGTCAGTGTCAGCTCCTCGGGCATGGTCTCCACCGTCGCACCGTCTTCCGGGGTGTGCGAGAGAAGTTCATCATGGGCTTGCGCCCCGGCGGCGGGGAACAGTACGAAGGCGGCGGCCATCAGCACAGCCGTGACTAACCTAACGGCTGCGGAGGCACTCAGGAGAAGCTTTTTCACTCCTCCAGCCTACGTCGAGGGTTAGGATTCATGGGAAACGCGCCATCCCAACACTTCTGCGGAGGACCTCTCCATGCCCCGACAGGGAAATGTACAGACCAAACAGGGCTTCCTGGCCAAGGTGGACACCTATTTTGAGATCACCAAAAGAGGCTCCAACTACTCGCGTGAAATCCGCGGTGGTCTAGCTACCTTTTTTGCCATGAGCTACATTGTGGTGCTCAATCCGCTGATTCTCAGCGGCGCAGACTCGAACGGCGATGAACTCGGTGGTGCCCGCGTGGCTGCCGTCACCGCGTTGGTGGCCGGCGTGCTGACCATCGTCATGGGAGCCTGGGCGAAGTATCCGTTCGCCCTCGCCACCGGTCTGGGTGTCAACGCGTTCATTGCCGTCACCGTGGCCAGCAATCCCGGCCTCACGTGGCCCGATGTCATGGGCCTGGTGGTGCTCTCCGGTGTCACCATGCTGATCCTGGTGCTGACCGGCTTCAGAACGGCCGTCTTCAGGGCTGTTCCCGCGAGCCTGAAAACAGCCATCGTGGTGGGCATCGGCATGTTCATTGCGCTGATCGGCCTGGTCAACGCCGGCTTCGTCCGCCGCGTCCCCGACGTTGCCGGCACGACCGTACCGGTGGGGCTGGGCTTCGACGGCAAGCTCATGGGCTGGCCCACCCTGGTCTTTATTTTCGGCCTGGTCCTGACCATGGCCCTGGTGGTGCGCAAGGTCAGAGGCGCCATCCTGATCGGCATCGTGGCCGCCACCGTCTTCGCCCTAATCGTGGAGGCCGTAGCCCACCCCGGTTCCCAGGGCGCCGGGGTACCCACCGGCTGGTCGCTGGTCACGCCGAGCCTGCCGGACTGGAGCGCCCCGGACCTGAGCCTGATCGGCCAGGTCAACGTCTTCGGCGCGTTCAGCGAACTCGGCGTCACGGCCGCCAGCCTCCTGGCCTTCGCCATCCTGCTCAGTATCTTCTTCGACGCGATGGGCACCATGGTGGGCCTGGCCAACGAGGCCGGCCTGACCGACAAGGAAGGCAACATCCCGCACGTGGACCGGGTGCTGCTGGTCGATGCGGCCGGCGCCATCGCCGGCGGTGGAGCCTCGGTCTCCTCCAACCAGATCTACGTTGAATCCGGCGCCGGGATCGGGGAAGGCGCCCGGACCGGACTGGCAAGCATCGTCACCGGCCTGCTCTTCGTCGTCGCAATGTTCTTCACGCCGCTGATCTACCTGGTGCCGTTCGAGGCGGTGGCCCCGGCACTCGTCGTCGTTGGTTTCATGATGGTGTCGCAGGTGGGCCGGATCGACTGGTCGGACTGGGGCGTGGCCCTTCCATCCTTCCTGACCTTCACCCTGATGCCGTTCACCTACTCGATTGCCAACGGCCTGGGCGCCGGTTTCATCGCCTACGTCATCATCCGCGCCGTGCAGGGCCGCACCAAGGACGTGCATCCGCTCATGTGGGCGGTTGCCGCGGCGTTTGTGATCTTTTTCGGGATCGGGCCGATCGAGCAGCTCCTGGGCATGGCCTGACGGATTAAAACCGAGATGCCGGGTGCTGGGCCTAACTTGGGGGGATTAGGCTTCAGCTCCCGGCATCCGGCACCGGATCAGGTCCGGTTAAGCAGACAGGGTGCTCCAGCCACCATCCATAGTGTCGAAGCCGATTTTGTCCCCGGTCTGCCTCCGAAGAGTTCACCGCAAGCGGATCCCTCCCGGGCCTTTACGGTCTCCCACGACCGTTCATTTCCTAATGTAATACAGAACCTGCTGACAAGTCACAACAATCGGTGAAACGATCCTAATTAGATGCCGGATCTTGCAGAACGGCAACCCCGATGGAAAACTTCGCCACTTCCCCACGACCCCAGAGCTGGGCCGGAACTGCGCCGCCCAGCAGGGCCCGCACGAGTTGCGGGTCGTCACCGAACGGAATATCGCTGCCGGCGATGATGACGTTGCCATAGCGCCGCCCTTTAAGCATAGGCGGGTCCGCGATGATCAAGGTATGTTCGAAGACGCTTGAGATAGTGGCGGCCTCGGCGCGGGCGAGGAGCAGTTGCGGGGTGTCCCCGCAGTTGACCAGATAGATTCCGCCCGGTGCCAGCACCCGGCGGGCGGCTTGGGTGAACTCCAGCGTGACCAGGCTGTCCGGGGTCTGGCTGCCGGCAAAGACGTCCCGGATGATCAGGTCCCGGCTGTTTTCGGACAGCGACTCGGTGACCTCGCGGGCTTCGCCGACCCGGATGCGCACCAGCGGCGCCTTGGGGATATCGAACCATTGCCGGACCAGCTCGGCCAGTTTGGCATCGATTTCGACGACGACCTGCCGCGCGTCCGGGTAGCGCGACGCGAGGTAACGCGCCATCGAGCAGGCCCCGCCGCCCAGATGCAGCGCCCGCAGGGAACCCGTTGCCGGCCAGTGCGACTCGATCAGCGCCGCCATCCAGCGCATGTACTCGAAGTCCAGCCGCTCGGGCTCGCCGATCACTACATGCGATGACTGGACCCCGTTGATTTTCAGCAGCCAGGCGTCCGTGCCGTCGGCGTCCCGGACCAGTTCGGCCACGCCGGAGGAAATCTCGTACCGGCCTTCGGCGGGCCCGGCAGTAGCAGCGGTCGGCTCGGGGTTCCGGCCGCGCTTGCGCCGTCCCATCAGCCGTTCCGGTCGGCGAAATCAGGCGCAGTCATACCGTTGATCGTAAGACGTCCGCCGCCCGGCCGGAAACCGCCTACTTCACAACCGCGAAGGCGAAGCCGTCCCAGCCCTTGGAGCCGATGGTCTGCACGGCCGTGGCATCCAGCCGGTCATCGCTGCCCAGCAGCGCCAACGCATCGCGCGTGCCACGGATGGCCGCCGCCTCCGCATCATCCCCGCCCGCCCCGGCCTGGTCCGCATCCAGTACGCTGCCGCCGCGGACTACGTTGTCCACCACGATCAGGCTGCCGGAGCGGGTCAGCTTCAGCGCCCAGTTGACGTAGTTGGCGTTGTTTTCCTTGTCGGCGTCGATGAAAACCAGGTCAAAGGGGCCCACGCCTTCAGCCTCGAGCTGCGGCAGCGTGTCCAGTGCGGCGCCCACCCGGATGCTGACCTTGGCACTGACGCCGGCCCGATCCAGATTCTCCCGCGCTACCTCGGCATGGCGCGCCTCGTACTCGCAGGTGACCACTTCGCCGTCGTCCGGTAATCCGCGCGCCAGCCACGTGGTGCTGTAGCCGCCCAGGGTGCCGATTTCCAGCACCTTCCTGGCACCGGTCAACCGGGCCAGCAGCATCAGCAGCTTTCCCTGCGGCGCGGCCACTTCGATGTGCGGCATTCCGGCGGCCGCGGTGGCGTCACGGGCCGCGGCCAGCGCCTCGTCTTCGCCGACCAGCGTGGCGGTGAGGTAGTCCTCCACCTCCACCCAGCGCTCTCCCGAGCCGGCGTTCATGTTCGGTCCTGTTCGCTGATGGCTGCTTCCAGCCGTTCCACCTTGCCGGTCAGTTCCCCGTAGTAGCCGGGCCGGATGTCCGCTTTCAGGACCAGCGACACCCGCTCGCCGAACTGTCCGACGGCTTCCGTGGCCCGCTTGATGACGTCGAAGACCTCGTCCCACTCACCCTCGATGGTGGTGAACATGGCGTCCGTCTTATTGGGCAGGCCCGATTCGCGGACAATTTTCACGGCGGCAGCGACGGCCCCGTGGACCGAAGCATCGTGTGGTGCGGGCCCTGTGGCAGGCGCCCCGGATGGAGAAACAGAGAAGGCTACAAGCATGAGCCCAGTCTTCCACAGCCACCTGCGGCGCAACAGGCTTTGCCCGGCGGTAGTCCGCGGCGGCCGGCTTTGGCAGGATGGGGGTGGACCACTCTTCCCCGGGAGGCACGTTTTATGCTGATCCTCGTCATCAACTCCGGCTCCTCGTCGCTGAAGTACCAGGTGCGCGAGGTCCCCGCGGAGGACAACGCGGTCCTGACCGACGGCAGCATTGGGCAGATCGGCGACGGCGAAGTCCGCGACCACGCCGACGCCCTTGAGGCCATGGCCAAGGAGCTGGACCGGCAGCTCGGCTCCCGCGAGATTGACGTGGTGGGCCACCGGGTGGTGCACGGCGGCGAGGACTATGATCGCCCCGTGCTGATTTCGCCCGAGGTGCTGGAGACGATCGAGCGCCTCAGCCCGCTAGCGCCGCTGCACAACCCGGCGAACGCCGAAGGCATCCGGGCGATCGGCAAGAAGTGGCCGGACATTCCGCAGGTGGCCGTTTTCGACACTGCCTTCCACCGCACGCTGCCCGAACACGCCTGGCGCTATGCCCTGCCCGATGAGCTGTACCGCGAACATGGAATCCGGCGCTACGGCTTCCACGGCAGCAGCTTTGAATACGTCACCGGAGAGGCGGCCAGGCTGCTCGGCATCCCGCCCGGTTCCTTCAACGCCGTGATTGCGCATGTGGGCAACGGCGCCTCGGCCACCGCCATCTCCGGCGGCCGAAGCGTGGACACCTCGATGGGGCTGACCCCGCTAGAGGGTCTGGTCATGGGCACCCGGCCGGGCGATCTCGATCCCGGGCTGGTGCTCTTCCTGCAGCAGACCGGCCGGACCCCGGACGACCTGCAGGAGCTGTTCAACCACGAATCCGGGCTGAAGGCCCTGGCCGGGGAGAGCGATATGCGCCGGATCGTCGAAGCCGCAAACAACGACGACGCCAGGGCGGCACTGGCGCTGGAGGTCGCGAGCTACCGGTTGGCCAAGTACGTCGGCGCGTACCATGTTGCCTGCGGCGGCGCCCAGGCCCTGGTCTTCACCGCCGGAGTTGGTGAGCACTCCGCCGCGTTCCGCGCCCTCGCCGTCGACCGCCTCGGCGTGCTGGGCATCACGCTGGACAGCGCGGCCAACTCGGCGGCCGACGATCCGCAGGAGGCGTGCGTCATCAGCGGCGCCGGATCCGCCATTCCCGTCCTGGTGGTTCCCACGGACGAAGAAAAGGTCATCGCCGAGGCGGCTGCCGCCGTCGTTAGTCAGCGCACGTAGCCAACGCCGTCCTTAATCAGCGCAGCGCGTTCGTCCCGGCTGCGCTCCTTGTCAGCCCTTGAGGTGCGCCCGCTCCTTGGTCGAATTTTCGATATCCGACGCCGTGGCTTCGATCAGCTGATGCGCCAGGTCCGACAGGGCCCGTGCAGCGGCCAGCTCATCGCCGATCTTGGGGACGTCGGAGTCGATCGGATTGAGCCGGGCCAACCCGATTCCCCGGTGATCTCCTCCGCCGTCCGCCTTCAACTTGGCCTCGGCCCGCGTTTTCCCTTCGTACTCGTCGATGACGATCTCCACCGACCAGCGCTTTTCCTCCATGGTCACCGCCTCCTCTTAACACCCCCACCTTCCGACGCCATGGCAACTGCGTCAAGGGTCCGTGGGCACAGAGTTTGCCGGTCTTGCCTAGCCCCAGCCGGCGAGGCGGAGCAGGGCCGCCGCAGCGGCGCCGGCGATGACGACGACGAGGAACGGCGCGCGCAGCACCAGGGCTACCGCGGCGGCCAGCAGTGCGCCGAACCGCGCATCGAAGGTCAGCTGCTGCCCCGAGGAGAAGGCGTTGACCACCGTCAGCGAGGCCAACAGGCCGATGGTCAGCGTGGCAGCAACGCGGGACATCCGCTCGTTCTTCATCCACTTCGCCGGCACCAGATAGCCCACGAGTTTGGTGGCGTAGCTGACCACGCAGGCGACGAGAATCCAGAACCACAGGCTCATTCGGGCCTCCTCTGGTGCGAGCCGTTCTTGCCCCGGCCGCGGCTGGCCGTGGCGTCTTCGGGCAGCACCATGTGATGGCAGTCGTGCTCGGAATACGGCTCGTCGTAGGGTTCGATGTCCGGGGCCATGCCGGTGGGAACGCGATTATGCGCGAACCAGCCGATGGCCCCGGCGACGCCCGCGGCGACCAGGATGGGAACGCCGCTCGGCAGGAAGGGGACCGCCAGCAGCGTTGCCAAACCGCAGACGACGGCGATGGCGGCCGGCTCCTTGCCCTTGAGCCGGGGCCACAGCAGTGCCAGGAACGCCGCCACGGCTGCCCCGTCCAGTCCCCACTGCTTCGGATCGCCCAAGGCGTTACCGGCGAGCGCGCCCACGGCGGTGAACAGGTTCCACAGGATGAAGATGCCCACCCCGGCGGTCCAGAAGCCGCGGCGCTGCTCGCCCGGGTCGGTCTGCCCGGACGCAGTGGCGGTCGACTCGTCAATAGTGACCTGGGCGGCCAGCAGTTTGCGCCAGTTCGGCGGCGACAGCAGGGCGTTCATCTGCATGCCGTAGATCCCGTTGCGGATGCCGAGCAGCGCCGAAGCGCTCATCGCCGCAATGCCGGTGCCGCCGCCGCTGATAACGCCAATGAAGGCGAACTGGGAGCCGCCGCTGAAGAGCAGGAAACTCAGGGCCATGGTCTGCCAGAAGTCCAGACCTGACGCCACGGACAGGGCGCCGAACGAGATCCCGTAGAGCCCGGTGGCGATGGCGATGGAAAGCCCCACCTTCACCGCGGGGGACTGCAATAACTTCACCCCACCAGACTAGTCCTCCACAGGAACTACAGAGCTTCCTGTGCGTGGCCGTTGATGGCGTCAGCGGCCCGGATGAGGGCCAGATGCGAGAAGGCCTGCGGATAGTTGCCCGCCATGCGCTTGTTCACCGGGTCGTACTCTTCGGCCATCAGCCCCAGTTCGTTGGCGTAGCCCACCAGCTGGTCCATCAGCTCGCGGGCGTCTTCGATCCGGCCGGACCGGGCGTACTGCTCCACCAGCCAGAAGGAACAGGCCAGGAACGGGTGCTCGCCCGGCTCCAGGCCATCTAAGCCGGCTTCCGTCCGGTACCGCAGGATCAAGCCGAACTCATCAACTAGCTCCTGCTCGAGGCGGGCCACAGTACCCAGCATCAGGTCGTCGTCGTACTTCACGAATCCCACCTGCGGGATCACCAGCAGGGAAGCGTCCACCTCGGTGCTCCCGTAGGTCTGGACGAACGAATTGATCTCCCTATTGAACCCCTGCTCCATGATCTCCTCGCGGAGTTCGTCACGCAGATCCGCCCAGTGCTCCGCCTCGCCGTCCAGCCCGTGGTCGCGCACGGCGCGCACCCCGCGGTCGAAGGCAGCCCACATCATCACACGCGAGTGGGTGAAATACTTCTGCTTGCCGCGCATCTCCCAAATGCCGTGGTCCTTGTTGTCGAAATGCTTCTCGATGTAGTGCAGCAGAGCCTTCTGCAAGGGCCAGGAGAAATGGTCCTCCTGACCGCCCATGTTGCGCAGTTTCTCGAGCACCACCATGACCTCGCCGATCACGTCCGCCTGGTACTGCCCGACGGCGCCATTGCCGATCCGCACCGGCTTCGAGTCCGCGTAGCCGGGGAACTGGTCCAGCTCCCGCTCGGCCAGATGTCGCTCACCGGCCAGGCCGTACATGATCTGGAGGTCCTCCGGGTCGCCGGCGACGGCGCGCAGCAGCCAGTTGCGCCATTCCAGCGCCTCTTTTTCATAGCCGTGGGTCATCATGGATTCCAGCGTCAGGGCGGCGTCCCTGAGCCAGACGTACCGGTAGTCCCAGTTGCGTTCCCCGCCGAAATGCTCGGGCAGCGACGTGGTGGGCGCGGCGACGATCCCGCCGGTCGTCTCGTGGGTCATCGCGCGCAGCACCAGCAGCGAGCGCTTGACCATCTCGTGGTATTCCCCTTGCGGAGGGAAGCGCGAGGACCAGTCCCGCCAGTACATCAGGGTGTCTTCCAGTGCCTGGTCCACGTCGATCATGGGCGGAACCGGGCGGTGCGATTGAAACCAGCACAGTTCAAAGTCAACGGTTTCGCCGGCCTTAACCACGAATTGGCCGCGGTGCCGGCGGTCCTTGGCGTGGGGCAGGTTGGACCCGTGCAGGACCACAGCGTCCGGGCCGGCGATGCCGACAATGGATTCCTCGTCGGCGTCCTCGTTTCTGACCCGGCTGACCCACGGCACCACAACACCGTAGCCGAATCGCACCACGATCTCCTGGCTGATGGTCACGGTGCCGCTGACGCCTTCTACCCGGCGGACCAGGGAGGCCCGGCGGTCGCCTACGGGCATGAACTCGGTAATGGTGGCGTCGCCGGTGTCCGTCCTCCAGCGGGTGCGGAGCACAAAGCTGGAGTCGATGTAACTGCGTTCGACGACGACGGGGGCTCCGGCACGCTTCTTGCGTTCTGCTTCATTCTGCTCGTCCGCGCCGGTGGGTTTGCCTTCCTCGCCATGAACGGATCCTTCCCGCCGGGCGTGATCTCCGCGCGGGTCTTTGGCTTGTCCGCGGACCTCGCCGCCGCGGTGCACAGCCTCCGTGGTAGCGCCACCCTCCACAGTCAGATCCTGTCCTTGGTCCTGGTCAGAGACTACTGCCGTGGCGCTCCCGCCGGCAGCGGCCTTGCCCTCCGTGGCCCCGTCCCGGTCCCGGGCTTTCGCGTCGGCGCCGCTCGCGGCGGCATCGGGGTCGATCTGCTGGCCTGCGTCGCCGGTACCCTCGGCGGGCCCGGCACCTTGACCGGCCGTTTCCCCTGCCGGCCCTGTGCCCAGCGGGACATCGGTTTGCTCACGGCTACCATCCGGAGCCAGCAGCCAGCGGCCGTGCTCTTCAGTGCCCAGCAGGGCACCGAACGTCGAATCTGAATCAAAGCGTGGGAAGCAGAGCCAGTCCATGCTGCCGTTCCGGGAGACCAGTGCCCCCGTGTGCAGATCCGATATGAGCGCGTAGTCCTCAATTGGAGATGCCATTTCTCCACTCAACCACAGGCAGGAGCAGGTGTGCCACGGTCCGCGTTATTCTGCGGCGGCTATTCGCACAGCTCAGGCACCGGCCTCCAGCTGTTCCAGCAGTTGCCGCACCTGCACGGGCCGGTTGGTGGTGATTTCGTGGATCCCCAGCTCGTGGCAAAGCCGGACGTCGTCCGGCTCATTGACGGTCCAGACCCTGAAGCGCAGGCCCGCCGCGAGCCAGCGCTCGATCAGAGGCCGGTGCGACCTGATGTAGTCAATGCCCGGTCCGGCCATCCCTACGGCACGTTGTTCGATCAGCGCCTCGCCTTCGGACAGGGCCCGGCGCAGCAGCGCCACCACGGCGCCCACTGTCAGGGAGCCCATGAAGAGGGAACTCTTGATCTCTTCGGCCTCAATGTTGTCCAGCAGTTGGCACAAGTGGTCCGTGGGCACATGGTCTTCCAGATGTTTGGCTGTGTCGGGATGGAAGCTCATGAACGAGAGCTTGAGGTTGCCCAGCCTCGACGTCTCCGGATCCCACCCCTCGGCCATCAGGTACTTCAGCAGTTCGTCCTCGAGGGTCTGGCCGAACGGGCTGGGGTGCTTGAGCTCGATCGCCAGGTCGAGCGGACGGCCGGCCTCGCGCATGAGGTCGATCAGCGCGTCCAGCGTGAGCAACTGGTCCGCCACGCCGCCGTACTCAGGCGGAATCGGCACGCCGCGCCACGACGAGAAGTCCAGCCGCAGCAGCTCTTCCAGCGTATGGTCGGCAACGTGGCCGGTTCCGGTGGACGTGCGGTCCAGGTCAAAGTCGTGGAAGCAGATGAGCTTCAGATCCGCGGTCAGGTGGATGTCGCACTCAAGCCCATCGGCGCCGTCGGCAATCGCCTGCAGGTAGGCGGCCCGGGTGTTTTCCGCGTACTGTTCGCTGGAACCGCGGTGGGCGAAGATCTTATGCTTCATGGTTTTCACCGTACGTGAATTTGCCGACCGCAACCCGCTTTCACCACGACGGACTGGTTAACTTAGCTTGACGGGTCCCAGAACTTTTTGCCGCGGAGGCCAGATGAGCACACAGCTGATGTACGACGACGGCCGCAGCGTTATCGGGGATGCCGAACGCGCCGCCGGGCTAACGAAAATGAAACGCCTGGCCACCGGAATGCTGGTGCTCATGGCGGTGATCTTCATCGTGGCGTTCGCCCTGCAGGAGCAGTATCCCTGGCTGCAGTATGTCCGTGCCGCTGCCGAAGGCGGCATGGTGGGTGCACTCGCGGACTGGTTCGCGGTCACGGCGCTGTTCAAGCACCCGATGGGCCTGAAGATCCCGCACACGGCGATCATCCCGCGCAAGAAGGACCAGATCGGTGCCAGCCTGGGCTCCTTTGTGGAGGAGAACTTCCTCTCCGAAGAGGTGGTCAAAACCAAGATCGCCTCGCTGGGGGTCTCCGCGAAAACCGGCGCCTGGCTGGCCCGGCCCGAAAATGCGGACCGGGTAGCCCGGGAAGGTGCCACCGCCATCCGCGCCGCCATGCTGGTGCTCAACGACGAGGATGTCCAGGACGTCATCGAGTCGATGGCGCGGCGGCACCTGCTGGATCCGGAATGGGGCCCGCCGCTGGGCAAGCTGGCCAAACGGCTGCTCGACGACGGCCACCACCTCAAACTGGTGGAGCTGCTGCTGGACCGTGCAGCAGACTGGGTGCTGGACAACCAGGAAACGGTGGCCCGGCTGGTGGCGGACCGCTCCCCCACCTGGGTTCCCTCCTTTGTGGACTCGCTGATGGGCGACAAGGTCCACCTCGAGCTGTACAAGTTCATTGCCGCCGTGCAGGCGGACCCGGAGCACCAGGTCCGGCAGCAGCTGGACGTCTACCTCCAGTCGCTGGCCCAGGATCTGCAGACCGACCCGGACATGATCGCCCGGGTGGAGAACCTCAAGAAGAACGCGCTGGGCGATCCGGAAGTACGCCAGCTGGCAGTCCGGACGTGGGACACCCTCAAGCGCGCCCTGCTGGAGGCAGTCGAGGATCCGCAGAGCGAGCTCAGCCGCAAGTTCACCACAGCCGTCCGCGACTTCGGCAACCGGCTGGCCTCGGACACGGAACTCGCCGCCAAGGTGGACGGCTGGATCGAGGAGGCCGCCGGTTACCTCGTCAGGACCTACCGGTCCCAGATCGCGTCCGTCATCACCGAAACCGTGGAGCGGTGGGACGCCGAGGAAACCTCCCGCAAGATCGAACTGCAGGTCGGCAGGGACCTGCAGTTCATCCGGATCAATGGCACGGTAGTCGGATCCCTGGCCGGCCTGGTCATCTTCGCCATCGCCCACGCCGTCTTCGGGTAGCTCCGCAACGCGGCCTACTCAGACGTCATCCGGCTCGGCTCCGCGGTGCTGCCCGGTCTGCGGGTCCGTCTCGGCCGGCAGATCCGGCCCCGGCGACGCCGCAAGATCCTCCGGCCGAGGCGACTGGGAGGACTCAGGTCCGGCATGCGTCGTGGAAAACGGCGTGGCACCCACCGCCGTGCCTGCAACTACACCGCCGGATGCGCCTGTAGCGCCAGCACCCGCGCCAAGCTCCTTGCGCCTGCCCGGAATCAGGTTCCTGCGGGGAATCAGGTGCTTGCGCTGGGCCAGCTCCTCCACCAGGGACATCGGCAGGGTCAGCGGCGGCTCGCCGAAGGCCTCGCGGGTGGATTCGATGACGCGGCGGCCCATCATGTGGTTGCCGGCACCGCCCACCACGGCCCCGATACCGAACGGCACAGCACGGCCGAGCAGGGCAGTACCCTGCTTGGCCAGGAACTTCTTCAGGAAGCGCCGGCGCATGCTGTCCATGATGGTGCCCATCATGCCCGCAGGCATGCTGGTCCCGATAACGTTGCCCCACGCCTGGCCCGGCTTGTTCCGCCCGTTGGTCTGGCCGGCCAGTTCGCGGATCAGGGCGCTGCCTTCCTCGCCCATCAGGATGGCCATGACCATGGTGCGGGACCGTTCCGGGTTGTCCGTGTGGATCCCGTGCAGCTCGGCGATGGACTGCGCATAGAGCGCGGTCGCCTCCAGGAACCCTACGGTCGCGGCCGCGGAAAGTCCCAGGGCGGCGATGGTGCCCACGCCCGGGATCAATGCGGATCCGCCCACGGCCGCCCCACCACCGGTGATGGCGGAAAGGTAGTACTTCTCCAGCTTCGCGGACAGCTCGGCCGGCGAGGCCTCCGGGTACTTGCTCCGCAACCGGTTCAGGTTGGCCAATACCAGCGGGCGCTGGACATCCAGGGCCTTCATGATTCCGTTGGCGACAGCCGGTTTGGGGTTGCCCTTCTCGTCAAAAGCCGCACCGGCAGCCATCTTGACCGCCGGGTTGAATTTCCTGTTCTTCGCCACGAAGTCCTCCTTGAGGTAGCGGACATGGCCTTCGCCTTAACACTAGATCACCGGCTCCGCAGCACGCCGGGAACCGGTAATTTTCCCCGGCGCGGCAACAAGATCAGTATGCTGAGGAAAGCACCGCAGTATTCCTCTATCGACGCCCGCGGCCATCGGCAGGCTGGCGTCAGGAACAAGGAGTAGTTGGTTATGAGAATCGGATCTTCGATTGCCCTGATCGCCATCGGCGCCATCCTCGCGTTCGCCGTGGCCGACGTCGTCGACTTTATCGACCTGACGCTGGTCGGTTGGATCCTGATGGGCGTGGGCGTGCTGGGCCTGATCATCTCGGTGGTCATGGCCGGCACCAGCAGGCGCCGCGTGACCGAGAGCCGGCAGCTGCACGACCCGCACACCGGGGAGACCGTCCGCCGCGACGACACCCGGGACAACGGCCTCTAGCCTAGGTAGGTCTTCAGGAAAATTCCGACGTCGCGGATCTCCTCCGGCCCGATGTTGTGCCCCATCCCGGGATACGTGCGCGCCGTGAGCCGGGTGTGGGCCTCCAGCCAGTCCGCCGCGTAGTCCACCGCATCCTGATGGATCACTACGTCCGCGGCGTCCCGCCCCCAGAAGAACGGCAGCGTGCCGTCCAGGTCATCCGTCAGGGTCAGCAGTTCGTTCTCCAACACAAAACCTGAAAGCCCGACGGCGGCACGAAAGGCTGTGGGCCGCAGCCGGATCAGCGTGGTCGCCATGGCCATGCCCTGGGAGAAGCCCAGCAGGCTGGTGCCGGTGAACTTGCCGGACGCGAGCACCGGGTCCAACCAGGCGAACACCTTGTTGGCCGAGCTGACGACGTCGGCAAAGTCCGAGGCGAGGAACGCATCCAGCAGGAACCAGCCGTAGTTGGCCCCGACGTCGAAATGGCCGCGCAGCGCCACCCCGGTCACATTCGCCGGCAGCGCCTCGAACAGCGGCAGCACCCGCTCCTCGGAGGAGCCGTAGCCGTGGATCATGACCAGCAGCTCGGTGCCGGCGCGCTCGTCCTCGGGGCGGGACCATACGGCAGTCGTCATGGACTACTTCTACCACCCGTCCGCTCAGCGCGGCTTCTTGCTGCCCAGCGCGACCAGTGAGAACACAATCCCCACCCCGCTGATCCCGGTAGCGATGAACGACGCCGCCGGATGCCCGCCCGTGAGTACGGCCGCGGCGAGGGACAGCGGCAGCCACAGCACCGCCCAGCCGAGCACACCGAACAGCGGTGCATAGCGTTCCCCCCGGGCCGTCCAACGGTAGGCGAAGATACCGAAGACCAGGGACAGCAGACCGCCGCCAAGCATCACAATGGCACCAAACCCGCCTAGCCCCGGGTCCCCGAAGGACCCCACCAGCAGCGCGGTCAGGACGTCAACGCCAATTACCACCACGCCCAGTCCGGCCGCCAGGAGCAGCACGTTGCCGGCCTGGAGGAGCATCAACCTGCGGACATCTGCCCTCATGGCACCCACTGTATAAGAGCTCCCCCTAAGGCTCCCGGGAACTCCCGGAGGCCCGCTTTTCTGTTTTTATGTTGGTTTTCATTGACAATCAGAAATAAACACAGATAAAGTCATCAAAACAAAGATCAACGTGACACCAATCACTCCCCCTCCCGGTTCAGCTTCTCGAAGGAGAAAACATGTTTGCCGCCGAACGCCACCGCAAGATCGGTGAGCTTGTGGCCGCCAAAAACCGGGCCACTGTGGGTGAACTAGCGGACCGCTTCGACATCACCAAGGAAACCGTCCGGCGTGATCTCGCCACCCTCGAACAGCAGGGCTTGCTTCGCCGAGTCCACGGCGGCGCTGTCGCTGCCGGCCGAGCCAGCACCAGCGAACAGAGCCTGGGCAGCCGCCAGCTCCAGCGGCACGAGGAGAAGCAGCGGATTGCCCGCAAGGCCCTGGAGCTCATCCCCTCCGGCCCGGCCTCGCTGGTGATCGACGCCGGCACCACCACGGAGCAGCTGGCCGAACTGCTGGCCTCCGAGTCCAACGGGCGGCACGAGGACCTGCTGGTCATCACGCACGCGGTCCCCATCGCTTTCCGGATCTCTACCGGCTCCAAGCTCCAGCTGGAAATGATCGGCGGGCGGGTCCGCGGCCTGACCAGTGCGGGCATCGGTGCGCGGACGCTGGAACAGTTCGCCACCCTGCGCCCGGACATCGCGTTCATCGGAGCCAACGGCATCGATGCCTGCTTCGGCCTCAGCACCCCGGATGCCTTGGAGGCCGCCGTGAAAACGGCAATAGTCCGCTGTGCCCGCCGCGTGGTCGCGCTGGTGGATTCGTCCAAACTCGAGGAGGAAACCTTGGTCCGCTTCGCCGGCCTTGAAGAGATCGACACCCTGATTACCGACGCCGCACCCCCGGCCGCACTGGCCGAGGCGCTCGAGGCCGCGGATGTCGAGGTGGTAGTGGCATGATCATCACCCTCACGGCCAACCCCAGCCTGGACCGCACCGTCGAACTGTCCGGCTCCCTGATCCGCGGCAGCGTGCAACGCGCGGTGGCCGCCTCCCAGCAGGCGGCCGGCAAGGGCGTCAATGTGTCCCGCACCCTGGCCGCTTCCGGCGTCGCCAATCTGGCCATTCTCCCCGGCGACCCCGAGGATCCCGTGATCACCGGGCTGCGGCAGGACGGCCTGGTGTACGTGGGCCTGCCCATCGGCCAGGCCCTGCGCAGCAACATCACGCTGACCGAGCCGGACGGCACCACCACCAAGATCAACGAACCCGGCCCGCACCTGGACAGCAGCCGGCAGGAAGAACTCGCCGAGGCCGTGCTGGCAAAGTGCGACGGCGCCGCCTGGTTGGTGCTCGCCGGTTCCCTGCCGCCGGGCGTACCAGCCGATTTCTACGCCCGGCTCACCGTCCGCGTTCGCGAAAAACTCGGCCCGGCTGCCCCACGGATCGCCGTGGATTCGTCCGGCGAACCGCTGCGCCAGGCCTTCGCCGCCGGCCCGGCCGCCGTGCCGGATCTGGTCAAGCCCAACGCGGAGGAGCTGGCCGAACTGGCCGGCGTCCACAGCGAGGCCGCGCTGGAGGCAGACCCGGAACTCACCGCGCAGACCGCCGCGCTCCTGCTGGATAAGGGCGCCGAGGCGGTGCTGGCCACGCTGGGTTCCAAGGGCGCCGTCCTCGTCACCCGGGAGGGCGCCTGGTACGCAACGCATCCGCCGGTCAGCGCGCGCAGCACCGTAGGCGCCGGGGATTCCTCCCTGGCCGGCTACCTGCTGGCGCACAGTTCGGGCGCGGCCGCCGCGGATTGCCTCCGCCAGGCCGTGGCCCACGGTGCCGCCGCGGCAGCGCTGCCCGGCACCACCTTGCCCGCCCTGTCGCAGACGACGCCGGACGCCGTCGTTATTAGTTCGCTTTCCGTTCCCGCCCCCTGACTTCGTTCCATCCCGCAAGCCCAATTTCCCGTCAGTTCCACGCCCACAAGGAAGACGCCATGTCCCACCTCATCACCGAAGAACTTGTCACCTTGGATAAGAATCTCGGCACCACCAGCCAGGATGTGATCCGGCAATTGACCCAAGTGGTGCTCGACAGCGGCCGCGCCAGCGGATTCGACGGCCTCTACGCCGACGCCGTCGCCCGTGAACAGAAGACCGCCACCGGCGTGCCCGGCGGCATTGCCATCCCGCACTGCCGCTCCTCCGCCGTGCTCGAACCCACGCTCGCGATGGCGCGGCTGGCTCCCGCCGTGGACTTCGGCGCCAAGGACGGCCCGGCCGACCTCGTCTTCTTCATCGCCGCGCCCGAGGGAGCCGACAAGGAGCACCTGAAACTCCTCTCCAAGCTGGCCCGTTCCCTGATCAAGAAGGACTTCACCGCCAGCCTGCGGGCCGCCGAGTCGCCCTCGGACATCGTGGCACTGGTCAACGGCGCGCTCTTCCCGGACGAAAGCGCCCCTGCTGCCGCGGGTGCCCCGGCCGGGGCAGGCACGGCTGCCGCGGCAGGTGCCGGTGCAGCCGCCGGTACCGCCACTGTGACCGAGCAGCACGGCCGGCACGCCGCTGCTGCCGCAGCCGATCCCAACCGCCCCAAGTCCCTGGTTGCCGTGACGGCCTGCCCCACCGGCATCGCCCACACCTACATGGCGGCCGATTCCCTGGTCGCCGCGGGCAAGGAAGCCGGCATCGAGGTGCAGGTCGAGACCCAGGGCTCGGCCGGCGCGACCCCGCTGGATCCTGCCGTCATCGACAGGGCCGACGCCGTGATCTTCGCCGTCGACGTCGATGTGCGCGAGAAGGAGCGCTTCGCGGGCAAGCCGGTCATCCAGTCCCCCGTCAAGAGGGCCATCGACGAACCCGACGTGATGCTGCGCGAGGCACTCGCCGCCGCGGACGACCCGAACGCCCGGCGCGTCAGCGGCACGGCCGACGTGGCCTCGCACCAGACCGGCCAGGCCGGCGAAAGCATCGGCGCCAAGCTCAAGCGCGCCCTGCTGACCGGCGTCAGCTACATGATTCCGTTTGTCGCCGGCGGCGGCCTGCTCATTGCGCTGGGCTTCCTGCTCGGCGGCTACGCGATCACCGATATCGCGGACACCGTGGTGCTGGAGAACAATTTCGGCAACCTGCCCGACGGCGGACTGCTCACCTATCTGGGCGCCGTCGCCTTCAAGATCGGCGCGCTCTCCATGGCCTTCCTGGTCCCCGCGCTGGCCGGCTACATTGCCTATGCCATTGCGGACCGGCCGGGTATCGCCCCGGGCTTCACCGCCGGCGCGGTTGCCGGTTTCATGGGTGCCGGCTTCCTGGGCGGCCTGGTCGGCGGCCTGCTGGCCGGCTGGATCGCGCACTTGATCGGACAATGGTCCGTCCCGCGCTGGCTGCGCGGCCTGATGCCCGTGGTGATCATCCCGCTGCTGGCCTCCATTGTGGCCTCGGGCCTGATGTTCCTGGTGCTCGGCGGCCCGATCGCCGGCCTGACCACTGCGCTGAACGGCTGGCTCTCCGGCCTGACCGGTGTTTCCGCCGCCGCCCTGGGCATCATCCTGGGCCTGATGATGTGCTTCGACCTTGGCGGACCGGTCAACAAGGTTGCCTACGCCTTCGCCGTCGCCGGCCTCGGTGCAGGCAGCGCCGACAACCAGGCTCCGTGGATGATCATGGCCACCGTGATGGCGGCCGGCATGGTGCCGCCGCTGGCGATGGCCCTGGCCACGGTACTGGACCGCAAGCGCTTCTCGCTGGCCGAACGCGAAAACGGCAAGGCCGCCTGGCTGCTGGGTGCGGCGTTCATCTCCGAGGGCGCCATTCCGTTCGCCGCGGCCGATCCGTTGCGCGTCATCCCCGCCAGCATGCTCGGCGGAGCGGTGACCGGCGCCCTGACCATGGCCACCGGTGTGACCTCGCAGGCGCCGCACGGAGGCATCTTCGTCTTCTTTGCGATGGGCAATGTGGTTATGTTTGTGGTAGCCGTGGTGGTGGGAGCTATCGTCTCGGCCCTGGCCGTCCTGGCCCTGAAACGCTACGCAACGAAGAAGACCGCTCCGGCAGAAACTGTCGCGGCCTAGGCCGCGACAGCCTACGCTGACAGACAAGCCATCGAGTAGTTGAGCAAGGGGTACGCAATGACCAGCATTACCGGAGTAGGCGTCAGCCCGGGGCGAGTGATCGGGCCGGTACTGCAGATGCCGCCGGCCGTCGCCGAGCCGGCACCCGGTGCAGGGCTGCCGGCCGGCGCCACCGCCGAGGGAGAGGCCGACCGGCTGCGTGCCGCGGCGAAGACGGTCCAGGCCGCGCTGAAGGACCGCGCCGCCGGTGCACGCAAGGAGGCGGCCGAGGTCCTCCAAGCCACCGCGCTGATGGCCGCGGATCCGATGCTGCTCAAGTCCGCGGTCAAGCTGCTGGAGGCCGGCCGCGGCACCGAACGCGCCATCTGGGAAGCCGCGGAGCAGGTCGCCGAACAGCTCAAGTCCCTCGGCGGCTACATGGCCGAACGCGCCACCGACGTGCTCGATGTCCGCGCCCGGATCGTGGCCGAGCTGCGCGGCGTACCGGCCCCGGGCATCCCCGCCTCGGACGTGCCGTTCGTGCTGGCCGCGGAGGATCTGGCGCCGGCGGACACCGCCACGCTGGACCCGGCGATGGTGCTGGCGCTGGTCACCTCCGGCGGCGGACCGCAGTCCCACACCGCCATCATCGCCCGCTCGCTCGGGCTGCCCGCCGTCGTCGCCGCCACCGGCGCCACCGAACTGGCGCCGGGAACGGAAGTCTTCGTGGACGGCGCCGCGGGCATCGTCACGCCGTCCCCCGGGGAGGCGGAGCGCGGCCTCGCCGCGGCCTACGCCTCCCGCGAACCGTTGCAGCCCTTCGACGGCACGGGTACGACGGCGGATGGCCATCTGGTCCCGCTGCTCTCCAATGTCGGCGGCGGAGCCGATGCAGTGGCGGCCGCCGCGTTAGGTGCCGAGGGCGTGGGCCTGCTGCGCACCGAATTCTGCTTCCTTAACCGCGATTCCGAACCCGCCGTCGACGAACAGGTGGCCGCGTACAAGGCCGTCTTCGACGCCTTCCCGGCCAAGAAAGTGGTGGTCCGGACGCTGGATGCCGGTGCCGACAAGCCGCTGCCGTTCCTGACCGACAGCACCGAACCCAACCCTGCGCTCGGCGTGCGCGGCTACCGGACGGACCTGGCCACCCCCGGCGTGCTGGAGCGCCAGCTGCAGGCCATCGCCACGGCGGCCGGCCAGAGCGAGGCCGAGGTCTGGGTGATGGCGCCGATGATCGCCACCGCCGAGGAGGCCGGCCGTTTCGCCGGACTCTGCCAGGCCGCGGGGCTGGAAACACCCGGCGTCATGGTGGAGGTTCCCTCCGCCGCGGTGACCGCCGGCTCGGTCCTCAAGCGCGTGGACTTCGCCTCGATCGGCACCAACGACCTGACGCAGTACACCATGGCGGCGGACCGGCAGCTCGGCCCGCTGGCGGCGCTGAACGATCCCTGGCAGCCCGCCGTCCTGCACCTGGTTAAGGCCACGGTGGACGGCGCGGCGAGCCTGCAGGAAGCACCCAAACCGGTGGGAGTCTGCGGCGAGGCGGCCGCGGACCCGGCCCTCGCCGTCGTCCTTGTTGGCCTGGGCATCAACTCGCTGTCCATGAGCGCCCGCTCGCTGGCCGCCGTGGCCGCGGTCCTCAAATCCGTTCCGCTGGAGCGGGCCCAGCAGCTGGCTGCGCTGGCGCTGGGATCCGACACCGCTGCCGAAGCCCGCGCCGCCGTGCGCGCCGAACTGCCCTTGCTCGAAACCCTCGGACTCTAAGCACGTCCCGTCACAAAGGAGAAATCATGCCCGAACGTATCGCAACCGTAGCCAGCCGCGTTGGCTTGCACGCCCGCCCCGCCGCCATTTTCGCCGAGGCCGCCGGCGACCAGCCGGTGGAAGTGACCATCGCGCTGGAAGGCGCCCCCGCCGACGAGGCCATGGACGCCTCCAGCATCCTGTCCCTGATGAGCCTGGGCGCCGAACACGGCTCAAAGGTAGTGCTGCGGGCCGAGGGCGACGGCGCCGATGCGGCCCTCGATGCCCTGGTGCAGGTGCTCGAAACAGACCACGACGCCGAATAGCGCCCACCGCTGGCAGCGTCGCCGCGGCCGGTCCACCGGTCCCGGCAACGGCACAGGCTCCGGTCCAGTCCTGCGACTGAACCGGAGCCTGCGGTGTTAGCGGCCAGCGGCGGGACCCGCTGCTACCAGCGGACCTTCTTCTCCGCCGGCCCGCGCCTGTTGCTGGCATGCGTGGGCTTGTGGCTGTTGCCGATGCTGTGCCAGCCGGGCAGATCCCCCGGGCTCTTGGCACCCTTGGCGTCCGCGAGCCGCTTCTGCTGCTCTTTGCTCAGTTTCTCGGCGGCAGCGGGGGCAAGATGCACGTTGAGTTCGGCCTTGGCCGCGTCAGGGTTGTTGTCGATGGTGGTCATGGTTCCTCCGTTTCTTACGATGTACGCCTGAGAGGGTGCGCCAGAAGCCGGAAGGAAGCCCGGCAAAACGGGTCTTTTCATCAAGAGTTAGGGGAAAAGAACTCGGAGGCACAACCTCAACAAGCAGGATTTTCTTTTGGGCAGCTTTGGAGCCGGCCGGTACAGCGGAGACCGTCTCTACTCGAAAATCAGTGTTCCCATGCGTGCAAGCCTAACAGCGCGGCCTAAGTTCGGGTAGATTTTTCTGCAACAGATTTGGGGGACGCCATGACGCAGTTCGATGACCGGTACGACCCGATCTACCAGCGGGGGCACCGGATACCGGCCGACGGCCGGCCGCAGGACCTTTCCGCAGAGACCACGGACCGGGCAGCGGGTAACGGGTCCAGGGCGGCTAGCGCTGGCATTGAGCGAACTGAGGCCGGATTTGCGGCAGCAGCGGCGCCCCGTCCCACCCCGGCGGCCCATCCCGCTTCCACCGACCTGACCGGCGCGGCGGGCATCTCCGAGGTCGTTCCGCCCGAGCTGGCCGGGCGGGAAGAAGGGCAGGATGCCGCTCCGGCCCCGCGGTCGAAGTTCAATCCGTTCCTGCTGGCCCTCTGGCTGCTGGGGGCGGGCGCCATTGCCTTGGGATTCTGGGCCGCGCTAGGACCGGTAACGACCATGAACGATCCGTTCGGCGTCAACTCGGGCTTCGGCCCACCAGAGTGGATATACCTCCTCAGCATGCTCTCGCCGGGGCTCATTGCCGGCGGGCTGACTGCCTTCGCCGCCGCACTCGTCCTACACAGCCTGGCTTGGCAGCGCCGCAGGGGTTAGCACACGCGCCTGGCCGCCCGGCTCAAGCTGGACCTCTCGGAAGCTTCAGATCCACCCAGACCAGCCTGTGGTCGCTGGTCTGAAACGGAAATTCGCCGGTCAGGTCTGCTCCCGGCTCCCCCAGCTCGGGCCAGAAGACCCCGGCTCCGCTGACGGTGAGGTTCTTCGAGGGCAACACGTAGTCGACGCGCAGGTTCCCGGGCGCCGGATGGTCCTGGAAGTCGGCCGTGTCCAGCCGCGGATCGCCCAGATGCCTGATGTTGCTGGCTCCCTGGCTTCTCGCCGCGTCCACTGCTCCCCTTGAAGCCGGCTCCGGATCCTGGACCCGCGGGTGCTTCAGCAGCTGGTCGATGGAGCCCGGCCAGGAGTCGCCGTCGCGCGGGTCCGAGTTCTGGTCGCCCATAATCACGAACCGTTCGCCGGGCTTCAGGCCGCCGTGCAGTCCGGCGTCGTCGTAAATATAATCGGCCTGCTTGCCGCCGGAGACGTAGTCCGCCCAGAAACGGATCTCGTCATTGTTCCGCCGCCCGTTGCGGTCCTCGTCCCCGTCGAAGGACGGCGGCGTCGGATGGCTGGCGAGCATGTGGACCGTCCTGCCGCCCACCCGCACCGGCACATCCCAGTGGGACTTGCTGGAGAGCCGCAGCGCTTCCTGCGCCTCGGCGGAGTAGTAGTCCGCGGGCATCAGGTTGCCCGGCATGTCCTGCCAACGGAAGGTCTGAAAAGTGCGGATGCCCGGCGTTTCGATCGGGAATTTGGACAGCAGCACCATGCCGTACTGCCCCTCGAATTCGCCGAAGCCGAACGCATCATCGGCGGTGCCCAATTCGCCGTCGTTATTCAGATCCAGTCCCGAGTCGACGCCGGTGTTGGACGGGGCGGTGTAGGCGTACGGGTAGCTCACGGGCGCCTGGCCGTGCTGGCTGACTTCCAGGTAGTTCATCCGGAACAGATCCACCGCCGCATGGTCCTGGTCGTAGTCGAACTCGTTGAGCAGCAGGATGTCCGGGTTGTTCCGCTGGATTACCTCGGCAATGTTCCGGGCCTGCGCATTGCCCGGCGTGGTCAGGTCCGCCGCCAGCTGGCCTTCGGCGGCACGGTTGAGGCTGGCGTTGTAGGTGGCGATCCTGACGGTGTCCTGCTGCATGTTCCCAGTATCCGGCTTCCCCGATCGGGGTTCCGGTACTGCATGGGCGGCAGGAACAACGACGGCGGACAGCAGCACCGCTGCCAGCGCGGCAACCAGCGGCTTCAGGATCGGTGGCAAGACAGGCATAAAGGCAACATAGCTGCCCCGGGAAAACGCCAGGTGAACGCTACGTCAGGTGTGGGTCTTGTGGCGGCCGTGGCGCGGGCTTTCCGGGTTCATCAGCGAGTGCCGGCGGCTGTAGAAGAAGTAGATGACCAGGCCGATTAGCAGCCAGACGCCGAACCTCATCCAGGTCTCCCAGTGCAGTTGCAGCATCAGGAATCCCGAGGCCAGCACGCCGAACGCGGGCACCACCGGCATCCACGGCAGCTTGAACGTGCGGTGCACGTCCGGCCGGGTGCGGCGCAGCACGATCACGGCCACGCAGACCACCACGAAGGCGGCGAGAATGCCGATGTTGGTCAGGTCCGCCACGGCCCGGATGGGGAACACGCCGGCCAGCAGTGCCGAGGCGATGCCGGCGATCCAGGTGACCCGCTGCGGGGTGCCGTGCCGGTCCGTTGCCGCGAACCAGGTGGGCAGCAGGCCGTCGCGGCTCATCGAGAACCAGACGCGCGTGACGCCTAGCAGGAAGGTCAGCATCACGGTCAGGATAGAGATGACCGCGAAAGCCGAGATGATGGTGGCGATAACCGGCAGACCGACATTCTGGAAGGCGGACGCGAAACCTGCGGTGGGGCTGATGTCGGTGTAGTTCTGCATGCCCGTCAGCACCAGCGTCGCCAGCACGTAGAGCGTCATGGCGATCGCCAGCGAGAGCAGGATGGCCTTGGGCATGTGTTTCTTGCCGTCGGTAGCTTCTTCCGCGGCCGTGCTCATGGCGTCATAGCCGAAGACCGCGAAGAACACCGTGGCCGCACCGGCGAACACCGCGCCGAAGCCCGAGGGCATGAACGGTGTGTAGTTGTCGACGTCGACAAAGAAGAATCCCAGCCCGATGATGAACAGGATGAGCAGGACCTTGAGCCCCACGGCAACGAGTTCGAACCGGCCGAAAGTCTTGGTACCCCGGCTCAGGATCCAGGTGATGAACAGGCAGACCACGATGGCCGGCAGGTTGATCACGCCGCCCTCGATGGTGTCCGCCGTGCCCTGCATCCAGACGGGAACGTCGACGCCGATTCCGGACATAAACTCGGCGAAGTATCCCGAGATGCCGATGGCGACAACCGCCACAATGGCCGTGTACTCCAGCAGCAGGTCCCAGCCGATAAACCAGCCGATGATTTCGCCCAAGGCAACGTAGCCATAGGTGTAGGCCGAGCCTGCACGCGGGATCATGCCGGCGAATTCGGCATAGGACAGGGCCGCGGCGGCGCTGGCCAGGCCGGCGACCAGGAATGCAATCATGACCGCCGGGCCGACCGGGTCCGCATCGGCGCCGCCGTTGGCGACCAGCCCGGCCAGGGTGAAAATTCCGATACCGATAATGCCGCCGACGCCGATGGCGGTCAGCTGCCACAGACCCAGGCTCTTGAACAGCCCGCTGTCGATGTTCTCGTCTTCAACCAAGTCGATCGGCTTGCGCCGGAGGACTGACCGGCTACTATCTGGGTTGCTCATGGCACACCTCGAGTCGCGGGCGGATCGTGCCCGAGGCTTCCCCCAGCGCCCACAGGCAACTCTAATGTGAACTGATCCTAGTCCTCCACAAGCCGCAGAACTAGTCTCCTGCCCGGTCGGATCCGTTCATCCACCAAAATCGCCCAACACTGCCGGGGGCTGACTTCAGTTATGCCGCTGCTGGCCGGTGCCGCCAGCCCAGGGAAGCGGCACCCCATACGGCCAGGAAGACACCAACCAGCAACAGTCCGGCATGACCCAGATCCACGCTGCCCAGCAGGATGGTCAGCGGGTCCCGGAGGCCGAAGACCTCAAGCAGAATGCCGGCGATGGTAATGACGGCCACGAACAGGGCAGATACCGCCGACAGCCCGGTGACCACCATGTTGAAGCCAATGCGCCGCGCTGGGTCCTGCACTGCAGTCCGGTACATCTTCATCATTGCCAAGCCGTTGGCCGTGTCGCAGAGCGTCATCGCCGCGGCGAAGCCCAGCGGCAATGCCATCAGTGCCAGCGGCGAGATGCCCGCGAGCGCCGCGGAGGCTGTCAGCAGCAGGAAGGCAATCGTCGTCGCGGTGTCGAAGCCCAGGCCGAAGAGGAAACCCAGAACGTAGATGTCGCGGGGGCGTTTCACGCGGGAGAGCGGCTTGTCCAGCAACCGGGCGACGAGGCCCTGCGGTTGCAGGTCCTGGCCGGAGACCGGGCGACCGACACGCGCCCGCCGGTACAGCTGCATGGTGCGCCGGAAGGCGGCGCCATTGAAGATGCCGATGGCCAGCAAGAATAAAGCTGAGACGCCCGCCCCGATCAGCCCCAGCATGGTGTTCGCCGTGGAGCCTTCCTCCAGCGCTGTTGCCATCACGCTGGCGCCGCTGACCACCAGGATGCCCGCCAGCAGCACAACGCTGCTGTGGCCGAAGCTGAACGCGAAACCGACGCTGACCGGCGCTCTGCCCTGGGCCGCAAATTTCCGGCTGGAATTATCGATGGCTGCGATATGGTCCCAGTCGTAGCTGTGCTTGATGCCGGCCAGGTACGCGGTGAGCAACAGGCCCAAGGCCAGCGGGTGGGAATCCGTCAGCAGCGAGTAGGCCAGCAGCCCGACGGTTGCCAGGTGCAGCGCGCCCACCGCAGCGAAGGTCACTCCGATCCGGAGGGCCTGCGGCAGTTTCTCCCGCTCCAGGTAACTCGAACCGGTCAATCCCGTCAGTCGGGCGTTCATTGTCTCTCCTTTCCGGCCATCCTGGGGAGGGCCGGCTTAAGTTGGGTGGCGCAACCAGGCGCAGCCAGGCGCCCGGTCAGCAGTTTTCAGTGTCAGTATTTGCGCAGGTCCAGCCTTCCCTGGCCGAACCAGCGGCCGCGCAGCAGATCGACGGCGGCCAGCAGCAGGGAGTTCAGCGCATCGGTGGAGCCCGATAGTGCCCGCAGCACCAGGCCCGGTCCATTCAGCAGGGAGATGCCCAGCTGTCCCTCGGGATCCAGGGGGCCGAGCACCTCGTAAAGTTCATCGACGAGGGCGGCGTTGACCCGCCGGTCCACCACCATCAGCGAACCGAGGTGCGTGTAATCCTCCAGGAACACCATGCCGGTTACTGGGGAGCCGGTCTGGGCCGGACGGATGAGCAGGTTGTCCAGCGCCAGCAGGGCGCCGTCCACATAAATGTCGCTGCGGAGCCGCACTTCGTCGTATCTGAACAGGGTCCCGTCCGGAGACCAGCCGGGCGTGACGATCTCGGCCATCACCAAGGATGCCTGGGCATCGAGTTCCACCACAGTGTGCTGGCGGTAGGACGCCTCCCGGTAGGCGATCAGCTGGTCAGGGAGGTACTCCAGGCTGGCCCCCGGTCCCAACCTGATGCGGGTCTGCTGGAAGGCGTGGCTGCCGGGCGTGCGGTAGACCTTCGTTGCCGACTGGGTGGTCAGCAGCAGCCGGGCGTCGGCCGCGACGTCGATGTCCAGTTCATAGACATCCCCGCCCAGATAACCGCCGCCGGGATTGACGACGACGTAACAGACCTGCCCGGACTCATCCAAATAGTGGGGCCGGATGACGCGCAGGGCCCCTTGATGGAACTGGCTGGTCGCGATTCCCCGGCCGCCGCGCAGTCCGATCTCTAGCCGCAGTTCGCCGGTTGGTCTGGCGGAGGCAGCAGCCAAGGACCCGGCGGTACGCGGTTCAGCCTCGGTGCTCATCGGATCAGATCGAGCATCAGGACATCGCGCTTCAGCCAGCCGATGACCTGGTCCAGGCCCTCGTCCGTTTTCAGGTTCGTGAAGCAGAAGGGCCGTTCGCCGCGGAATTCCTTCGAGTCCGCTTCCATCACGGACAGGTCCGCACCCACGTGCGGGGCCAGATCGGTCTTATTGATAATGAACAGGTCGGATTTGATCATGCCCTGCCCGGCTTTGCGCGGGATCTTCTCGCCCTGGGCCACGTCGATGATGTAGATGGAGAAATCCACCAGCTCCGGGCTGAACGTTGCGGAGAGGTTGTCGCCGCCGCTCTCGATGAAGACCACCTGCAGGTCCGGGTGGCGCTCTTTGAGCTCCTCCACTGCGGCGGAATTCATCGAGGTATCCTCGCGGATGGCTGTATGCGGGCAACCGCCGGTTTCGATCCCGACAATCCGGTCCAGCGGCAGGATCCCATTGGCCGCTAGGATCTTCGCGTCTTCAATGGTGTAGATGTCGTTGGTGATGGCCGCCATCGATATTTCCGTGCTCAGGTGCCGGGTGAGGCGCTCAACCAGTTGCGTTTTACCGGCGCCCACGGGGCCGCCGATGCCGATCTTGATGGGTTCCATAATGTTCTCCTTGCGTTCTGCGTCCCGGCCGCCGGTGGTGTACCCGGTTCCGGGGTCGGATGGATGTCAGTTGGGGGTGTCCGGATCAGGACATGAACATGCGTGCACGCTGGCGCTCGTGCCGCATCTGCGCGATTTCCAGCCCCGGCGCCGCGGCGCCGAAGTCCTCCGTGTCCAGGTGCGGAATCCGCGCGACGGCGGCCAGGACGTCGTCGTGCGCCCGGCGCAGCACCCGCTGCCCGGCGTTCTGGCCGATCGGGATGGCGCGGATGGCGTTCTGCGTCAGCGAGGTCACGGTGGAAAACAGGTAGGTAGCCAGCAGCTCCGGCAGCGGCGCGCCGAGGTTGCGTCCGGCCAGCGCGAAAGCTACCGCCGGGTGACCGCTGCACACTCCCTGGCCGACGTCCTCGCGGTACTCGTCCAGGGCGTGGCTGCCGAATGTCTCTGCCGCGATCTGCAACATCCGGGCGCCCATTTTGATGCCGGCCAGGCGGATCTGCCGGGGCAGCGCCTGTGCCGCGAGCATACGGTCCAATCGCCGGATTTCCGTTCGCGAGCCGGCCTCCATCACCAGCCGGATGGCCATTCCGTCGCTGTAGGTCAGCTGGATGTGGATGAACTGCCCCAGCCATTGGCCGAAGCTGGTTTCATCATGGACCAGTCCCCGGGCCAGATAGCTTTCCAACCCGAACGAATGGCTGAAGGCGCCGGTAGGCAGTGCGGAATCCGAGAGCTGGAGCAACGGCAGCAAGAACGACGGCGGACACCCGGCTGAGGCGTCCGTTTCCGCGCGCGCTGTTGCTGGCAAAGCATACCCGCCGGTCGTATTAGTCATTCCGCCGCCGCCTCAGTGCGTGTGTTCGGCATGCCGGAAAGGCACCGGCATCACGCGTTCCTGACGGGAATAGGGAACCTGTGCGTGCCGGAGGAAGTCTTCGATGGTGTGGTCGTACTGGACCACCATGACCTCGGCCCGGTAGTCGCTATCGGCGTCGAAGAACTGGGCCTGCATATGCCGGTTGCCCAGATTGTGCGCCACCGTTCCCATCTCCTGGATACTCCGTGGCGCAATGACCAGCACGTCGGTGGGAAGCACGGAGATGACAATGAGGTTCTGCTCGTCCCGGTGCAGGATGTCCCCGTCGCGCAGGTCACCGGGCGTGCTGAGCCGGATGCCGACGTCCCTGCCGTGGTCGGTGGTGACACGCTGGATGCGTTTTACCAGTTCGGCGCTGGGCAGGATTACTTTTTCTTCGTGCAGTCCGGCCAGTTCGGCGGCCGGAAGTTCGTGTCTGTTGCCGATGACGCGGTCAACAATCATGGATGCGTCCTTTCAATTCAATTCAAGCTGTTGAGGATCCGTACTTCCTAAAAGAGGAAATAGCGCTGCGCCATCGGCAGTACATCCGAGGGCTCGCAGGTCGCTTCCACGCCGTCCACTGTGACGGTGTAGGTTTCGGGGTCCACCTGGATGTCCGGCGTTTCACCATTGTGCTTTAGATCTGCCTTGGTCAGGTCCCGAATACCGCTCACGGGCCGGATCACCCGGCGCAGACCCAGCCGCTCCGGAACGCCGTCCTCAATAGCTGCCTTGGACAAGAAGGTGATGGAGGAGGAATGGACCGCGGTGCCCAACGCCCCGAAGTTTCCGCGCAGCGTCCGTGGCTGCGGCGTCGGGATCGAGCCGTTCGAATCACCCATGATGGACTGCACGATCAGGCCACCCTTGATGACCATGTCGGGTTTGACGCCGAAGAACGCGGGGTCCCAGAGCACCAGGTCGGCGAACTTGCCCACTTCCACACTGCCGACGGAATCTGCGATGCCCTGGGCGATGGCCGGGTTGATGGTGTATTTGGCGACATAGCGCTTGATCCGGAAGTTGTCCCCGACCTCCGGGTCCTGTTCCATCCGTCCGCGCTGGCGTTTCATGGCGTCCGCAACTTGCCAGGTGCGCAGCACCATTTCGCCCACGCGGCCCATGGCTTGGGAATCCGAGCTGGTGATGGAGAAGATGCCCAGGTCGTGCAGGACGTCTTCGGCGGCGATGGTTTCCTTCCGGATCCGGGAGTCTGCGAACGCCACGTCCTCCGGAATGTCCGGGTTCAGGTGGTGGCAGACCATCATCATGTCCAGATGCTCGTCCACCGTATTAACCGTGTACGGCAGGGTCGGATTGGTGGAGGCCGGAAGCACGTTCGGCTGTCCGGCCATCCGGATGATGTCCGGGGCGTGGCCGCCGCCCGCCCCCTCGGTGTGGAAGGTGTGGATGACGCGGCCGTCGATGGCCCTGATGGTGTCTTCCACGAAGCCGCATTCGTTCAGCGTGTCCGCGTGGATGGCGACCTGCACGTCGTACTCGTCCGCCACCTTGAGCGACATATCGATTGACGACGTCGTTGCGCCCCAGTCCTCGTGCACCTTCAATCCGATGGCGCCGGCGCGGATCTGCTCGGCCAGCGGTGCAATGGCGCTGGCGTGCCCCTTGCCCAGCAGCCCGATGTTGATCGGGAGGTTTTCCACCGCCTGAAGCATGCGGGAAATGTGCCAAGGACCGGGAGTCACGGTAGTTGCCTTGGATGCGTCCGAAGGTCCGGCGCCGCCGCCAATCAACGTGGTGACGCCAGAGGCCAGCGCCACCGGAACCTGGTCCGGGCTGACGAAGTGCACGTGGGTGTCGATGCCGCCGGCGGTGAGGATCTTGTGCTCGCCAGCAATAACGTCCGTCGCCGCACCGATGATGATGTTCACGCCATCGGAGATCTGCGGGTTACCTGCCTTGCCGATCTTGAAGATATGCCCGTCGCGCAGGGCGACGTCGGCCTTGTAGATACCGGTGTAGTCCAGCACCACCACGTTGGTGATGACCGTGTCCGGGATATCCTCGTCCCGGACCAGCCGACCGTTCTGGCCCATGCCGTCGCGAATCACCTTGCCGCCGCCGAACACCACCTCTTCGCCGTAGCGGGTGTGGTCATTTTCGATTTCCAACAGCAGTTCAGTATCTGCCAGCCGAATGGCGTCGCCGGTGGTCGGTCCGTACATTTCCGCATAATGCTTGCGGGTCATCTTGAAGCTCATCGGGTACCTTCCTCGCTGGCGCCGTCGCCGGAGACGTGCTCTGCCTTTTCGGCTGACCGGACCGCTTCCTTCGCCAGCACCTTTTCTTTGGGGTTCACAGATTCGTCGACCGGGTCGAGGCCGAAGTCGGTGTGGAACCCCTTTGCCGGCTCGCCGCTGTTGGGCAGGTCAATGTCGTACTCGGCCGCGATCTCGGGATCGGCCGCGGCATCAATGCCGGCTGTGCCGCCGATCGCCTCGGTCTCCAGCATCGGTGCGATCTTGCCCAGCGATCCGTTAACCCGGTCCTGCAGGCCGTAGACCTCGCGGGTGCCGGCCAGCTCAACCAGATGCACGCTGCGTGCGTCGCCGGGTTCGAACCGCACTGCCGTTCCGGCGGGGATATCGAGCCGGAACCCCCATCCGGCCTCGCGGTCGAATTCCAGGGCGTTATTGACTTCGGCAAAGTGGTAGTGGGATCCGACCTGGACGGGCCGGTCCCCGCGGTTAGTGACGTTCACGATCCGGATTTCAGTGCCCTCGTTGCACATGATCTCTTCGGTACGGAGGATGTATTCACCGGGTTTCATCGGCTCTCCTCCTCTCAGCGGATCGGATTGTGGACGGTGACGAGCTTGGTACCGTCGGGGAACGTTGCCTCGACCTGGACGTCCGCGATCATGTCCGCGACACCGTCCATGACGTCTTCCCTGGTCAAAACCGTGGTCCCGTAGCTCATCAGCTCAGCGACGGTTTTCCCGTCGCGGGCTCCTTCGAGAAGTTCGGCGGTAATAAGCGCGACAGACTCGGGATGGTTGAGTTTCAGGCCTCGTGCCTGGCGGCGGCGGGCAAGGTCACCGGCAACGACAATCATGAGTTTTTCGTGCTCACGGGGCGACAAATGCATAGAGAACTCCTAGTTCATCAAAACAAATAGGTGTCCACCCGTTATCTACAACCGGCCAGAGAATAGGCCGGGAGGTCCGTGGATAAGGCAAGAGTAGCAGAGCTGGCACACCCCGATGACCGCTGGTGAGGGACCTCACCATATCTGTCCGGGCACAAAAAACGACCGGCGGAATCCGCAAGGATTCCGCCGGTCGTTTGCCGGTTGGGAGCCGGAGTGTGGGCTCCCGCATGGGTGCTACCTAGATCAATTGGTCCGAGAGGTGGTTCGGGGTGCCGAAGCGGTGGGCGGTGATGCTGACGGCCTGCTCGTGCAGGAAAGGCAGCATTTCCACC
This sequence comes from Arthrobacter sp. B055-34, assembly GCF_059090425.1. NCBI lineage: Bacteria > Bacillati > Actinomycetota > Actinomycetes > Micrococcales > Micrococcaceae > Arthrobacter > Arthrobacter sp. B055-34. Next base: position 37,008 of record NZ_JBNHFQ010000010.1, read on the forward strand.
CGCCCGGCCTCGGTGACGGGATGAGAGTAGACCGCCAGGTCCACCCGTCCCCCGGTTGCCTCGGAGAGCGCCTTGGCGTTACCGCCGATCAGCCGGATGCGTCCGGCGGTGAACCGGCCCGCACGAGCCAGCCACTCGGCGTCGTTCTCTGTGGTTACCTCGATGTTCCGATCGATCGCCACGGCGCGCAGGGCGGCCGGAAGCTCGACGGCGGTGGACACCTTGACCTCGGAACCGGCCAACACTCCGGCGGCGAGCACGCGGACCAGCTTGGCCAAAGGTTCACCCTCGGCCAGGCGGACGGTCACCGGCAGCGGCAGGTAGCGGAAGACGTTGCGCTCGGCGCTCAGCCCGGTAACGTCCTTGGCCGCGCCGAACTCGGCGGCCCAGGCCTCGGCATCGGAGGACAGCGAACGTTCCAGGAACGCCGCTTCCTCGGCGGACACCGCAGTGTGGGAAAGCCGGGCCGCGTCGAGCAGGTGGCGGGCGCCGTCGTGGGAGACGGCCGCGGCGGCGTGGCTGCGGGCAGGTTCCCAGTCACCCAGGCCGGCCAGATAGTTGGGGCCACCGGCCTTGGTGCCGGCACCCACCGAGGACTTCTTCCACCCGCCGAACGGCTGCCGCTGCACGATGGCGCCGGTGATGCCGCGGTTGACGTAGAGGTTGCCGGCCTGGATGTTCTCCAGCCAGTAGTCCAGCTCGGCCGGGTCCAGCGAGTGCAGCCCGGAGGTGAGTCCGTACTCGATCTCGTTCTGGATGGCCACGGCCTCCTTTAGGGTTTCGGCCGTCATAACGCCGAGGATCGGGCCGAAGAACTCGGTCAGGTGGTAGTGCGAGCCGCGCTTGACGCCGGTGCGCACGCCCGGGCTCCAGAGCTTGCCGGATTCATCCAGCTTCTCCGGCTTGAGCAGCCAGATTTCGCCCTCGCCGAGGTTGGTCAGGCCGTCCAGCAGCTTGCCGTTGGCCGGTTCGATCACCGGACCCATCTGGGTGGCCGGATCCACCGGGTAGCCCACTTTGAGCGAGGTGACGGCGTCCACCAGCTGGTTGCGGAACCGCGGCGACTGCGCCACCGAGCCCACCAGGATCACCAGCGAGGCGGCCGAGCACTTCTGGCCGGCGTGGCCGAAGGCGGACTGCACCACGTCCTTGGCGGCCAGGTCGAAGTCCGCGCTGGGGGTGACGATGATGGCGTTCTTGCCGGACGTCTCGGCCAGCAGCGGCAGGTCCGGGCGGAAGGAGCGGAACAGCTCGGCGGTCTCGTAGCCGCCGGTAAGGATGACGCGGTCCACGGCCGGATGCGAGATCAGCTGCCGGCCCAGATCGCGTTCCTCCAGCTGCACCAGCTGCAGCACATCGCGCGGGATGCCGGCCTCATCGAACGCCTCCCAGATCGCTTCGACCATGACCGCGCCGGTGCGGCGGGCCTGCTTGGCCGGCTTGATGACGACGGCGGAGCCCGCGGCGAGCGCTGCCAGCGTGGACCCCGCGGGGATGGCCACCGGGAAGTTCCACGGCGGCGTCACCACGGTCAGCCGCGACGGGACGAAGGTGGCCCCGTCCACCGAGTCCAGCTTGCGCGCCAGTTCGGCGTAGTAGTGCGCGAAGTCGATCGCCTCGGAGACCTCCGGGTCGGACTGGTCCAGCGTCTTGCCGGCTTCGGCGGCGGCAACTTCCATGAGCTTTGCGCGGTTGGCGGCGAGCTTGTCGCCGGCCAGGTGGAGGACCTCGGCGCGTTCGGCACCGGTCATGTCGCCCCAGGCCTTCGAACGCTCGACGGCGGCGGAAACAACCTTTTCGAGCTGGTCCGGGGTCCTGAGGGTAGCGGCTTCGACGGCCTCGATGCCCAAGGTAGATCCGGGCACGCGATCCAGGATGGCGCGGCCCCAGGCGAGGTTGGCAGGCAGGGACGGATCCGTGTCCGGGGTGTTGCGGAAGCTGTCCCGGGGAGCAGGGGCTTCCGCCACATTACGGTCCTGCCGCCGGTTGGGCAGCGGAACGGCGTTGTCCAGGTTCTCCAGCGAGGCGAGGAAGCGCTGCTTCTCGCGTTCGAAGAGCGCCTCGTTTTCGCTCAGTTCGAAAACGGCGGACATGAAGTTTTCCTGGCTCGCACCCTCCTCGAGGCGGCGAATCAGGTAGGCGATAGCGACGTCGAATTCCTGCGGCTGCACCACCGGCGTGTAGAGCAGCAGCGAACCGACGTCGCGCTTGACTGCTTCCGCCTGCCCCTGCGCCATGCCGAGCAGCATCTCGAACTCGATTGCCTTCTGCTCGGCGGGAATGCCGCGCTGCTTGGCCAGGAGCCAGGCGAAGGCGACGTCGAACAGATTGTGGCCTGCCACGCCGATGCGGACGGCGTCCACGCGGTCCGGCTGCAGCGAGTAGTTGATGATCCGTTTGTAGTTGGTGTCCGAATCCTGCTTGGTGTTCCAGGTGGCCAGCGGCCAGTCATGCAGCGAGGCCTCAACATGCTCCATGGGCAGGTTGGCGCCCTTGACCACGCGGACCTTGATCGGGGCACCGCCGGCGGCGCGCCGGGCCTGCGCCCACTGGGTCAGGCGCATCATCGCGGACAGCGCGTCGGGCAGGTAGGCCTGCAGGACGATGCCGCCGGAGAGGTTCTTGAACTCGGGCTTGTCCAGAATCCGGGTGAAGACCGCGATGGTCATCTCGAGGTCCTTGTACTCCTCCATGTCCAGGTTGATGAACTTGGGCGTGGCTGCCTCCGCGGCCTGCCGGTACAGCGGCGTCAGGCTTTCGACGACGTGCTCGACCGCCTCGTCGAACGCCCACGGCGAGTGCGGGGCCACGGTGGAGGACACCTTGATGGAGACATAGTCGACGTCGTCCCGCGCCAGCAGTTTGTGGGTTCCCTCGAGCCGGCGGGATGCCTCGTGCCGGCCCAGCACTGCCTCGCCGAGCAGATTAACGTTCAGGCCGACGTCGTGCTTCTTGATCTTGGCGATCGCGGGACCGAGCTTGGCATCGGTGGCATCCACGATCAGGTGGCCCACCATTTCGCGCAGTACCCGGCGGGCAATCGGGATGACCACCTGGGGCATGGCCGGCGCCATAGCGCCGCCGAGGCGGACCGCGCTGCGCATGTACCAGGGCAGGAAGGACGGGACCTTGGGCGCGAGCGCCGCGAGGTTCCGTGCCGCGACGTTGAGGTCCTCGGGGCGGATCACGCCGTCGACGAAACCGACGGTGAAGTCCAGGCCGTTGGGATCCTTGAGGACGCCGGCCAGCTGCTGGGCGGAGGTGTCGACAGGGATCTTGGATGCCTCGGTCAGCCAGTGGCGGACCAGCTTGATGGCATCCTCGGCCAGGTCGTGGACCTGTGCGTCGGCCAGCGCTTGGGGCTGTGCGGCGGGCTCTTTCAGGACATCTGTCATGGCGTTTCGGCTCCTTGTCGAACGGGGCAGTTAGTACCTTCTTCCCCCAGTATGCGTCCCTGGTTCGATTAGATAAAGTGATGTTTTCCGATCATTATCCGTTGGTTAGTACGAATAATAGGAGCGCCATGCTGGACGTACGCAGGCTACGCCTCTTGCGCGAGCTGAAGATCCGCGGCACCCTCGCCGAAGTCGCCGCGGCGCTAAACTTCAGCCCGTCTTCGGTATCCCAGCAGCTCGCGCTGCTGGAGAAGGAGGCCGGGGTGGAGCTGCTGCGCAAGACCGGGCGCAAGGTGCAGCTGACCCCACAGGCCGAAGTCCTGGTGGCCCATACAGCCGAGCTGCTCCAGACGCTGGAGCGGGCAGAGACGGATCTGGCCGCGTCGCTGACCACCGTTACCGGCACCGTGCGCGTGGCCGTGTTCCAATCCGCCGCGCTGGCGCTGATGCCCGATGCCCTGAGCGCCATGAACGCCGGTTATCCGGAGGTGCGGATCGAAATGGTGCAGCGGGAACCGGAAACCGCGCTGTATGAGACCTGGGCCCGGGACTTCGACCTGGTGGTCGCGGAGCAATACCCCGGGCATGCGGCCCCGCACCACCCGGAGCTGGACCGCACGCGCCTCACCACGGACGCCATCCGGCTGGCCGCCCCGCCGCTGGAGAGCAGCCGCCGCCCCGTCACCTCAGTGGACGATGCCCGGAACCTGCCGTGGGTGATGGAGCCGCGCGGCGCAGCCTCCCGGCATTGGGCGGAACAGGCCTGCCGCACCGCCGGCTTCGAACCGGACGTGCGCTACGAGACCGCGGACCTGCAGGCCCAGATCCGCCTGATCGAATCCGGCAACGCCGTGGCCTTCATGCCCGACCTGGTCTGGACCGGCCGGAGCACCAGTTGCGAGCTGCTGGAGCTTCCGGGCCAGCCGCGGCGCACTGTCTTCACCTCCGTCCGCCACGCCAGCGCGCACCGGCCGGCCATCCTGGCATTCCGCCGGGTGCTGGAGCAGACCGCCGAGCAGGTTGCGGGCACGTAACCGAAGCTGGCCGCTTGGCTCTAGCATTAAACAGCTGCGGCCCGCCTTTGCCAGACGGGCCGCAGCTGTAGGTGGACGGGCTATGGAATATCAGCCCGCCGGCGTGAAGTCCGTTGCCCCGACGAACTCCGGACGCGGTGCGCCGGCGGAGTACGGTTTTTCACAGGTGTTCTCCACGCTGTTGAAGACGATGAACACGTTGGAGCGCGAGAACGGCGTGACGTTTCCGTTCGAGGCGTGCATGCAGTTGCAGTCGAACATGATCGCGCCGCCGGCCTTGCCTTCGAGCACGTCGATGCCGAAGCGGTCGGCGAATTCGGTCAGGATCATCTTGTCCGGGACGCCGGCGCCCTGCATCACCAGGGACTTCTTATAGTTGTCCTCCGGCGTGTTGCCGTCGCAGGAGATGTACTCCTTGTGCGAACCGGGCATGATCATCAGCGGCCCGTTGAAGGAGTAGTTGTCCGTCAGCGAGATCGAGATGCTCACGGCGCGCATCCGCGGCATGCCGTCCTCGGCGTGCCAGGTCTCGAAATCGGAGTGCCACATGAAATCCTTGCCCTCGAAGCCGGGCTTGAAGTTCACGCGGGACTGGTGAATGTACACGTCCGAGCCGAGCAGTTGCTTGGCCCGGCCGACCACCCGCGGGTCATTGGCAATCCGCTTGAAGACCTCGCTGATCTTGTGCACCTCGAAGATCGAGCGGACTTCCTGCGACTTGGCCTCCACGATGGTGCGCTCGTCCGCGCGGACCACCGGATCTTCGGAAAGCCGCTTCAGTTCCGCCCGGAAGGCCTCGAGTTCCTCCGGCGTGATGAGCTGCTCGACGGTGAGGTAGCCCTTTGCCTCGTAACCGGCGAGCGTGGCCTCATCCATGGGTCCCTCAGCCGCAGTTCCCCAGACAACCTTGTCTTCACGGGCTTGGACGCTGGGCTTTTCTGCCACACGTGTCGGATAAACATCAATGCGTGGTTCTGCTGTTGCAGTCATTCCTATCCTCCTCGTTTTCCTTTTTTGCTACCGATAAGGAAAAAGCCCGGCCAGCTTTGGGCTGATCGGACTTTTTACCTGACCGGGGGTCTTAGTGGGCTGGTTCTTCAACCACCAGCGGGTAGACGCCGTTTTCGTCGTGGACTTCGCGTCCAGTGACCGGCGGGTTGAACACGCAGGCCATGCGCAGCTCGGTGGTGGCGCGCACGGTGTGCTTCTCGTTGCCGTCCAGCAGATACATCGTGCCGTCCCGCAGGTCGTGGACTTCACCGGTGACCTCGTTGGTCAGCGTGCCTTCACCCTGTACGCAGTAGACGGCCTCGATGTGGTTCGCGTAGTGGAACGTCGACGTCGTACCGGCGTAGATCACGGTGTCGTGGAACGAGAAGCCCACGCCCTCCTTGGCCAGCACCATACGGCGGCTGCGCCAGGTTTCGGACTTCACGTCGCGGTCGGTGTCGTTCAGATCGTTCAGGTTCACAACAAGCATGGATGCTCCTTAAGTCTTGGGGTAAATCTTCGGGCAGCGGCGCTGGTTAGAGCGCGCCGACCAATTCGCGTGCACCGGTGACGGTCTTGGCAGCCTCGATCAGGATCTCGAGACCGCGCTCCAGCTCCTCAGCGGTGATGGTCAGTGCCGGCATAAGCTTGACAACTTCGCTCTCGGGGCCGGAGGTTTCCACCAGCAGGCCCTGCTCGTAGGCAGCGGCTGCGATCTTGCCGGCGGTTTCGGTGTCCGGGAAGAACACCCCGGCCAGCAGGCCGCGGCCGCGGACGCTGGCGCCCTCAACCGTAGCGGCGAGGCGCTCAAGACCGTCGTGCAGCTGGCCGATGCGGGCAGCAACCTGCTGCTGGAAGGCGTCATCGCGCCAGTACGTGTTCAGTGCAGCGGTGCCGGTCACGAAGGCCGGGTTGTGGCCGCGGAACGTTCCGTTGTGCTCGCCCGGCTCCCAGACATCGAGTTCCGGACGGAACAAGGTCAGCGCCAGCGGCAGGCCGAAGCCGGAGATGGACTTGGACAGGCAGATGATGTCCGGGGTGAAGCCGGCGTCCTCGAAACTGAAGAACGTGCCAGTGCGGCCGCAGCCGGCCTGGACGTCGTCGACGATCAGCAAAATGTCGTGCTTCTTGCACAGCTCGGACAGGCCCTTGAGCCAACTCAGGCGCGCGGCGTTGAGGCCGCCTTCGCCCTGGACGGTCTCCACGATGACGGCGGCGGGCTTATCCACGCCGGAACCGCTGTCTTCGAGCACGCGCTCCAGCCACAGGAAGTCCGCGGTCTCGCCGTCGAAATAGTCGTCGTAGGGGATCTTGGAGCTGTTGGTCAGCGGGATGCCGGCGCCCTTGCGCTTCATCGAGTTGCCCGTGACGGACAGCGAACCCAGCGTCATGCCGTGGAACGCGTTCGTGAAGCTAAGGATGTGCTGGCGGCCGGTGACCTTACGGGCCAGCTTCAGGGCGGCCTCGACCGAGTTGGTGCCGGTGGGGCCGGGGAACATGACCTTGTGGTCCATGCCGCGCGGCTTGAGGATGACCTCCTGGAAGGTTTCCAGGAAGCGGCGCTTAGCCGGGGTCTTCATGTCCAGCGAGTGCACCACGGCACCGCTGCGCAGGTAGTCCAGCAGCGGCTCGAGCAGCAGCGGGTTGTTGTGGCCGTAGTTCAGCGCGCCGGCGCCGGAGAAGAAGTCAAGGTATTCCTTGCCGTCTTCGGCGTACATGGTGCTGCCCTGCGAGCGTTCGAAAACGGCGGGCCAGCTGCGGCAATATCCACGGACCTCTGATTCAAGCGTTTCAAAAATATCTGTCATGAGAAAGAACTTCCTTCATGTGGTGCGGCCGCTTCGACCTCTTGGGAGGTACGCGAAATGCAGCCGCGGATTAACAAACTGAGAACTGGAGCAAAACTGCGGAGAAAAAGCAGGACAAGCAGGCAATAAATACCTAGTTCAGTGGGCCGATTCGGAATAGGAATTCCGTGTCATGGCCGTCGGGGTACATGCTCCGGGTAAACAGGGGGTCGCGCTCCAACGGAACATTCCGGCGTTCGGCAAAGCTGGAGAACAGCCGCATGGATGCAGCATTGTCGTCGGTGATCGTCGTTTCAACGAAGTCGGAATCCAGCCGTGCGGCCAGCTCGTCGAGCATGGAGGCGGCGAGTTTCTGACCTCGGAACGCTTGGTTCACCGCAACCTGCCACACCATCAAGGTGCCGGGCTCATCGGGGCGCACGAAGCCGGTAACAAAACCGGCCGGTTCATCATCAATGGTGGCGACGACTGACGTCTCCGCAAAGTCGCGGCACCACAGCAAATAGGAATAGGACGAATTCAAATCGAGGACCTGGGAGTCCTTCGCCATGCGCCACAATGCAGCGCCATCATTCAGGGTTGGTTTACGGAATTTTGCTTCTAGCCTCGGACGTGTCTGGGTTTCTGCGAGTTCTTGAACCATCTATTCGACCGTAACGAGATCTGGATGATAATCAACCCGAGATTGGCGGATTTGACACGTTTTCGGCACTCAAGGGTCTCCGCACCCTCTACGATGCATTCCGGCTTTGGCCTTATTTTGATTGGCAATCGGCGAAATGACGGCGGCGGAGATCGCCGGGATAATTATCGTTACCATTCTGTGACATTTGGGATGTGACAAAATCGACATCTCGGCGTAAAAGGTCGGCTGCCGGGGAGCGCCAGCCACCCCAAGCGGCCGATTCAGGCATCCGGAGGCTCCGGTTAAACGGCAGTACCCCTGCCCGACATAGCGTCTGGCAGGGGTACTGCAGCGGTGGGCCCTGCGGGGATCGAACCCGCGACCCGCGGATTAAAAGTCCGATGCTCTACCAACTGAGCTAAAGGCCCGCCAGCCATCCGGCCGGATACAAGACCCGGACCAAATCGACCGCTACTTACTTTATCGCACCCATGCCCCTACGTATGAATCGCCGGTCCTCGACCGATATGAGCCGTAGGAGTATCGTCATGGCATGGACGGAAACAACGGAATTGACGCACCGCGGCCGCATAAGCCAAAGCCATTTGCTCCGTTGGACTTCGAAGGATTCACCGGCGGGGCGGACCCGGCACGGGTTTCCGAAGCAGCCCATCTGGCGGCGCAGGCACTGGTCCACCATGGCCGGGAATCGGATGACCCGGAGATCACCAAGCGACTGGTCAAGCTAGCGGACCAGCAGGGCCTCGAAGCCATTGCTGAGATGTGGGCCGAAAGTCCCGCACGGTCGCTGCCCGGCGCGCTCTGGCGCCTCTATGCCCTGCGCACCGCCACCCAGCAGAACCCCGAGCGCATGTCCGCCTTCTTCAAGGCCGGCAAGGACGTCGCCGAAGTTTCCAAGGTGGTAGCAGGTGTTGCCGAGCCTCCCGGAGCGGACGAAGTTACCAGAATGGCGGACACCATTCTGTCCGGAGCCTTCGACGGCGATTTCGACGTCGCACTGGACCGTTCGGCTGCGTTCTGCCGGGTTGTGGCCCTCGGCCAGACGCACCATGCGGACGCCGCCGAACCCGCCAATGAGAACCATGCGGCAAAACTCACACAGAGTTCCCACCGCCTGATCAAGACGGCGGAGGACCTCGAAGCGGCGGCGGTTGCCTGGCGCCGCGGCGAGCTGGACTAGGCCTGCAGACAGTCCCTTAGAGCCCCGCAGCACGGCCGAGCAAGGCCGTTGAATGCGGGGCATGTTAGCCCTGTCCGGCCTGATTTTCCAGCAGATTTAGCGTTTTTTCCCCGTTATTCCGCGGTGGTTGACATCGATGCTCAGGCGTAGAAAACTGAAGGTGGTGTCGAACTGTGGCAGCCCCGGGCTCCAACTTTTAGCCGCTTTGAGCGGCCATCCGCCGAGAGGCGCTCCCAGTTCGGCACCATTATTTTTGTTCACTTTCAGACGATACTCTTAGCCTTGCGGACGCCCTCAGCTCCGCAGTTTTCTTCCACAGCTAGAGACCTTCGGTGAAACAGTGAAGCTAAGCCTTTTCCCCCAGGAGAACAAGAGCCTGGATCTGCTGACCGAGATGGCGGGTCAAATCCCCCACGGCGTCACCACGCTCTCCGAGATCCTCGGTGCGTCGGCAGATGACTACGATCGGCTTGCCGAAGAGCTGCACCAGCATGATGCCAAGGTTTTCGAACTTCACTTCGCGCTGATGACACACGTGCGCACCAGCTTCATCACGCCGCTGCCCCGCGAGGACCTGTTCCAGATCTCCCGGTACATCGTGGAGGCCTACGAAAAGCTCGACGGCGCCGCCGAGCTGATCGCCCTGAACCGGGTCAAACGGCTTTCCACCAGGGCGTCGGAGCAACTGGAGGTCATCGCCCGCATGTCGGAGCTGACCCGGGACGCGATGGGGCGGCTGAGTTCCCTGCTGGATCTGGATGAGTACTACGTGGAAATGCTGCGGCTGGCCAAGCGTGCGGAGCGGACCCACCGGAACTGGACCGCGGAGGCGCAGAAGGAGCTGAAGACTCCGAACTACCTGCGCCACCGGGACGTCGCCAACCAACTCGTGGAAGTCACCAAGGACTTGCGGCGCGTTTCGAACCACGTGGGCCAGATTCTGATCAAGGAATCGTAGGTGGAGCTGTTCCTGTTCGCAGCAGTCGTCGTCTTCGCCGGATCCTTCGCCTTCATCAACGGTTTCCATGACGTCTCCAATGCCGTCGCCGCTGCTGTCCGCACCCGCGCACTCACGCCGAGCATCGCCGTCGTTCTCGTGGCTTTTTTCAACTTTGCCGGCGCGATGATCTCCACCGGCCTGGCCCTGCTGGTCAGCGAGGCCTGGATCGGCCTGCCGGAAGGGCCTGAGGGCCTCGGGATCCTCATAGCCGGCCTCCTGAGCGCCTGCGGCTGGGGAATCTACACCTGGTGGCGGCGGATGCCTTCCTCGTCCACGCACGCACTGGTGGGCGGGCTGGTGGGCTCCGGCGCGGCTTCGGCCTTCCTGGGCGGGCACAACATCATCGCCGGGGACAATTTCATCGGCACGCAGATAGTCCTGCCGCTGCTGCTCTCCCCCGTCATCGCCTTCGCCATTTCCTACGTTGTGGTGTTTCCCCTGACCTGGATTTCCCGCTACACCGCGCCGAAACGGGCCAACGAAAACAACCGGATGCTCCAATCCATCCTCGCCGGTGCTTTTGCCTTGGGGCACGGGCTCCAGGACGGGCAGCGGACCATGGCCGTGCTGCTGTTGGCGCTGGTCGCTGCGGGAGTGGATGCCGGGGACCGGATGCCGCTGTGGGTCCAGCTGTTCGCGGCGACCCTGCTGGCCGCCGGCAGCCTGTTCGGCGGCTGGCGCCTCTCGCACACGCTGGGCTACCGGCTGGTGCGGATGGATCCGTTGCGCGGCGCCGTGGCGCAGGGCGTGAGTTCGGCGATGTTGTTTTTCGGCGGGATGGCGCTGCACATCCCGCTTTCCAGCACGCACACTATGACCTCGTCCATCCTGGGCGCCGGCGCCAACCAGCGTTTCGACGCCGTCCGCTGGCGTGTGGCAAACCGCGTTTTCCTCACCTGGGTCATGACCGCCGTCGCGACAGCAACCATGGGCGCGGTCCTCTACCTCGCGCTGGATCCGCTGCTGTAGGTTCAGCCAAAGCACGACGGCGGCACCCGGATGGCGTGTAAACCGCCGGGTGCCGCCGTGGGCAGCTGTGCAGACCCGGATGAGTACCGGGGCGCTGTTGGTTAGCCGAAGCGGCCGGAGACGTAGTCTTCGGTGGACTTTTCGCTCGGGTTATTGAAGATGGTGGGCGTGTCGTTGTATTCGATCAGCTTGCCGGGCTTGCCGGTGCCGGCGATGTTGAAGAACGCCGTCTTGTCCGAGACACGGGCGGCCTGCTGCATATTATGCGTCACGATCACCACGGTGTATTCGGTCTTCAGTTCCTCGATCAGGTCCTCGATGGCAAGCGTCGAGATCGGATCAAGGGCCGAGCACGGCTCGTCCATCAGGATCACCTGCGGGGAGACGGCAATGGCGCGGGCAATGCACAGACGCTGCTGCTGGCCGCCGGAGAGACCGGAGCCCGGCTTGTCCAGACGGTCCTTGACCTCGTTCCACAGGTTGGCGCCGGTCAGCGACTTCTCCACCAACGCGTCCGCATCCGATTTGCTGATGCGCTTGTTGTTCAGCTTCACGCCCGCCAGGACGTTGTCCCGGATGGACATGGTGGGGAACGGGTTCGGGCGCTGGAAGACCATGCCGATCTGGCTGCGCACGGTGACCGGATCGACGCCGGGCCCGTAGAGGTTTTCCCCATCCAGGAGCACTTCGCCCTCGACCCGGGCGCCCGGAAGCACCTCGTGCATACGGTTCAGGGTCCGCAGGAAGGTGGATTTGCCGCAGCCGGAGGGCCCGATGAACGCGGTGACGGACCGAGCCTCAATGTTGATGTTCACGCCTTCAACGGCCCGGAAATTTCCGTAATAGACGTTCAGATCATTGACGTCGATACGCTTGGACATAGTGTTCCTTCTCTTGGACGCAGGTGGAGGCTTAGCGGCCGGTCTTGGGGGCGAAGAGGCGGGCAATAACCCGGGCGATCAGGTTGAGTAGCATGACGATCAGGATCAGCAGCAGTGCCGCCGCCCAGGCCCGCTGGGCGCTCGGATCGATGCTCGTCGGCGAGGTGGGGTTCATCAGCTGCCGGTAGATGAACGTCGGCAGGGTGGTCATCCAGCCCGCAAACGCGTTGAAGTTGATGCTGTTGACGAAGCCGGCGGTGACCAGCAGCGGAGCGGTCTCGCCGATGACCCGGGCGATGGCCAGGGTGACGCCGGAAGCAATACCCGAGATCGCCGTCGGCACCACGACCTTGACGATCGTGCGCCATTTGCGCACGCCGAGGGCGTAGGACGCTTCGCGCAGCTCGTTGGGCACGATCTTGAGCATTTCCTCGGTGGAACGCACCACCACGGGGATCATCAGCACGGACAGCGCCACGGCGGCCACAAAGCCGGTACGCGTGGACGGGCCGAAGATCAGGCCGAAGAGCGCCGCCGCGAACAGGCCGGCCACGATCGACGGGATGCCGGTCATGACGTCGACAAAGAAGGTGATGCCGCGGGAGAGCGAGCCGCCCTTGCTGTATTCAACGAGGTAGACGGCGGTCAGCAGGCCCACCGGCACCGATATGACGGTCGCCCAGAAGGTGATCAGGACCGTGCCGACGATGCCGTGGTAGGCGCCGCCGAGCACCGGGGTGCCGTTCTCGACGGTCTCGTTGTCCACCACGCCGGTCATGCCGTTCATGGAGGTGAACAGGAAGTTGGAGGTCATGCCGGGAAGGCCCTTTTCCAGGACTGTCCAGATGACGGAGAACAGCGGCACCAGCGCCACGATGAACGCCGCGTAGATCAGGTTGGACGCGAAGCGGTCCTTTGCCTTGCGCTCTCCCTCAACGGACAGCGTGACCAGGAACCCGGCGATCACGAAGATGACGGCGGAGAACAGCGCCCAGCCGACCACGTGGAAGCCGATCAGCGAGGAAATTGCAGCGCCGAGCACCAACGAGCCGGCCAGCACGGCCCAGATGGCCCACTTCGGCAACTGGTTCTTGGTCAGCGTGTTCTTGCGCAGCGGCGAAGGCGTGCGCGTAGCGGTTTGTGACATTAGTTTGCCCCCGAGAATTCTTTGTGACGGCTAACGATCCAGCGGGCGACCATGTTCACGGCCAGGGTGATGACGAACAGGACCAGGCCGGCGGCAATCAGCTCCGCGAGGCGCAGCCCGAAAGCCTCCGGGAAGTTCAGCGCGATTTCGGCCGCGATGGTCTGGTTTCCGCTCTGGATCAGGCTGGCGATCAGGCCGCCGCCGGAGAGCACCATGGCCACCGCCATCGTTTCGCCCAGGGCGCGGCCCAGGCCCAGCATGACGGCACTGATGATGCCGGCGCGGGCGAAGGGGAAGACGGTCATCCGGATCATTTCCCAGCGGGTGGCACCCATCGCCAGCGCGGCTTCCTCGTGCAGCTTGGGCGTCTGCAGGAAGATCTCCCGGCTGAGCGAGGTGATGATCGGCAGCACCATGACGGAGAGCACGATGCCGGCGGTCAGCATGGTCTTGCCGGTCTGGCTCGCCGGGCCCGCAAAGATCGGGATCCAGCCGGCGTTCTCCGCCAGCCAGACGTAGGGGCCCACCAGGGCGGGCGCAAGCACGGTCATGCCCCACGCGCCGTAAACCACCGAGGGGATGGCGGCAAGCAGGTCGATGACGTAGCCGAGGCCCTGGGACAGCTTCCGCGGGGCGTAGTGCGAGATGAATAGAGCCACGCCAATGGAGATCGGGGTAGCAATCAGCAGCGCGATCGCGGCGGCGATGAGCGTGCCGATCACGATAGGCCAGATGTAGCTCCAGAAGCCGTTCCCGCCGGTGATCTGGGCCGGATCCGCGGCAAAGGTCGGAAGGGCCTGCCACAGCAGGAATACCGCCACGCAGAAAAGGACGAAGAGAATCAGGCAGCCGGCGAACAATGCAATGCCGGAGAAAACCTTATCTCCGGCACGGCCTCTGCTGCCGCTTTCTGTCAATGTGTTGGACACTTCACAACCCTTCGGGCTCCTGTTTTCTAGCGGTCTGGCTTTTGTCAGTTTTCACTGTTTTGTCCACGGGAGCAACGTCGGCTCCCTGACACGGGGATGCCCCGCTCGTCATTTTCGACGGCGGGGCTCCCCTGCGTGCGTTGCTACGAAGCCACCGAGATGGATTCGAGAGCGGTTCCGGCCTGCTCGCGCAGGTTCTCGGAGAGCGGTGCGCTACCGGCGGAGTCGGCAGCAGCCTGCTGGCCTTCTTCACTGATCACGTAGTTGCCGAAGGCCTTGACCAGGTCAACGGTCTCCTGGTCAGAGTACGTGCTGCAGTAGATGTGGTAGGAAACCAGCACGATCGGGTAGGCCCCGGATTCGGTGGTGTCGCGCTTGAGATCCAGGGACATATCGACGTCGCTGCGGCCCTCAACAGGCGTGGCAACCTCAACGGCCTTCGCTGCAGCCTCGGGGCTGTAGCCCACGAACTCTTCGCCGACCTGGACCTTGACGGTACCCAGATCCCCGACGGCGGACGCGTCGGCGTATGTGATGGCGCCATCGGTGGCGCTGGCGGCAGAGACGACGCCGGAGGTGCCCTGGGCGTTCTCGGCCACGATGTCTGCAGGCCAGGCGTCGGAGGGCTCGTCGGTCCAGACGTCGGGAGCGGCGGCAGAGAGGTACTCCACGAAGTTCTCAGTGGTACCGGAGTCGTCAGCGCGGTGGACAACGGTAACGGGGGTATCCGGCAGTTCCACGCCCTCGTTCAGAGCGGCGATGGCCTCGTCGTTCCAGTTCTTGATCTCGCCGCGGAAGATCTTGGCGATGGTCTCGGCGTCGAGGTTCAGCTCCTCGACACCCTCAAGGTTGAAGGCAACAGCGATCGGGGAAACGTAGCCCGGGATGTGGAAGGCACCCTCGGGTCCGCAGACCTCTTTGGACTTCTCCAGCTCTTCTTCGTCCATGTACGCATCCGAACCGGCGAACTGCACGCCGCCGGCCAGGAAGTTGTCGCGGCCGGCGCCGGAGCCGTCCGGGGAGTACTGGACGTTCGCTTCGGGGTTCTGCGCCTGGAAACCGGCGATCCAAGCCTGCATGGCCGAGTCCTGGGAAGAGGCGCCGGCGCCGGACAGCGTGCCGGAGACGCCTTCGGCTGCCGCGGCGCTGCCGCCGGCCTCCGCCTGCGAGCCGGTGGCGTTGTCGGAGCCGCAGGCGGTCAGGGCCAGTGCTGCTACGGAAAGTACTGCGGCCGCGCGGCCGAAGCGGAATGCCTTCACTTTGGGTCCCTTTCAGGGTTAGCAAACGAGATGGACGAAATGCGCGGTGATGGCCGTGCGGTTTCGTACTTCTACGAAGCTATTCGTGTCAGGTAACGAGATTGGCGGGTGAAAATGAACGGAAAGTGAACAGATGCGGGCCATTCGCTAACATCGCCTTCGGTGCTGTTGCTTTTGTGATGGAAATCGTATTAGAGGACCAGCCACCCAGAGCCTTTCCTGGCACTCGTACGACGCACAGCGGCACAGTTCCGAAGGCCCCCGGCTTCCCGCCTAGACTGAACCCATGAGTACCGGCGGCCCTCTCTCCCGAGCCCGTACTTTCCTGCGCAACCGCACCCGCGTGGGTTTCAGCCGGAGCAAGGCTTCTCTGTTTCCGGCTGCACGGATGACACTCTGTGCCGTCGCCGCCTACGTGATCGCCGAGCAGCTCCTGGGCCACGAGGGTCCGCTGTTCGCTGCAACGGCGTCGCTGGTGGCACTGGGCTTCGCCACCGGTCCGCGGTTCCGCAAGGTCATGGAAGTGGCCATCGGCTGCACCTTGGGCATCGCCGTCGGTGATCTGCTCCTGCATTTCCTCGGCTCCGGAATCTGGCAGGCCGCCGCCGTCCTCTTGATCTCCATCCTGCTGGCGCGTTTTCTCGACAGCGGATCCATCTTCTCGACCCAGATGGGCCTCCAGTCCGTGCTGGTGGTGCTGTTGCCGGCTCCCGACGGCGGACCGTTCACCCGGAGCCTGGATGCGGTGGTCGGCGGTGCAATGGCGCTGATCGTGACCATGCTGATCCCGGGCGACCCGCGGTCCGCCCCGAAAACCAACCTGCAGAAGCTGCTCAACGAGCTGGCGTCGGTGCTGCGCGAATGCTCCAATGCGCTCAGCCGCAGCGACTCCACGCTGGCCTGGCACGCCCTGGTCCGGGCTCGCGCCTCGCAGAAGCTGATCGACGAGGTCCGCACGTCCTTTTCGGGCGCGCAGGAAGTGGCCCGGATTTCCCCCGCGTACCGCCGCCACCGCGAAGAAGTGGGCGACCTGCAGAAGTCTGCGGAGATGATCGATCTGGCCATGCGCAACAGCCGGGTCTTCTCCCGGCGCCTGACTTCGGCCATCAACCACGCGGCGATGACCGACGACGCCATCGAGTCCTTCGCCGAGGTGCTGCTGGAAGCCGCCGACGCCGTCGAGGTCCTCTCCGCGGGCCTGTCGGACCCGGACGGCGGTGCTCGCGAACGCCGGCTCAGCTCTGCCCGGAACGAACTGGCCGCCGTGGCCACTCGCCTGCATCCGAAGACCCTGGGCATCCAGAGGCTGGAAGGTGAAGGCCTGGTCCTCGTCTTTCGCCCGCTCATGGTCGACCTCCTCGAGGCGACCGGGCTGACCCATGACGAAGCGGCCGCGTACCTGCCCAAACTGTGACTGGCCGGGATTGTCACACCGTTCCGTTAGCCTGATTCCATGAGTTCGAAGACCGCACGCGCCAAAGCGCCCGCCTACCGATGTGCCGAATGTGGCTGGAGCACCGTCAAGTGGGTAGGCCGTTGCGGCGAGTGCCAGGCCTGGGGCACTGTGGAGGAGGCCGGGGCCGTCATTTCAAGAACGACGCCGGCCGCCGCCGTAGCGAATCCTGCGCAGCGCATCGCGGACGTGGACGCCTCGACAGCGGCTTTTCAGGCCACCGGTATCGGCGAACTGGACCGGGTGCTGGGCGGCGGACTGGTGCCCGGCGCCGTCATCCTGCTGGCGGGCGAGCCGGGCGTGGGTAAGTCCACCCTGTTGCTCGACGTGGCCGCGCGGGTCGCCGGACTAGCCAAGGATGTCCTGTACATCACCGGCGAGGAATCAGCCGCGCAGGTCAAGCTGCGCGCCGAACGCATTTCCGCCATCGCTGACTCGCTGTACCTGACCGCAGAATCGGATCTGGGCATCGCGCTGGGTCAGATCGAAAA
The DNA here is from genome assembly GCF_059090425.1 of Arthrobacter sp. B055-34. Classification (NCBI taxonomy): domain Bacteria; kingdom Bacillati; phylum Actinomycetota; class Actinomycetes; order Micrococcales; family Micrococcaceae; genus Arthrobacter; species Arthrobacter sp. B055-34. The sequence continues at coordinate 54,190 of NZ_JBNHFQ010000010.1, forward strand.
GACGGACCCTTCGCTGCTCATCGTGGATTCGGTCCAGACCCTGAGCAGTTCCGCGGTCGAAGGGAGCGCCGGCGGCGTCACCCAGGTCCGCGAAGTGGCTGCCTCGCTGATTAACGCGGCGAAAACCAGGAACATGACCACCATCCTGGTTGGCCATGTCACCAAGGACGGTTCCATTGCCGGGCCCCGCCTGCTGGAACACCTCGTGGATGTGGTCTGCCAGTTCGAGGGAGACCGGCACTCCAGGCTGCGGCTGCTTCGCGCCATCAAGAACCGCTACGGCCCCACCGACGAAGTGGGCTGCTTCGACCTGACCGAAGAGGGGATCGAAGGACTGGCTGATCCGAGTGGGCTGTTCATGTCGACGGCGGCGGAGCCGGTTTCCGGTACCTGCATCACGGTGACCCTGGAGGGCCGCCGGCCCCTGCTGGCCGAGGTGCAGGCGCTGCTCGCGGAGACCTCCAATGCGCAGCCGCGCCGGGCCACGAGCGGCCTTGATTCCTCCCGGGTGGCCATGATGATGGCCGTGCTGCAGCGCCGTGCAGCCATGTCGCTGCACAAGGATGACAGCTACGTAGCCACCGTCGGCGGCGTGAAGCTGACGGAACCGGCCACTGATCTGGCCACGGCGCTGGCCATCGCCTCGGCCAAAAGCAACAAGCCGCTGCCCAAGGGCTTGATCGCTTTCGGCGAGGTGGGACTGGCCGGCGAGGTCCGGCCCGTGCCCGGAATCGGCCGGCGCATCCAGGAAGCGGAACGGCTCGGCTTCACCCATGCCGTCGTCCCTTCTTCCCACGGCGGGCCCGGGCAGGTGCCCAAGGGCTTTCGCGTCAAGGAGGTCGGCACCGTGGCCGAGGCGCTGGATCTGCTCTTCGGCGCGGGCACTGCCAGCCCCATTTAGGCGGGCTGTACCTGGCGCACGGCTCCCGCCATAGCAGCAGTCCTGTGCAACCGCGGCGGCGACGCGCGCCTCGTCGGCATATTATGGTGCCTAATGGCTGTTTCCCGCAGCGTTTCCGGAACCGGAGGCCGCGGGCTCCCGCCCGACTGCACTGCGACCGACTGATCAAAGGAAACTTCATGGCTAAGAGCCCCGAGGACGCCTTGAAGGCTACCTTGGCACGTGTCGCTCCGGGCACTCAGCTGCGCGACGGACTGGAACGGATTCTCCGCGGTCGCACGGGCGCCCTGATCGTCCTCGGCTATGACAAGCAGGTGGAGTCGATCAGCAGCGGCGGGTTCGACATCGGCATCGGCTTCTCGCCCACAGGTCTGCGGGAGCTGGCCAAAATGGACGGGGCGATTGTCTGCGACCAGGACGCTACGAACATCATCAAAGCCGCCGTCCAGCTGGTTCCGGACCCGTCCATCCCCACGCAGGAATCGGGCACCCGGCACCGAACGGCCGAGCGGGTGGCCATCCAGACCGGGCTGCCGGTGATTTCGGTCAGCCAGTCCATGCAGATCATTGCCCTGTATGTCGACGGAATCCGGCATGTGCTCGAAGGTTCGGAGCCGGTGCTGGCCCGGGCCAACCAAGCCCTCGCCACGCTGGAACGCTACCGCGCCCGTCTGGACCAGGTGACCAGCTCGCTTTCGGCCCTGGAGATCGAGGCCATGGTCACGCTGCGGGACGTCGCCGTGACTTTGCAGCGTCAGGAAATGGTCCGGCGGATTTCGGAGGAAATCTCCCAGTACGTACTGGAACTCGGCGTCGACGGACGGCTGCTGTCCCTGCAACTCGATGAGCTCACCTCCGGGCTCGGCCCCGACAGCGAAATGATTCTGCGCGACTACGCCGAGGTCAAGGGCGGCATCGACGTCGAGCCTGCCCTGGAATCCCTGCGCACGTTCAGCTCCACCGACCTGATCGATCTGGGGCGGATTGCCAGCGTCCTGGGCTTCCAGCCCGGCGTGGACTCACTGGAAGCGGTTGTCCAGCCGCGCGGCTACCGGCTGCTCTCGGCGGTGAAGTCCGTTCCGCGGGCCGTGGCGGACCGCTTGGTGGACCACTTCGGTGGCCTGCAGAACCTGATGGCGGCAAACATCGATGACCTGATGGCCGTGGACGGAATCGGCGAGCAGCGCGCCCGCGTCATCCGCGAAGGACTCTCCCGAATCGCCGAGACCAGCCTCCTCGACCGCTTTATGTAGGAGCGGGACAGCCCCTTCGCCGCCGGGGCAAAAGGGCCTGCTTGGCTCATTGCAGGTCGAACACGATTTTGTCGCTGGTCCATGGTCCCAGTTTTGCCGTCAGGACATAGGTACCGGGCTGCGGATTGGCGTTGACTGCTTTACATCCCGGGGCGCTCCGGTTGCGCTCCCAGGTGAACTGCGCCCGTTCACTTTCGCCCGGCTCGATGGTCCGCATCAGTTCGCTGGTATCCACGGCGCAGTCCTTCGACGAGAAGATGCGGTCTTCACCGCTGGTCACCAGAAACTCCATGGCATCGGTGCCCACGTTGACCTCGCAAGCGGAGTCGCCCTTGTTAGCAACTTCGAGGATCAGGATCGGATTCTCACCGGCCGCATAGGCCGGGGCATCCGTGGATGCGGTCACGGAAATCTTGGACTCGTCGCAGGCTGCACTGGCCATCGGGCTGGGGGAAGCCGCCGGCGAGGACGTCACTGGAACGCTGCCGCCGCCGTCGTCGTTGTCCGCTACGGGCTGGCTCCCGCCGCCGAAGAGGCTGGCGATCCAGAATCCGACGGCAACGAGCAGGGCCAGAACGAGCAGGACTGCGATCAGAAGCGCCAGCCTGCGTCTGCGGTAGACGGCCGGGCTCGGCTTGCGGCCGGAAGGTGGGGTATTGCGGGTCGCCGAGGCACCGCTGCCGCGCGATGATCCCGTCCCTGTACCTGCCATACCTTAAGGCTAGAGACAGTTGCGCGGCCGGAGCGGTAACACCACGCCGAGGCAGTAAGGTATTGGTGGTCACAGACAAGGAATGCCATGCCCAACCACACGATCACGCACGCAAACCCGGCTCCGGCGCCAGATCAGACGCGGTATCTGCATGAACAGATCACGTCCTGGTTCGCCGACAATGCGCGCGAGCTGCCGTGGCGGGAGTCCCAGTGCAGCCCGTGGGGCATCATGGTCAGCGAATTCATGCTCCAGCAGACCCCCGTGGTCCGTGTGCTCCCGGTCTGGGAGCAGTGGATGCAGCGGTGGCCGACCCCTGCCGCGCTGGCGGCCGAACCTAGCGGCGAAGCTCTCCGCGCTTGGGGTCGGCTGGGTTATCCCCGTCGGGCGCTCCGATTGCACTCTGCCGCCGCAGCGATCGTGGACCGGCACGGTGGGCGGGTTCCGGACAGCCGGGAGGAACTCCTGCAGTTGCCGGGCATCGGCACCTATACCGCCGCCGCGATCGCTTCCTTCGCCTTCGAACGCCCGGAAACCGTGGTGGATACCAACATCCGCCGCGTCCACGCCCGCGCCGTCACGGGCAGCGCCCTGCCGGCACCGTCGCTGACGTCGGCGGAGATGAAGCTGGCGGCCGCGCTCATGCCCGGCCAGGAGACCAAGGCATGGAATGCCGCCGTGATGGAACTCGGAGCCTTGGTTTGCACTGCGCGCTCCCCCAAATGCGGCTCCTGCCCGGTACGGGAGCAGTGTGCCTGGGTAGCCGCCGGGCAACCCGAGCCGCATTATGTGCCCAAGGGACAGGCCTGGGCCGGTACGGACCGGCAAGTGCGCGGCGCCATGATGGCCGTGCTCCGCGAGGCGGAAACGCCGGTCCTGCGCGAGGTGCTGCTGGGCACGGTGGATCTTGTGGACCACGGCTCGGGGCATGCGGTCCACCTCACTAAGCTGCGTTCGCTCGGGGCCAGCGACGAGCAGCTGGCACGTTCGTTGGACGGGCTGCTCGCGGACGGACTCGCCGAAACAGCCGGCAGCGGCGTGCGGTTACCAAATTGAGGCTTGGCTGCAGCAGCTGCCGCTTCTAAGCTCGCAGTATGCGGCTGAACCGCCGGGAGGGAAGCTCCCTAACAACGACGGCGGTAGCCGCCTTGCTGGTACTGGTTACCGGTTGCGGTGCCTCCACCGGCTCTGAGGGCCACGCCTGTACGGAAATCGGGGCAGTGTCCGGAGTTGGCCTCACGGTTGGACAGGAGCTTGCCGACGACGTCCGCGGGGCGGAGATACAGGTTTGCTGGGACGGCACCTGCGAAAGGTTTCCGCTTGATCTGCACCCGGGCGAACGCGTGGTCGATCTGGGATGCGAGTCGGATCAACCGGACGCAGTTTGCTCGGCTACGTCCACGCCGGACGGCACGTTAACCGGCTTCGCACAGCTCGACTCGCTGCCTGCGGGCGAGGTCCAAGTCCTCGTCTACATGACCCGTCAGGATGGCACGCAGGTCGAAACGGACCCGCTTTCCGTTGCGACGGAAACAGTCTTTCCTAACGGCGAAGACTGCCCGGGCGAAGCGCAGCAGCTGGCGTTGACCCTTGACCCATCGGGACTGAGTGCAAAATAGATCTCCCCGGCGGGAAAGGGAAGGACATTTCGTCCTTCCCTTTCCGACCTGTGGGTGATCTCCAGATTCAGTGGTTCGGGTCGCCGTCCAGGCGGTCCTTCACGTCTTCGCCGACATCCTTGATTTTAGCTTCAGCCTGATCCAGCTGGCCTTCGGCCTGCAGATCCGGGTTATCCGTGGCGTCGCCGGCCTTTTCCTTGATCTTGCCGCTGGCTTCCTGTGCCTTGTTCTCGATCCTGTCGCCCAAACCCATGGCTACTGTCCTTCTTCCTGCTGGCCGCCGCCGAAGCGCTCCTGGGCACCGTCGACAGCTTCGTTTGCCTGGTCGCCGAAGCCGCCGAGCTTTTCGCCGTGCTGCTCCTGTGCGTTGTCTACTGCCTCGTTGGCGCGGCCTCCGAGGCCGCCACCCTGTTCGTCGCCGCCCTCATCATTTCCGAAGGCACCTTTGGCTGCGTTGGTGATGTCGTCAATACCCGTAGCGTTCTCACTTTCGATCGAGAGACAGACCGATCGGGAGATCGGCCCGTCCGCTTGCTGGTCATTCCCAACATCTTCACCGTGGCACATGCAGCTTTGGGCTGTCCATCCCTCGTGGCGGTTAGACCGCCCGAATCATCCGGGTATTTCCCAAAGTGTTCGGCTTGACCCGGGCCAGGTCCAGGAATTCGGCGACGCCTTCATCGTGCGAACGCAGCAGTTCCGAATAAACCTCGGGGTCAACTGCGGACTGGTCGGCCATGACCTCGAAGCCGTGCCGGGTAAAGAAGTCCACTTCGAAAGTCAGGCAGAAGACCCGGTTGACGCCCAGACTGACAGCCTCGGCCAGCAGGGCCTCGAGCAGCGCCCGTCCCACCCCGTGGCCACGCCAAGTCGATGAGGTGGCAAGAGTGCGCACTTCGGCAATGTCTTCCCACATCACGTGGAGTGCCCCGCAACCAATTACTTCGCCGTTGGAAGCCTCGGCGATCTTGAACTCCTGAATGCTCTCAAAATAGGCCACGGCTTCCTTCTCCAGCAGCACACGCTTGTCGGCCAGCGGCTTCACCAGACGGCGGATCTCGGCAACATCGGAGGTACGCGCCGGCCGGATCGTGAAGGATGCAGTCATGGTGCAAGTTTAGGGCCCGTTTCCGGTCGAACCTGCCGCCGGCCTGGCAAGCCGTCCATGCACCGCCCGGTCGGGCCGGGCTGTCATTCCAGACGGTAAAGGTCGGCGGCGGTGTCGACGTCGCCGCCGTCGGACTCATCCGAGCAGTCCACGAGATCGATCAGGTACGTATGGTCCTGCAGAAAGCCGCGGGCGCCGCTGTCGCCGCTCGCCGCTTCCGCAGCCTGCGCCATGAGCGCCGCATCGAACAGCACCGGATGGCCGCGTTGCAATTCGCCGTCCGTTCCCCGGTAGGCGGCCGCGGTGACACGGCCGGGCTTATGGCTGTCCAGCAGCCTCCTGACTATGGCAGACGTGAGGCCTGGCTGGTCCACCAGTACGGCCAGCATGTGGAATCCCGATGGCACCGCGGCTGCGCCGAGCCGGAAGGAGCTGCCCATGCCGCCGGACCAGTGGGGATTGTCCAGCACAAGGCAGCCGGACAAATCGGCTTGCCGGCGGACCTGATCGGCTCCTGCTCCGAGGACCACCACGATTTCAGTGCATCCGCCGTTCCACAGCACGGATGCCAGGTAGGAGACGAGCGGTTCCTGCCGGTATTCCAGCAGCGCCTTCGGCCCGTGGCCCAGCCGGGTGCCTGCTCCCGCGGCGAGCAGCACGGCGGCGGTCGGCTGGGAACGAGATGTCATGCCCTCACTATAGGCACCCGTCCGCACCCCAAAGCGGCATAGCTTGCCGCAACAGGGATTAACGCGACCGGCGGGCCCTGGAATGTCCAGGACCCGCCGGTTCGACGCGTTAGTAGCTTAGGAGCCCGTGCGGGCGGACCTACTGGGAGAGCGCCGGGGTGTCCGGCACTTCCTCGATCGCCTTGGGGGCGCCGGCGCTGGAGAAGACGAACTTCGCGTCCTCGCCTTCGCCTTCGACGTCCACTCGGATGAGCTCGCCGGGCATGATCTCGCCGAAGAGGATCTTCTCGGAGAGCTGGTCCTCGACCTCGCGCTGGATGGTGCGGCGCAACGGCCGCGCACCCATGGTCGGATCGTAGCCGCGGGTTGCCAGCAGAACCTTGGCCGCCGGCGTCAGCTCGATGGTCATGTTCTTCTCGGCCAGGCGCTTCTTTAGCCGCGTGATGAACAGGTCCACGATCTGCACGATCTCTTCCTGCGTCAGCTGCGGGAAGACCACGGTGTCGTCGACACGGTTGAGGAACTCTGGACGGAAGTGCTGCTTGAGCTCATCCTGGACCCGGGCCCGCATCCGCTCATAACCGGTCTTGGTATCCGTACCGGACTGGAAGCCGGTCATGACGCCCTTGGAGATGTCACGGGTACCGAGGTTGGTGGTCATGATGATGACGGTGTTCTTGAAGTCCACCACACGTCCCTGGCTGTCGGTCAGACGGCCGTCTTCCAGGATCTGCAGCAGCGAGTTGAACAAATCCGCGTGGGCCTTCTCCACCTCATCGAAAAGCACCACGGAGAACGGGCGGCGGCGGACCTTTTCGGTCAGCTGGCCGCCTTCTTCGTAGCCGACATAACCGGGAGGCGCACCGAAGAGCCTGGACACGGTGTGCTTCTCCGAGTATTCGGACATGTCCAGCGTGATCAGGGCGTCCTCTTCGCCGAAGAGGAACTCCGCCAGCGCCTTGGCCAGCTCCGTCTTACCGACACCGGTGGGACCGGCGAAGATGAACGAGCCGCTGGGACGGTTGGGATCCTTCAGGCCGGCGCGCGTACGGCGGATGGCCTGCGAGATCGACTTAATGGCTTCGTCCTGGCCGATGACCCGTTTGTGCAGCTCATCTTCCATGTGCATGAGCCGGCTGGACTCTTCTTCGGTCAGCTTGAAGACAGGGATGCCCGTGGAGTTGGCCAGAACCTCGGCAATCAGGTCCTCGTCAACCTCGGCGATCTCGTCCAGGTCACCGGACTTCCAGGCGCGTTCCTTGTCGGCACGCTCGTCCTGGAGCTTGCTTTCCTTGTCGCGCAGCGAGGCCGCACCTTCGAAGTCCTGCGCATCGATGGCAGATTCCTTCTGCTTCTTCAGCTGCGCAATGCGCTCATCGATTTCCTTCAGCTCCGGCGGAGCCGTCATACGGCGGATCCGCAGGCGGGCGCCGGCTTCATCGATCAGGTCGATGGCCTTGTCCGGGAGGAAGCGGTCCGAAACGTAGCGGTGGGACAAGTGGGCAGCAGCATCCAAGGCGCCGTCCGTGATGGACACGCGGTGGTGTGCCTCGTAGCGGTCGCGCAGACCCTTCAGGATCTGAATCGAATGCTCAACCGAGGGCTCATTGACCTGGATCGGCTGGAAGCGGCGTTCCAGTGCAGCATCCTTTTCGATGTGCTTGCGGTACTCATCGAGGGTGGTGGCACCGATGGTCTGCAGCTCCCCACGGGCCAGCATCGGCTTGAGGATCGAGGCTGCGTCGATCGCGCCTTCGGCGGCACCTGCACCAACGAGAGTGTGGATCTCATCGATGAACAGAATGATGTCCCCGCGGGTGCGGATTTCCTTCAGTACCTTCTTCAGGCGTTCTTCGAAATCACCGCGGTAGCGGGACCCGGCGACAAGCGAACCAAGGTCAAGGGTGTACAGCTGCTTGTCCTTGATGGTTTCCGGAACATCGCCGCGGACAATGGCTTGGGCCAGACCTTCGACGACGGCGGTCTTGCCGACACCGGGTTCACCGATCAGGACAGGGTTGTTCTTGGTGCGGCGGGAGAGGACCTGCATGACGCGTTCCATCTCATGCTCGCGCCCGATAACAGGGTCAAGCTTGGACTCGCGGGCAGCCTGGGTCAGGTTGCGGCCGAACTGGTCCAGCACCACGGATCCGGCCGGAGTGCCTTCCTGCTGCTGGCCGCCGGCGGAGACGGGCTCCTTGCCCTGGTAGCCGGAGAGCAGCTGGATGACCTGCTGGCGCACGCGGTTCAGGTCCGCGCCGAGCTTGACCAGAACCTGGGTGGCGACACCTTCACCCTCGCGGATGAGGCCGAGCAGGATGTGCTCGGTGCCGATGTAGTTGTGGCCCAGCTGCAGAGCTTCACGGAGGGAGAGCTCCAGCACTTTCTTGGCACGCGGGGTGAAGGGAATATGGCCGCTGGGAGCCTGCTGGCCCTGGCCGATAATCTCCTGCACCTGCTCACGCACCCCGTTGAGGGAGACACCGAGGAATTCCAGCGCCTTCGCGGCAACACCTTCACCCTCATGGATCAATCCAAGAAGGATATGTTCGGTACCAATGTAATTGTGGTTGAGCATGCGGGCTTCTTCTTGAGCCAGCACGACAACGCGACGGGCACGGTCGGTAAATCTCTCAAACATCTCGCACACTCCTAGCTACTGCGTACTTTGATGCTACGTGGCCGAAAGACGATTTTGGGGTCTGTTCGCCCAAGGGATAATGACCGGACGTAACGCAGATGCGAGGTAGGTCGCCCGCCGTATGAATAAAGGGCGGACACCGGGGTCCGCCCTTTATGGAAGAGTTATCAAAATCTACTTGCGCCGGCGCCCGTGATGCCGGCGGGCGGTACTGCTAGCCGCCGTGGGCCCGCCGGTAAGCCTCGAGGATCTCGGACTGCACGCGGCCGCGCTCACTGACGGTGTAACCGTTCTCCCGCGCCCAGGCCCGCACGGCCGACGCGTCCTGGCTGCGGCCTGCAGAAGCCGGCTTGACCTTTCCTGCGCGGGTGGGAACCTTTCTGGCCTTCTCAACATAAGTCTTCAACGCATCTCGCAGCGCTTCAGCATTCTTCGATGAAAGATCAATCTCGTAATTGATTGTATCCAGCGCAAAACGCACCGTTTCATCGGCACTGCCACCATCCAGGTCATCAACCAGAATGATTTTCACTTCCTGTGCCACAGGAGCTCCTCTATATTGAAGTTTTAGTAATCCCATCGGCTTCCCCAAAACCAATTTGATTATTGCCTATCAATGAATAGCTGGCAACACGGCAAGTTTCTGCTGTGCACTAAAGTGTCCCGCGATTATGCGAATGGCCATCGGAATGGAAGCTCTCACCATTTGAACGAATCCCGCTAATCCGCTTCCCGGAGGTATTCGAAGGCCGACAGGGATAGCCGCATAACAAGTATTATCGATGTTTATTTAGGATCCGGTCCGAACACGCCCGACAATTCTGGACTCCGCACGATCGGGCACCGAACAGAAGCAGCGGCAGCATTGCAGACGGTGGAGCGGAAGCGCGTGACCATACAGTCGGCGGCGGGACCTCATTACCGCTGCAAAATGATTAGCCCGGCGGCGAAGAATATCAGCGGCGGCACTGGTGAATATCGGTCCTGCCGCTCATCCATGATGGCAACACCGGGAGAAGAATTATGGCCAGGCCTGCGGTGAACCACGGGCCTGGCCATGTCTCCCAACTAGAGAGCGAAGCTAATTACTGTGCCCCTGCTGGTCGGCCTCGTACTCGGCTTGAGCCAGGGCTTCGCGCTCCCGGCGGTCAGCGTTGAACACGGCTTTCATAGCGAAGTAAAAAATCAGGCCGACGCCGGTTGACGGAGCCAATACCCACAAATATTCCAACATGATTATCCCAATTCAGGTTTCAAGAGCGGGAAGAGAATGGTCTCCCGGATTCCCGTCTGGGTGAAGAGCATGACCAGCCGGTCAATACCCAGGCCAATGCCGCCCATAGGCGGCGCTCCGTATTCCAGTGCACGGAGGAAGTCTTCGTCCAACTGCATCGCTTCATGATCCCCCGAGGCTGCCTTCCGCGACTGCTCGGTGAGCCGTTCACGCTGGACAACAGGGTCGATGAGCTCGGAGAAGGCGGTACCGCGCTCCATGCCGCCGATGATCAGGTCCCAGGCTTCAATGAGCCCGGGCTTGCTCCGGTGCGCACGAGCCAGGGGCTGGGCCGCCGGCGGATAGTCGTAGACGAAAGTCGGCTGAAGCAGCGTCGGCTCCACGATTTCACCGAAAAGTTCAATCACGATCTTTTCGGTGTCCCACTGGGGTTCCACCTTGACGCCGTGCTTTTCGGCGATGGCCCGCAAAGTACTGCCATGGGTTTCGGGCGTGATCTCCTCGCCCACGGCTTCGGAAAGTCCCGGGTAAACGCCCAGCCAGCGCCATTCACCGTTGAGATCAATGGTGCCGGCGTCGGTCTCGATGACGCGGCTGCCCACGGCGTCCGCTGCGTTCAGGATCATTTCCTTCATGCGCTCGGCCATCACGAACTGGTCGGCGTAGGCCTCGTAGCTTTCCAGCGTGGTGAATTCGGGGCTGTGCGTCGAATCCACGCCTTCATTGCGGAAGATGCGCCCGATCTCGAACACCCGGTCGATCCCGCCGACCACGGCGCGCTTCAGGAAGAGCTCCGTGGCGATACGAAGCGTCATGTTCTGGTCGAAGGCGTTCAGGTGCGTCTGGAACGGCCGGGCGGCCGCCCCGCCGTGGATGAGCTGGAGCATCGGGGTCTCCACCTCCACGTAGTCGCGGTTGTGCAGCGTTTCCCGGATGGAGCGGATGATCGCCGCTCGGGTGTAGACCATCTGGCGCGCTTCGTCGCGGACCATCAGGTCCACGTAGCGCTGGCGCACCCGTGTCTCTTCGTTCAGGCCGGCATGCAGCACGGGCAGCGGGCGCAGCGCCTTGGAGACCATCGACCACGATTCGGCCATGACCGAGAGTTCACCGCGCTTGGAGGAGATGACCTCGCCGCGCACAAACACGTGGTCGCCCAGATCCACCAGGGACTTCCAGCCGGCCAGCGCTTCCTCGCCGACGTTGGCCAGGCTGAGCATGGCCTGCAGCCGGGTGCCGTTGCCCTCCTGCAGTGTGGCGAAGCACAGCTTGCCCGTGTTGCGGACGAAGACCACACGGCCGGAGACGCCGACGGTTTCCCCGGTGGTCTCATCGGCCGCAAGGTGACCGTACTTCTCGCGGACCTCACTGAGAGTTTGGGTCCGGTCGACACCCACCGGATAGGGCTCCACACCGCTCTCGAGCAGTTTGGCGCGCTTGTCCATGCGCACGCGCATCTGCTCGGAGACGTCCGAAGGTTCCGGGGAAGGGGTGGGGGTTTTATGTGTGGTCACGGTAGTTAAGATTACCGGTTGCGCTCCGGTGGCTCCTATTCGAACTTCCCCGGCGCCCCGGCTAACCCAGGTCGACGTTGTCGATCAGCCGCACCGGGCCTACTGTGGCGGCGATCAGCGCCAGCGCTTCGCCGGTAAAGGGGGTGTCCTGGCAGTTGAAAGCCAGCGGCTCCAAGGTGACCGGATCGACCACCTCGAGGTAGTCCAGCTCCACCTGCCGGGCGGACATGATCATGGCCAGGGCACCCTCAATGTCCAGCGGCTCGTGCCGGTCGGCCTGCTCCTTCAGGTAGCGCAGGCTGCGCGACAGGACCAGGGCGGCCTCACGTTCCTCGGCGGAGAGGAAGCGGTTCCGGCTGGACAGCGCCAGCCCGTCCTCGTCCCGCACGATCGGCACCCCGACGATTTCGACCGGGAAATTCAGGTCCGCCGCCATCCGCCGGACCAGGGCCAGCTGCTGAGCGTCCTTCTTGCCGAAGTAGGCGCGGTAATCCGCCGGAATGGGGGGCATGCCGTAATGCAGCAGTTTCGCGACCACGGTCAGGGCGCCGTCGAAATGCCCGGGCCGTGAGGCGCCTTCGAGTTTCCCGCCCAACGGACCCGATGCCACCCGCACCATCGGTTCGCCGCCGGGATAGACCTCTTCCACGGCCGGCGCGAAAACGATGTCCACCCCGCAGGAACCCAGCAGGTCCAGGTCCGCGTCCAGCGTGCGCGGGTACCGCTCCAGGTCGGCCGCGTCGCCGAACTGCAGCGGGTTGACGAAGATGGTGGCAATAACGACGTCGTTCGCCTGGCGTGCAGCGATGGCCAGGGCGGCATGGCCGGCATGCAGGCCTCCCATTGTCGGGACCAGGCCCTGGCTCGTGTGGCCGGCATGGTGCTTGCCGGCCGCCTCGCGCAGCAGCTCCGCGCTGGCGGCGTTGAGCTCGGCGTACGTGGTGGCCAGCTGGGGGCGGTTGCTCACTGGGGGTCCTCCGGAGTGGAACGGGTACTGAGAATATCCAGGATTTCGGTGGCCTGGGCGTCTTTGAGCAGGCCGCGTTCGAACGCCCGCTTGGCCGTGGCGCGGGCCAGCTCCTCATACGCTTGCCGGATGTCGGTGCTGCCGTGCTCGAGTTCGTACGCCAGCAGCGCCTCGCGGTGGACCCGGACGGTGCCGGCATCGCCGCGGGCCACCGGTCCGGTCAGCGCGCCCTCGCCGGATGCCAGCGCGTTTTCCAGCGAGGCCCGCATCAGCGGACCCAGCAGCCGCTCCGGCTGGTCCGCACCGGCGGAGCTGAGCATTTGCGCGGCCTGCGCGGCAATGGTGACCAGGTGGTTCGAGGCATGCGCCAGGGCCGCGTGGTAAAGCGGCCGGTCCTGCTCCTCGATCACGATGGGCTCGGCGCCCATCTCGACCACCAGGGCCTGCGCAATGGGAAGCACCGTGCGCGGTGCCGTCACGCCGAAGGCACAGTCCGTGAGCCGGGTCAGGTCCAGGCTCATGCCGGTGAAGGTCATGGCCGGATGGATGGCCAGGCCGATGGCCCCTTTGGCCTGAGCAGGCGCGAGCACGTTCACGCCGTGCCGGCCGGAGGTATGCGCCACCAGCTGGCCCGGTTGCCAGGCACCGGTCTCGGCTAGGCCCGCCACCAGTTCCGGCAGGGCATCGTCCGGCACGGCCAGCAGCACCAGTTCGGCCCGCTCGATAATCTCGGGGATCTCCAGCACCGGCACACCGGGCAGCAGTATTTCGGCCCGCTCCCGGCTGGCCTCGGACACGGCGGAGACACCGACAACGGCGTGCTGGGCCGCGCGCAGGGCCGCCCCCAGCACGGCTCCCACCTTGCCGGCACCGATCACACCGATCCCTAGCCTGCCCGGTCTAACGCTGTTCATCCTCGGCCTTTCCATTCTCGTAGCCGGCGGTTCCCCCGGCAGGCGCGGGCGTGCCGGCCTCTTCCTGCTTCGGCACGCTCTCCTGCCGGCGTTCCAGCCAGCGCTCCGGCACACTGTGCCGCCGGGCCGCCGCGGCGCGCGCGGACTGTTCGTTGAACAGGCGTCGGGCCACCTCGATGTCCATCTGGTAGACCACCGGGCTGACCGGCCCCACCGTGGTCTGCAGCTGCAGGTCCGCCACCCGCAGCTTCCGTGCCACCGGCCCCTGGTGCAGGGCCATCGACTGGGTGCGCTCGTGCGGGACCACGGCCAGGCTCCGCACGAACCGGCCGGAACGCGCCAGCAAGGCTGTTTCCGTCACGGCGAAGCCGTTGCGCCGCCAGGTGAGGAGGGACAGCCACCGCACCCGCGCCGGGGAGGTGACGAAGCCGCCGTCGTTGTTCTGCCCCACCAGCCCGGCGGTAAAGACGCCGAACGGGTCCTCGGTGCCGGGGTCCGGGAGCACCAGGGCCAGCATCTGCATGACCTCGTCTCGGGTGCCGACCGGGAGCAGGGTGGTGCGCGCGCCGGAGTTCTCCGCGCTCACGCCGTAGCCGGCCACGTTGATCTTGATCCGGTACCAGTCCTTGGTCCGCCAGAGCAGCGGCTGGGACACCGCCACGGCCTGCACGCGCCCGGGCGGCACGGTCTGGGCCCGCGTCTCGAGCAGCCCGTAGCGCAGCCGGATGCCGTCCGGCGATACGGCCGCGCGGAAGTTGTACGCGGTGCTGAAAACGCTCCAGTAGCCGGCGGCGACAGCGATCATGCCGGGCACCAGCGCCGACAGCAGGACCGGCAGGCCGCCCCAGTCGGCCACGTAGCCCACCGCTGCGGCCACGCCAATAACAACGACGACGACGACCAGCGCCACCGTTGCGCCCGAAAGCACCGTGGCGCCGACGACCCGCTGCGGAGTCAGCTGGACGATGGGGTGTTCCGGGGCTTCGGGCGCCTCGTCCGGGTGCTCGGGGTCCAGCTCGGCGCCGGAGGCCCGGGCCAGAATGGTCGCCCGCAGTTGCTGGGCCGAGGCCAGCGGCAGGTAGGCCAACCGCACTGCGGACTCGCCGGCGTCGGCCACCTCGAACTTCAGCTCGGCGAGCCCGAAGATCCGGCCCAGCAGCGGCTGGATGACGTCGATCGCCTGGACCCGGTCCAGCCTGGCCTGGCGGTGCTGACGGAACAGGATGCCGGAATTGACCCGGACGTGTTCCTCGGTGACCTGGTAGCGGGTGAACCACCAGGACAGCACGAAGGCGCCCACCAGCAGCAGCACCACAACCAGCAGTACGACGACGGCCCAGATGCCCCGGCCCTCGGTCAGGAACCACAGGGGCTCGCCGCGGAACATCGCTTCGAACCAGTCGCGGCCGAAGAAGTAGGCGATAGCGGCCAGGGCGATCCAGCCCCGGACAAACGGGGAAACGGGGTGGACGCGGTGCCAGCTTTCCGCGCGGTCCGGAGTCAGCGGCACCTCGCGCGAGGGGGAAACCGGGCCGTTGCCCTCCGGGGTAGTCACAGCCCGGCCAGCCTTGCCTGCCCGCGCGCGGAAAGCTGTTCGCGCAGCCGTGCGGCTTCCTCTGCCGGGAGTCCGGGAATGGAGGCGTTGGTCTGCGGGGAGGCGGTGTGCAGTTTGACCGAGGCCAGCTTGAAGGCGCGCTCCAGCGGGCCGACCGCCACGTCGACGTACTGCATGCGGCCGTAGGGAACCACCATGAGGCGCTGGAAGAAGATGCCCTGCCGGATCAGCAGGTCCTCGTCCCGCTCCGCGTAGCCGATCGCCTTGACCTGGCGCGGAATGAGCAGGCCGATCCAAACCTGGATGACCAGTGTGCCGCCGGCCAGCAGCCAGGCGAGCCAGGCAGGGAAGTCGGGCCAGACGCCGGTGAGCAGCAGGATGAGCGGGATGCTGAGGATGGCCAGGGTGATCAGCGCGGACACGGCCCAGCCGATCAGCCGCACCGTGACGTACTTCGGCGCCACCCGGATCCAGCTGATCTCCGGCGGATCGATCGGCTCGCTACGCATACTCCCCCTCGCCCTCGGCCGTACCGTCTTCGCGTTCGGCCGATTCCGGATCCTCGGGCGGGAGCTTGCAGAACCGTTCCACCATCAGACCAATAATGACCATGACCAGGCCACCGCCCATCATAGCCAGCACCTGCAGCAGGATGGGCCCGGCCGGCCGGTAGGACAACAGCACGAGCTGGTCAACCAGAATGCCGGCATGCCAGCCGAGCAGCAGGGCGCCGGCGTAGGCGCAGGCCTGGGCGAAGACGAGGGTGCGGGCGGCCAGGATCGGGTCCAGCGGTTTCTCGCGCTTGCCGTTGCGCCAGCTGCGCACCCGCAGGCCGAGCACCAAGATGAAGACCACGACGGCGCCCATGGTGGCCAGCGAGCTCAGGTGCAGCACGGGCACCGGCAGGCCGCCGCGCGCGGTCACGAGGTTGGCCAGCCAGCCCAGCACACCGGTGACGACGGCGATGGCCGCCAGCCAGCTGTACTTGATGGTCCTCACGATGCCGCGCCCATCCGGCTCAGTGCCCTGGTTCGAAAGGCGCCAGGCCGTCCAGGTCCCCCGCGGCTTCGGCCAGTTCGCCGACCGGGACGCCGTTGAGGGTTGCGTGCGAGTCCATCCAGGCCCAGGGCTGCAGCACGAAGGCCCGCTCATGGGCGCGCGGGTGCGGGACGGTCAAGGCCTCGTCGTCGAGCTTGAGGTCGCCGTAGGTAATGATGTCCACGTCCAGGGTCCGCGGCCCCCAGCGCACCTCGCGGGTCCGGTGGTGCTTGTTTTCCACGCTCTGGCAGTGTTCCAGCAGCCGATAGGGCTCCAGGTCCGTCTCCACCTCGATCACCATGTTCAGGTAGTCCGGCTGGTTCTCGGGACCGCCTACCGACTTGGTCTGCACCACCGGCGACACCGCGCAGAGGCGGACGTTGGGGGTGTCCACCAGATCCGCGACGGCGTGGGAGAGCGTATCGCTGCGTTCGCCGAGATTGCTGCCAAGGGCCAAAACCGCGCGTACACTCATGAATTCTCCCGGTAGATAGTGATGGTGACGTCGCCGAACGGCACTTCGATGGGCGCCTGGGGCTTGTGGACCGTCACCTCCACGGCGGCAATGCTGAAGGTGGCCAGAACGTAGCCTGCGACCCGCTCCGCGAGGGTCTCGATCAGGTTCACCGGCTCGCCCGTGATGATCTCTCTGACGCCCTCGGCCAGTTCGCCGTAGTGCGCGGTCAGGGTCAGGTCATCGACGGCGGCTGCGGCACGGATGTCCGTGTGCAGGGCGACGTCGATGGTGAAGGGCTGGCCGTCCCGGCGTTCATGGTCGAACACTCCGTGGTAGCCGACGGCGGTGATGCCGGAGAGCTTGATGACGTCCGCGCGGCCGGACCCGGCTGTGCCCGTCTGCACCGGCTCTACCCGGCCCAGGCTGCGGCGACCTTGACCGCGTCCAGGCTGGCACCGGAATCGTGCACGCGCACGCCCCAGGCACCGTTGGCTACGGCCAGGGCGCTGATGGCCAGCGTGGCGTGGTCGCGCTCAGCCGGCGCGGCAACCTTGCCGGCAGAGGAGAGCAGGGTGCCAAGGAAGCGCTTGCGGGATGCTCCGACGAGGACCTTGTGGCCGAGCTTGGTGAACTCCGGCAGCCCGCGCAGCAGCGCCCAGTTGTGCTCGGCGTTCTTGGAGAAGCCCAGTCCCGGGTCGAGGATGATCTGGTCTTCGGCCACGCCGGCGGCCACAAACTTGTCCCGCAACTCGGCTAGTTCGGCCACGACCTCGGCCACAACGTCGTCGTAGTTGGCGGTGGGATCCGCGTTGCGCGCGTCGCCGCGGCGGTGCATCAGTACGTAGGGAACCTTGCGTTCGGCAATCAGTGCCGGCATTTCCGGGCTGAAGGTCATGCCGGAGACGTCATTGATGATGCCCGCGCCGGCGTCGATCGCCTTCGCCGCGGTATCCACGTGCATGGTGTCCACACTGATCAGGGCACCGGCCTTCGCCAGCGCCTCGATGACAGGCAGGATGCGGGCCTGCTCCTCCTCGGGGGTGATGGACTCGGCACCCGGACGGGTGGATTCCCCGCCGACATCGATGATGTCCGCCCCGCCGTAGAACAGTTTCAGTCCCTCGGCAATGGCCTTGTCCGGGGAGACGAACTTGCCGCCGTCGCTGAAGGAATCCGGAGTGACGTTCAGGATCGCCATCACCACGCCGCGGTCGGTGGGCAGATCCGAGAACTTTCGGGGCGCGCGCACCTTGCGTACAACGGGCAGCGGGGAGGTTGCGGGCCCGGTTCCGGGCACTGCTGCGAGTGAATCCATAAATGTCTACCGTTTCTGCTTGTTTCGCTTAGCGTCCGATGATCAGGCTCATGGCCTCTGCCCTGGTGGCAGTTTCCCTGAGCTGACCGCGGACTGCGGACGTTACCGTCTTTGCGCCCGGCTTGCGGACACCGCGCATGGACATGCACATGTGCTCGCACTCGACGACGACGATGGCACCCTTGGGCTCGAGATGCTCCATGAGGGCATCAACAATCTGCGTGGTGAGCCGTTCCTGGACCTGCGGGCGGCGGGCGAAGACCTCCACCAGCCGGGCCAGTTTGCTCAGCCCCGTCACCTTACCGTCATGGGAAGGAATGTAGCCAATATGGGCGGTGCCATGGAACGGAACCAGGTGGTGTTCACAGGTGGAGTAGAACGGAATGTCCTTGACCAGCACCATTTCTTCATGATCAATATCGAAGGTGGTGGCCAGCAGGTCCGCCGGGTCCTGGTGCAGGCCGGCGAAGACTTCGGCGTAGGACTTGGCCACCCGCCGCGGGGTCTCCACCAGCCCCTCGCGGTCAGGGTC
The DNA here is from genome assembly GCF_059090425.1 of Arthrobacter sp. B055-34. NCBI lineage: Bacteria > Bacillati > Actinomycetota > Actinomycetes > Micrococcales > Micrococcaceae > Arthrobacter > Arthrobacter sp. B055-34. Next base: position 72,639 of record NZ_JBNHFQ010000010.1, read on the forward strand.
TTCGCCCACCGCAATCAGGATTTCGCGCACTGCGCGCTCGATCCGGGGCAGGTCTATCGAGCTGTCGATTTCCAGCTCGGCGATTACATCGTCGTATTCGGTCACGTCTGAAATCCTAGCCGTTGCTGCCGGTGGTCCCGCCCGGATTGGTTCCGGGGGTGCTGCCGGGAGGGTTTTCGACGGGCAGTTCGGGCAGGGCCGGATCCGGATCAACGATGACGGCTGAATGGCCCTCTTCCTCGTCCGGGCTCTGGGCCGAGGCGGCCTCGGCACGTTCCTTGGCACTCATGACCGGCGGAATCTGGTGGACCGGACGCGATTCCTTGGACAGCCAGACGTCGCGGTATTCGCGCTTGCGGATGTCCTCGAAGACCTCGGCGATTTCGCGCTGGTTCAGCGTCTCGCGCTCCAGCAAAGCCAGGGCCAGTCGGTCCAGCACGTCACGGTTTTCGGTCAGCACGGCATAGGCCTCGTCGTGTGCGGTGTCGATCAGGCGGCGTACTTCCTCATCGACCACGAAGGCCACGTGGTCGGAGTAGTTGCGTTCGTGCGACATGTCGCGGCCCAGGAACGGTTCGCCGCCGCCCTGGCCCAGCTTCACGGCGCCGACACGTTCGCTCATGCCGTACTGCGTCACCATCTGGCGCGCGGTGCTGGTGGCCTTCTCAATGTCGTTCGAGGCGCCGGTAGACGGATCGTGGAAGACGATTTCTTCCGCAACCCGTCCGCCCATGGCGTAGGCCAGCTGGTCCAGCAGCTCATTGCGGGTGACCGAGTACTTGTCGTCCTCCGGAACCACCATGGTGTAGCCGAGGGCACGCCCGCGCGGCAGGATGGTGACCTTGGTGACCGGTGCGGTGTAGCGCAGGGCCGCCGCCACCAGTGCGTGGCCGCCTTCGTGGTAGGCGGTGATTTTGCGTTCGTGTTCTTTCATCACGCGGGAGCGCTTCTGCGGTCCGGCCATGACACGGTCGATCGCCTCGTCCAGGGCACGGTCGTCGATCAGCTGCGCATTGGAGCGGGCAGTCAGCAGCGCGGCTTCGTTGAGCACGTTGGCCAGGTCGGCACCAGTGAAGCCCGGGGCACGCTTGGCCAGCGCGCGCAGATCCACGTCCGGAGCCATCGGCTTGCCGGCGGCGTGCACCTGCAGGATGTGGTGGCGGCCTTCCAGGTCCGGTGCCTCCACCGCGATCTGGCGGTCGAAACGTCCGGGCCGCAGCAGTGCGGGGTCCAGGACGTCCGGGCGGTTGGTGGCGGCGATCAGGATGACATTGGTCTTGACGTCGAAACCATCCATCTCGACCAGGAGCTGGTTCAGCGTCTGCTCACGCTCGTCGTTGCCGCCGCCCACACCGGCACCGCGGTGGCGGCCAACGGCGTCGATCTCGTCGACGAAGATGATGGCCGGAGCGTTGTTCTTCGCCTGCTCGAACAGGTCGCGGACACGGGAGGCGCCCACACCGACGAACATTTCGACGAAGTCCGAGCCGGAGATGGAGTAGAAGGGGACGCCGGCTTCACCGGCGACCGCGCGGGCCAGCAGGGTCTTGCCCGTTCCGGGAGGACCGTAAAGCAGCACGCCCTTGGGGATCTTGGCGCCGAGCGCCTGGAACTTGCCCGGTTCCTGCAGGAACTCCTTGATTTCGTGGAGTTCCTCCACGGCCTCGTCCGCGCCGGCGACGTCGGCGAAGGTGACCTGGGGCATGTCCTTGGTGATCAGCTTAGCCTTGGACTTGCCGAACTGCATGACCTTGGAGCCGCCGCCCTGCATGCGCGAGAGCAGGAACCAGAAGATGATGCCGATGATCAGGATCGGCAGGATCAGGCTGATGAAGCCCGTGAACCAGTTGTTTTCCACCGGCTGATCCGTGAACACGTCCACGTTGGAGGTACTGATGGCATCGACCACATCTTCGGCACGGGCGGTGCTGTAGAAGAAGGTGATGCTCTTGCCTTCGTTGGCACCGTCCTGGATGAAGTCTTCACGGAGGGTCAGTTCAACGCTCTGGTTGCCGTCATTGATGCGGGCCTGCTCCACCTTGTCATCGGTGAGCAGCTGCAGCCCGACGCTGGTATCCACACGGGAGGCCTGCGGGCCGGCAAGATTGGGCACCACGATAAGCAGGATTGCCAGGACCAGCACAATCCAGATGATCGGTCCCTTGAAAATGTTCTTCAATTTCATGCGTCTAAGGGCACAATGCCCCGTCCCTCCTGCTGATCAGCCCGTGGTGTCACCCATATAGCTATACACCGTCCGCAATAATTCACGCACGGCGGCAAAGATTAGTTCCCTCTCGGCGTACAAGCAAGCCTTTGGCTCAAGCTGGAGACAGGGATCTTGGTTTTACTCGTAGACGTGCGGTGCCAGCGTGCCGATGAAGTCCAGGTTGCGGTACCGCTCGGCGAAGTCCAGGCCGTACCCGACGACGAATTCGTTGGGGATTTCGTAGCCGACGTACTTGACGTCGATTTCCACCTTGGCCGCATCCGGCTTGCGCAGCAGCGTGCAGATCTCCACCGAGGCCGGGCCGCGGGAAAGCAGGTTCGTCTTCAGCCAGGACAGCGTCAGGCCGGAGTCGATGATGTCCTCGACGATCAGGACGTGCTTGCCCATCAGGTCGGTTTCCAGGTCCTTGAGGATCCGCACGACGCCGGAAGACTGCGTGCCCGAGCCGTAGGAAGACACGGCCATCCAGTCCATCTTCACGTGGCTGTGCAGTGCGCGGGCCAGATCCGCCATGACCATGACGGCGCCCTTGAGGACTCCGACGATCAGCAGGTCGCGGCCCTCGTAGTCCTTGTCGATCTCGGCAGCCAGTTCCTGCACGCGCTGCTGGATCTGCTCCTTGGTATGCAGAACGTGCTTGAGGTCCGCCTGAACGTCGTTGGAATCCACCAGATACTCCCGTAATTAATGATGTGGCGTCACTGGGCGCGAGCCAGTTGTTCTAAAGACAAGATTGCCATAGCCGCCGCGCTCTTGCGCAACCGGGCCTGTTTGTCCGTCCGGTTCCCGCCGCACCCGGCGGTACACGCTGACCATTCCGGCCAGCTGCACGGGGCCGGCGGACCCCTGCCTCGCCAGCAGCGATTCCGCCGCGATGAGCCGCTCGTAACTGGGGTTCTCGCCGCCCATTTCGGCCGCCGCCAGGGCGATGACCCGGTGCTTCATCGCTGCGGGCAGCACCTCGATCCCGGTCCGCTCCAGTTCTATGCCGTCCGGGGTATCTATCCTGAGGCGCAGGTATTCGGTCCGTGCCTGGGCATCCAGGTAATCCGCATCCGCCCGCAGGATCTGCGCCGAACGCCACAGCGCCTCGGCAACGCCCGGGCCCAGCTGCTGCTCCAGGAACGGCAGCACTTCCGACCGCACACGGGAGCGCAGGAACTTAGGATCGGCATTGGTTGGATCGTGCCACGGCTCCAGCCCGGCGAGGGCACACAGCTCTTCGGTGTGCTTCCGTCGCAGTTCCAGGAACGGCCGCAGGTAGTTCCCGCGGCGCGGGGCCATCCCGGCCAGCGAACGCGTTCCGGAGCCCCGGCCGAGGCCAAGCAGCACCTGCTCGGCCTGGTCATCAAGGGTGTGGCCCAGCAGCATGGCGGCAGCGTCATGCTCCGCAGCGGCAGCGTCGAGCGCGGCGTACCGCGCTACCCTGGCCGCGGCTTCGGGCCCCATGCCGGGCTGGCCGACACTGACCCGGCGGACTTCCACCGGCGCCAGCCCCAGGCCCGCAAGCTGCAGGCGGGCACGTTCCGCCACCTCGGCACTGCCGGGCTGGAGGCCATGGTCGACGACGACGGCGCCCACCCGGTAGCGCTGCGTTCCGTCCCGCAGGGTCCGGGCAAAGTAAGTTGCCACGGCGGCCAGGGCCAGCGAGTCCGGCCCGCCGCTGCAGGCCACCAGCAGCAAGGGCGGTTCGCCCTTGCCCGATGCTGCAGCTGTGGTGCCGGCAGCTTTGTCCTCCGGCGCATCCAGTAATTCCAGCGCCGCCTTGATGTGGTTCCGCGCTGTGCCAACCAGCGGGTGTAGCCGTTGCTTGCGCCGCGGCACACCGACGGCGGACCCCGTGGCCGCTGCGGAGGGTTCGATCATGGACGGCTGAGGTCCATGCGGCTGATCCAGAGGTCAGCGTTGTGGATCTCTTCCTCGGTGGGCAGGTTTTCCGCCCGGATCCAGACCTGGTTGAAGCCTTCCATGCCCACCTGCTTCACCACGGCGCGGACGAACTTCGCCCCGTCGGTGTACTGGCGTGCCTTGGCGTCCAGACCCATGATTTTGCGGATCCAGTTCTCCAGCGCGCCGCGGGTCTTGGCCCGGGCGTTGAAGCGCTGGCGGATGGTCTTCACCGTGGGCACAACGCTGGCGTCCACCTCGTCCATCACGACGTTGGCGTGGCCCTCGAGCAAGCTCATGACCGCGGTGACGTGGGAGAAGATGGCCTTTTCCTCGGGGTCCTGGAACAGGTCCATGATGGTGCCGGTGGCGCCGACGGCCACTTTTCCGCCGCCGGTGCCGGCGCCGTCGTCGTTCTTGTCTTTGCCGGACATCAGGGCCTTGGCCGCCTGCTGCAGCCGCTCGCCGAAGGTATCGGCCTTGGCCACCAGGCCGGAGGAGAGCTTGCCGATCTGTTCCATCATGTGGTCGCGCAGCCAGGGGGCCGCCGCGAACTGCACGCGGTGCGTCTGCTCGTGCAGGCAGACCCACAGCCGGAAGTCCGCGGGTACGACGTTGAGCTCCTGCTCGACGGCGATGATGTTCGGCGCCACCAGCATCAGCCGCCCGCCCGCCGGACCGCCGGGCAGCAGCGAGCAGAACGGATCGTACTGGCCCAGCACCTTGCTGGAGAGGAAGGAGAGGATGGCGCCCATCTGGGTTCCCGTGAGCGAGCTGCTCAAGCCCGTGGCCGCGCTCTTGACCTGCTCGGGCTTTTTCCGGGCGAGTTCGGTCAGGGCCGGTGCCAGGAGCGCCTCGAAGCTGCGCGCGTTGGCCTTGGACCACTCGGCCCGGTCCACGATCAGCACCTGCGAATCCCGCAGATCCCGGGCGGCCTCCAGCCCGGTGATCCGGTGCACGTGGTCCACGGAAACTTCCGAGAGTTCGCGCAGATTGGCCACGGCGGCGCGGATCTGCGCCTGCGGCATCTTGGGGCCGGCCGGAGTGAGCTTGGCCGCGGTGGTAGCCGCGAGGTCCCAGTTGATCAGGCGCGGCGGGGTTTCCGGAGCGGACGGGGTGTTTCCGGCGCTGCCGGTGCTTGCGGTGCTGTCCATGATGACCATCAGATCACACCGGAGCCCGGCAGGTCACCGGCCGTTCGCCCAACGGTGAAGGAAATTTCGACGGCGGACCAGCGGACCGGGTCAGGATGCAGATCAGGCGCCGGCCAAGTGCCGGTCAGGTGCGGGCGGTCAACGGCAGCCGCAGCCGGCAAGGACCGTGGCCGCACGGTCGGCCGCCTCGCGGGCCTGCACCGTTGAATTCTTCAAGCCGTTGGCCACGAAGGCAAAGACCAGCGTCCGCCCGTCCGCGGTCACCGCGTAGCCGCTGAGCGAGGTGACCGTGTGCAGCGTGCCGGTCTTGGCCCGCACCAGCCCGGCGCCGTCGGCTGTCTTGCCCGCGAAGCGCTCCTGCAGCGTCCCGGTCAATCCCGCCACGGGCAGTCCGTCGATGCCCGCCCGCAGGTGCTGGTTGGAACCGCTGGTGATTTCCCGGAGCACCGCCGAGAGCTGCTCCGCCGAGACCTTGTTGCCCAGCGCCAGCCCGCTGGCATCGCTGATCAGCAGGCCGGAGGCGGGAATCCCGAGCTTTTCCATGACCTCCTTGATCGCCTCGGTGCCGCCTCCGAAGGACCCGGGTTTGCCGCTGGCCAGGGCCGTGTTGCGGGCCATGACCTCGGCAACGTAGTTATCGGATTCCTGCAGCATGTAGTTGACGTGCTCCGCCACGGTGGCGGATTCAACGGAGGCGAGCACTATGCCGTCCTTGGGCGCGGCACCGCGGACCACATCGGGCGCCACCTTGACGCCGCGCTCTGACATTTCCTCCGCCAGTGCCGCGCGGAAGGCCCGCGCCGCGGTGAGGGCAGCATCATCGACCAGCTCGCCGCTGCCGTCCGCGTTTTCCCGGCCGCCCGAGAGCGCCAGCGGATAGATGGGCGCGATTTCCCCCGCCTGGATGTCGGCCGGGTCCCACGCGGGGCTCAGCGTTGGGCCGGCGTAGGCGGTGTCGTCCAGCAGCACCCGCAGTTCGCCGGTGAACTTCACGGTGGCCAGCCGTTCCGCTGCGGCCTGCGCCAGCGTGGCCAGCCCGGCGTGCCCGAGGACGTCCTCCCGCTCCGACCCGCCCGCGCCCAGCAGGGCATCTCCCCCGCCGCGCAGCACCAGCGTCCCGGGCACGTTGCCCTGGATGACCTCGGTGGAGAACCGTGCCTCCGCGCCGAGGGTCAGCAGGGCCGCCGCGCCGGTCAGCAGCTTCATGTTGGAGGCCGGAATGCGTGTCTCGGATCCGTTTCGCTCATACAGCACGTCGCCGTTCTGCGCATCGGTGACCAGCGCCGCGAAGTCCCCGGCGCCGTCGTACTTCAAAGCTTTATCCAGCGCCTCGCCCAGCACCTTCGGATCCGGCACCGGTGCGGTCTCCGGCGAGTCCGTCAGGAGTTCGGCGGCGGCCAGTTTCGTCGGCGGCAGCTGGGCTTCCGGAGTGGTGACCACCGGCTTGGCCGCCCCAGGATTCCATTCAAGGGCGGGGGCAAGATGCCAGGCGGCGGGAACGGCGAGCACGGCGAAGGCAGCGGCCAGCAGCCAGGATGTCAGCAGCCGGAAGCCACGGTTCATCCTGCCCCTCCCCCTGTTTGCACGTGCGCGTCCCCGCACCCGGCAGCGGGACGGAACGCGGTTTGTGAATCGGCCGCTCCGGTTGATGTCGGGCCGGGCAGCCAAGACCTATATCGTTAAGCGTAGACCGGCGCCGGGCCCTGCCCTGTCCACCGCGCCAGTGAGACAAAACACCAAGGAGACTTCCATGCAGCACGATGTGACCATCGAGATCCCCAAGGGATCGCGCGTCAAGTACGAGATCGACCACGAGACGCACCGCCTCCGCCTGGACCGCGTCCTCTTCACCTCCATGCAGTACCCCACGCACTACGGCTACTTCGAGGACACCCTGGGTGAAGATGGCGATCCGCTGGACGCGCTGGTCATGCTGCAGGATTTCGATCTGCTGCCGGGCGTGCTGGTTGAGTCCCGCCCGATCGCCGTGTTCAACATGACCGACGACGGCGGCGGGGACGCCAAGGTGCTGTGCGTACCCTCCGACAAGCGCTTCGACCACATCCAGGAACTCTCCGACGTCCCGGAGTTCCTGGTCAAGGAGATCGAGCACTTCTTCACCCGCTACAAGGATCTTGAGCCGGGCAAGTGGGTCAAGGCCGAGGGCTGGTCTGACCGCGCCGCCGCCGAGGCCGAGCTGGAAGCTTCCATCAAGCGCTTTGCCGCACTCGGCGAGGAGTCCGCTCCGGACGAGCCTCAGGGCCGCGACGTCGAGGAAGGCACCACCAGCGGTTCCGAAGCACAGGGCCGCTAGATCTGACGCTTCTTTGAGGGTGGTCCGGACTGTTTTCAGTTCGGACCGCCCTTTTTTGGCAACCGAAATCAGTTGATTCGGCCTTTTTGTCCGTAATACTTAGGGCATGTACGTGCTAACCATCAATCAGCGCGACTCCCGCGAGGTAGGCGATCTGGTTCCGGAGCTGATCAAATCGCTGCGGCACCTGCCGACCGCCATTGCCTTTCGGCGATCGGTCGGGGACGAAGCCATCGGCGTGCTGGAAGACCCGAAGACGGCCATCGACGCCGCCATGATCGCCCTGCGGAGCCGGCGCTGGCATGTCGGGATCGGCGTGGGCGAACTGTTGGTACCGCTGCCCGAGGACGTTAACGAGGCCCAGGGATTCGGGCTGGTCTATGCGCGGCGCGCCGTGGAGCGGGCCCAGAAGACGGGCGAACGGGTCCCGCTGGCGGTCTCGGGTCCCGACGCCGACATCGCGGCCGAAGCCGAGGCCGTGCTCCGGCTGATCGGCCAGATCGTGTCCACCCGGACCGAGGCCGAGTGGAAGGTGCTGGACCTGATGACTCCCGGCGCCCGGGGGCAGCAGAAATTCATCGCCGAGGAACTCGGCATCACCACGCAGGCGGTCAGCAAGGCCGTGGTCCGCTCGCACTGGGTGGAGGAATGGGCCTGCCGGCCGGCCGCGGCGCGCCTGCTCGACCTGGTTTACGGACCCAAATCGCTGCCCGAGGCGAGCCTTCCGTACCGCTGACCTGCGGCTGGGCCTAGACTCCGAGAAGGAGTACACCGATAACCAAGAGGAGTTGACGATGATTCCGGAGATCAATTTCTGGGCCGTACTGGTGGCAACGCTGTCCACCATGGTGGTCGGGTCCATCTGGTATACGCCCATGGTGTTCGGCAACTACTGGATGCGCGTGGCAAAGGTGAGCCCCAGCGGCGAAGCGAAGGACGCGGTCAAACCGATCCTGATCACGCTGGTGGTCAGCTTCATCAGCGCCTGGGTGCTCGCGGGGGCGGCGGCCATCGCGCAGGAGTTCTACGGCGGCAGCTTCCTCTGGAACACCATTCTCACCGCGGTGATCTTGTGGGCCGGTTTCACCGCCGCACGGTTCATTACCCACGACGCCTTCGAGGGCCGGCCCGCCGGGCTGACCGTCCTGAACTGCGCTCACGAACTGGTCACTTACTTGATCATGGCGTTGATCATCGGACTGTTCGGCATCAGCGCTGCCTAGCTTCCAAGCAGCCTTTCGCTGATTTCCGCCAAGTCTCCGGCCCGCCCTGCTGCCACGTCCATGGTCAGGTCATACGCCTCGTCTTCGTTCAGCTTGAGCGGATTGCCGTTGATGTGCAAAAAGACGGCGGTGCAAGCGAAACCCAAAGGTTGGTTTCCCTCCAGCGGAGGGTGGTTCCCGACCAAAGATTGTAATAGCGACGCCGCCTTCAGTCCCAGCGTGGTGTAGGTTTCTTCGCCAAACAATTGCGTCCGCGGTCGCGCCAGTGCGGATTCCAGCAGCCCGTAGTCGAAGACTTGGACTTCACCTCCCACGGCTCCGCGGGCGATGACCAGGGCTTCCTCCAGAGTCAGATAAATGGTCACTCGTCCAGGCGCCGTAACGTAGTGGCATAGCGGCCCAACGTATCCTGCAACGCCTCGTCGATCAGTGTGGCCCTGGTTGCGCCGTCCAAATATTGCCGGAGTGCAGTAAGTGCCACTTCCTGCATCGAAACACCTTCAGACTCTGCCCGCGCCTTCAGACGCGCTGAGTCATCTTCGCTGAGCCGCAATGTCATAGCCATGCTCCAATGGTATCAAATCTGATACCACACAAGGTGGGCGGCTTCAACGATGAAGAACTAAGCGAGCAGGCTTTGCAGAATCGGGGCGGCGCCGTCTTCATCTACGGTTCCGGTCACTTCGTGGGCGACGGCGATGACTTCCTCCGGCGCCTGGCCCATGGCAACACCGCGGGCGGCCCAGTCGAGCATTTCGATGTCGTTGCGGCCGTCTCCCATGGCAACGGTCTGGGCCGGATCCACTTTGAGCTTGCGGCGCAGGGTCTCCAGCGCGCTGGCCTTGGTGACGCCGTTCGCGGCGATATCCAGCCAGGCGGTCCAGCCCACCGAGTACGTCACGCCGTGCAGGCCCGCATTGTCGATGGCTTCCTTGAACTCTTCCGGCGTGTTCTCGGTGCTGAACACCACCACGCGCACTGCCGAAGCTTCCAGCATGGTTTCGAAGTCCACGCCGACAGCCTCCACCCCGAAGCTCGCATCCTGGAAGCGCTCGGTCGAGAGGAATTTGCCCTCATCGTCCTCAAGGGCAAATTTGGCGGTGGGCAGCTTCGTGCGCAGGGCACGCAGTGCCGGACCGGGTTCGAAGGTGACGCGGTCGATGACCTCGTAGCCATCCTCCAGACCGGTGTCGATCCGCAAGGTCACACCGCCGTTGGAGCAGACGGCGTACCCCTTGGTCAGGCCGATGAGTTCGATGATCGGCAGCGTGGCGTTCAACGAGCGCCCGGTGGAGACCACCACCTCATGTCCGGAATCGACCACCGCCTGCGCGGCCTCGCGGACGGCGTCGCTCATGTGGCCGTCATGGTTCACCAGTGTGCCGTCCACATCCAGGCAGACCATTTTCCGCACCTGGTTGTGCGTCCGTGTTAAATTCCGGTACGTGTTCTTTTGCTGGTCTTCGATGCCAGCAATCGCATTATCAGCTGTAGTTGTCATTGTTCCAGTGAATCAGAGGCAAGCCCCGGAACGGTAGGGCGGCGCTCACATTGGGAATTAACGGCCAATGAACACCGGCCGAACTAGCTGAGTACGGGCAGGACCTCGAGGCCGCCCAGGTATGGACGCAGCGCCGCGGGCACGGTAACGGATCCGTCGGCATTCTGGTGGTGCTCAAGAATGGCCACGATCCAGCGTGTGGTGGCGAGCGTGCCGTTCAGGGTGGCCACGGCACGGGTGCCCTTCTTTTCCTCGCCGGTGACGCGTTCACGCACATTCAGGCGTCGGGCCTGGAAGGTCGTGCAGTTGGAGGTGGAAGTCAGCTCGCGGTAGGCATTCTGCGTGGGGACCCACGCTTCACAGTCGAACTTGCGGGCAGCACTCATGCCCAAATCGCCGGCGGCGGTGTCGATCACCCGGTAGGGCAGTTCCACCTTGGCGAGCATCTCCTCTTCCCAGGCCAGCAGCCGGGCGTGCTCCTCGGCGGCGTTCTCGACCGTGGTGTAGATGAACATTTCCACCTTGTTGAACTGGTGGACCCGGATGATCCCGCGCGTATCCTTGCCGTGCGAGCCTGCTTCACGGCGGTAGCAGGAGGACCAGCCCGCGTAGCGCAGCGGGCCGCCGGCCAGGTCCAGGATTTCGTCGCCGTGGTAGCCCGCCAGCGGCACCTCGGACGTGCCCACCAGGTACAGGTCGTCTTCGGCCAGACGGTAGATTTCGTCGTCGTGCGCCACATCGAACCCGGTGCCCTGCATGGTCTCCGGGCGGACCAGCGTCGGGGTGATCATCGGGGTGAAGCCAGCCGCGATGGCCTGGTCCATGGCCATGTTCAGCAGCGCCAGCTCCAGGCGGGCGCCGACGCCCTTGAGGAAGTAGAACCGCGCGCCGGAGACCTTCGCGCCTCGCTCCATGTCGATGGCGCCGAGCAGTTCGCCGATCTCCAGGTGGTCCCTGGGCTCGAACCCGTCCGGGCCGAAATCACGCGGCTTGCCGACGGTCTTGATGACCTCGAAATCGTCCTCGCCGCCGGCGGGAACGCCGTCTTCGATGAGGTTCGGGATTTGCCGCAGCAGCGACTCCTGCTCCGTTTGGGCGGCGTCCGACTCGGCCTGGGCCGCCTTGACAGACGCGGCGAGCTCCTTCACCTCGGCCAGCAGGGCCTGCTTTTCCTCGCCCTTGGCCTGGGCGACCTTCTTGCCGAAAGCGTTCTGCTCGGCGCGTAAGGATTCGTAGCGGGTAATGGCTTCGCGGCGGGCGGAGTCCGCGGAAATGACTGCATCAATCAGGGAATCATCGGCTCCCCGGGTACGCTGCGAGGCTCGGAAAATCTCAGGATTGGCGCGGAGTTCATTTACATCGATCACCTGCTAAGGGTACCGAACAACCGGCTGCCACCTCGATCCCGCGCCCGAGTGGTGCGGCTATTCTAAGAGCATCATGGAGACTCAGTGGATGGTTGGCCTCGTCGTTGTTATCGCCGCGGTGGTTTTTCTCGTGAGCTGGCTCAGTGTGCGCCATCTACCCGCCCGGCGGGCGACCGCGGTTTCCGGCGTGCCGGTGGAAGTCCTTGACGCCAGGGCGCAGCGCGTGGCCGTGATCCTCAACCCCGTGAAGAACGACGCCGACTTAGCCCGGGAGAAGATCCGGCTGGCCTGCACTGCGGCCGGGTGGCCGGAGCCGATGGTCTTCGAGACTACGATCCAAGACCCCGGGCACACACAGACACGGCGGGCGCTGGAAGCCGGCGCCGACGTTGTCCTGGCCGGCGGCGGCGACGGAACGGTCCGCGTGGTCACCGGCGAGCTGGCCGGCACGAACACACCCTTCGGCCTGGTGCCGCTGGGCACCGGAAACCTGCTGGCCCGCAACCTCGGCATCAACCCCGGACAACTGGACGCAAACATCCTCACGGCCCTGCACGGTGCGGACCGCCGGATCGACACCGCGACCATCACGCTGGAGAATTCGGCGACCGGCAGCAGCATCACGGAGAGCTTCCTGGTGATCGCCGGCATCGGGCTGGACGCCCAGGTCCTCGCGGACACCAAGGACGATCTCAAACGCAAGTACGGTTGGCTGGCCTACTCCGAAGCGGGCGTACGGAACCTGCCGGGCAAACGCAAAAAAGTCACCATCAGTATTGACGACGGTCCGGCCCAGACCCGCAGCATCCGCAGCATTTTGTTTGCCAACTGCGGCAAACTGCCGGCAGGCATCGACTTCATCCCGTCCGCCACGGTGGACGACGGCGAACTGGACATCGTGGTGATGAGCCCACGCAACGCCTTGGGCTGGATCCGGATTGCCGCCAAGACGCTGCTGCGGCACAACGCCCGGATCCCGGTCATCGACTATTACCGCGGGCGCAAGGTCACGGTGACGGCCCATGAACCGATGGGCACCCAGCTCGACGGGGATCTCTCGGGCGACGTGACATCACTGACCGTCCAGGTCCGGCCCTCCGCGCTCAGTGTGCGGGTGGATCCGCAGACCCTGGCGGAGGTTGGCGCCGCAGCTGGCCAGGACCGCCGGGCGGCCTGACCTTAGCTGCGGCACCAGTCCAGCGGTCCAGGCAGTCCTAGGTGTCCTGGCCGCCGAGGTTGTACGGATCGTCGCTCGCGTCCGCCTCGTCCGTATTGTGCAGTTCCTCGCCCGGGACATCAATGGCTTCCCGCTCCGCGTCCAGCGGCGGCACATCCTCGAGGTTTTCGCCCTCGTCTTCCGGATTCGGAAATTCGCCCTTGGCCTGGTGCTTGATCATTTCCTGCTCCTCGGCCAGGCGCAGGTCATTGCCGAGGTCACCGGCATCGCCGGAACGGAACTCGCTGTTGGTCTGCTGCAGCTGCTCGTCATACTGGCCGCCGTCGGCGCCGGTCTCGCTGTGCAGTTCCTCGTTGCTTTCGGTCATCGTAGGCACCTTCCGTTCAGTATTGCTCGGCTCCAACTTCGATCAGCTTACTTAGCAAGTGGGGCCAGCGAAAGCTCAACGCCTTCTCAGGCCGGCTGCAGCAGGCGCTGAACCCATTCATGCGCCTCGCGGAATGCTTTGTCCTGATTGTGCCTGGGCACCGCGTAAGCGCGGCCGTCGGCGCGGGGATACGAGCCCAGGAAGCGCGTATCGGGACTGATCCGGTGCAGTCCCCGGACGGCGTCGGCCACACGCTGCTCGGCCAGATGTCCGTCAACGTCGAAGCTGAAGAAGTAGTCGCCCAGGAACTGGCCCGTGGGCCGCGATTCGATGCGGCTCAGGTTCACTCCGCGAGTGCTGAACTGTTCGAGGATTTCCATCAGGGCGCCCGGACGGTCTTCGGGCAGCGGGACCACCAGCGTGGTCTTATCAGACCCGGTGGGCTCAGGCAGTCCGTTGGGCCGGCTGACCAGGATGAAGCGCGTGACAGCATCGGAAATGTCGCCGATATCCTCGGCCAGCACGTGGAGGCCGCGCTGTTCTGCCACCAGCGGCGAGCAGATGGCCGCATCATACGGGCAACTGTCATCGAGCAGCCCTACAGCGGCGGCGGCGGTCGAGGATGCCGGCAGATATGCGGCTTGCGGCATATTCGCTTCGCTCCACCTGCGGCACTGGGCCCAGGCATGGGTATGGGTGGAAACAGCCTTGATGTCGGTAAGCGCCAGCCCCGGACGGGCTACCAGAACGAAGCGGATGGGAACCAGTTCCTCGCGCAGGATCTGCAGGGGTTTCCCCGTGGCAATGGCATCCAGCGTGGCGCTGACGCCGCCCTCGACGGAATTTTCGATGGGCACCATCGCGGCATCTGCCGTGCCGTTGCGGATCAGTTCGAGGGCGCCGCTGACATTTGCCGCCGGTATGCGGTGCGCCGCGGCGGCCCCCGGGACTTGCAGCAGGGCGGCTTCGGTGAAGGTGCCCTCGGGACCCAGGAAGGTATAGGTACCGCTCATTATTTGACCGTCGGCTCCTGCCCGTTATCGGACACCATCGGCTTGCCGGCCTCCAGCCACGCACCCATCCCGCCGTCGACATTGACCGCCGAGTAGCCGTTGCCCACCAGCCAGGCAGCGGCACGGTAGGAGCGCCCACCGGTCCGGCAGATCACGTGCAGATCCTCGTCCGGGTCCAGTTCGTCGAGCCGCTCGGGCAGCTGGTCCAGCGGGATGTGCAGCGCGCCGTCGATATGGCCCGCCTCCCACTCGTAATCCTCGCGCACGTCCAGCACTTTGGCGTCGGCGCCGATGCTGTCCACATCCACGTTCTCGAAGTCGCTCATCGGGGAAACCTCCGCAGAAATCAGTCGTAAGACGGACTGTTTGCCGTCCTCTCCAGCCTATAGTGGGATCACGCTGTGCACCTTAACAAGACTTCCAGACAGAGGTACTGATGGCCGCTGAGCAGCCCACCATTCTGGCCACTTCCGGTGGCTACAAAGCAGGATCCCGCACCCGGTTGGAGTTCAACCACCTGGTCCACCACGCCGTCGAGCTATCCGGCGCCAGTGGACGGGCACCGAAAATCACCCACCTGGGAACTGCCGGCGGTGACCAACGGTGGTACGCGGCCGAGCTGGACGAGGCCGCCCGGGTCGCCGGCTTTGAACTGTCCCATCTGAACCTGTTCAGCATGCCCAACATCGGCAACATCGAGGAGCACCTGCTGGGCCAGGACGTGGTCTGGGTGAACGGCGGGTCCGTGGCCAACCTCCTGGCCGTGTGGCGGGTCCACGACCTGGATACGATTTTCCGCCGGGTCTGGGAAGCGGGTGTGGTGCTGGCAGGTGTGTCCGCCGGTTCCATCTGCTGGTTCCGCGGCGGCACCACGGATTCCTTCGGTCCGGAACTGCGTGCCGTCACGAACGGGCTGGCGCTGCTGCCCTATGACAACGGCGTCCACTACGATTCCGAAGCCGAGCGCCGGCCGCTGGTCCACCAGCTGGTCAGCAACGGCACCCTCGGCGAAACCCACTGCACTGACGACGGCGTGGGGCTGGTTTACCGCGGCACCGAGCTGGCGGAGGCGGTCACCGAGGTCAAGGGCAAGCTAGCCTACCGGGTTACGGCGAGAGCCGGGGACGGCCCCGAAGCCGTGGCGGAAGAGGAACCGATCGAGCCTCGCTACCTGGGCTGACGCACACACCGCGGTTCCGGCTGCCGGCCGGCTGGGAGGCGGAGAGCGCCTGCCGCGGAACAGACGGGGGATGTATGGATCTGCAGCTGCTACGCGATGGTTTTGTCTCCGGGCTCGGGACCGCCATCGCGCTCATTGCCGCCGCCCTGACACTGCTTCTGCTGGCCTGGCTGGCCGCCACCATTGCCCGCCGGGTCCTCGGCGTACCGGTCGGCTGGCCGCGCTCCATGGTGGTGGGCGTGTTCATGATTTTGTCCTTCTCCGCCATGTCCAGATATCTCTACGACGCGGCAGACCTGGGCAGCGTGGACGGCAGCCAACTGAACGTTCCGGCCGCCGTCGTACTGATGTTTTTGGTACTCGCCGTGGCGTGGGTCTTCGCGATCGGCGTCGCCGTGCTGGTGGGGCTGGAGGTTGCCTTCCCCACCGGGTCGCTGCCGAAACTCACCAGCTTCTTCTCCGGCTGGCGCGCCCGGCGGCAGCGCGCCAAGCGCTACACCGACGTGGTGCGGATTGCCTTCAAGCACGGGCTCGGTTCGCAGCTGCGCGGGCTGACGCGCAACGTCCGGAGCGCGGATGAGGAAGAAACGGCGCTGCACCTGCGGCTGGCCCTGAACGAGGCGGGCGTGACGTTCGTGAAGCTGGGCCAGATGCTCTCGACCCGCCGCGACGTCCTGTCCGATCCCTACATCCGCGAGCTCTCCAAACTGCAGACCCACGCCGAGCCCGAACCGTGGTCTGCGATCCGGCCGGCCATCGGCAAATACCTCGGCCGGGACCTGGACGAAGTCTTCTCCTGGGTCAACCCGGAACCGCTCGCTTCGGCATCCGTGGCACAGGTCCACGAGGGCACGCTGCTCTCCGGGCAGGTAGTGGTCCTGAAGGTGCAGCGGCCCTCGGCGCTCCGGCAGGTGCGCCGGGACATGGACATTGTGCTGCGGATGGCCCGCTGGCTGGACCGCACCGCGCCTTGGGCCCGCTCGCTGGGCATCAACAATCTCGCCCAGGGATTCGCGGACTCGCTGCGGGAGGAACTGAACTACCGCGTGGAGCTGGAGAACATGCGCAGCGTGGCGGCCGCACTGGCCGAGTCCGGCATCGAGGACGTTCTGGTCCCGCATGCCTACGAGGAGTTCTCCGGCAGCCGCCTGCTGGTCATGGACAAGCTGGAGGGTCTGCCCATCTCGCACGCCCATCACCTGCTGACCGCAATGCAGCCGGTCCAGCGCCATGGGGTCGCCGAAAAACTGCTCAAGGCCACCCTGAGCCAGATCGTGGACACGGGAGTGTTCCACGCGGACCTGCACCCAGGCAACATCTTCCTGCGCGACGACGGCGGCGTCGGCCTGCTGGATTTCGGTTCCGTTGGGCGGCTGGATCCGGTTACCCGCCAGTCGCTGGGAACGTTGCTGTACGCGGTGGAGAAGGACGACGGCGTTTCCGCCACGGACGCCCTGATCGAGCTGCTGGACCGACCGGATGAACTCGACGAACGGGCACTCGAGCGCGGTGTCGGCCAGCTGCTTACCCGCTACCGCACCGGGTTCGGCGCGCATGGCAGCCGCAGCATGTTCTCGGTCCTGCTCAATCTCCTGGTGCAGCACGGTTTCGCCGTGCCGCCGCAGATCGCCGCGGCCTTCCGCGCTCTGGCCGCCCTCGAGGGGACGCTGGGGCAGATCAGCCCGGATTTCGACGTCGTTGCCGCGGCCCGCGCCGAAGGCAAGCGCATCATGGGCCGGCAGTTCAAACCGGGCAACCTCAAGGACCAGCTGGAAAGCCGGATGCTGCAGCTGCTGCCGCTGCTGGACCGCATGCCGCGCCGCATCAACAAGCTGACCGAGGACCTGGAGCAGGGCCGCTTCTCCATGAACGTGCGGATGCTGGCCGATAACCGCGACCGGCACTTCCTGGACACGCTGGTCCAGCAGGTGGTGGTGGCGCTGCTGGCCAGCGCGGCGACGCTGGGCGCGATTGTGCTCATTGCCAGCGATACCGGTCCGATGCTCACGGAGAACGTCCGGATGCACGCGTTCTTCGGCTACACGCTGCTCTTTGCCGGGTTTGTCCTCTCGCTGCGGGCCGTGGCGCTGGTGTTCCGCCGGCATCCCGAAAGCGCCAACCGGGACATCTGAGCCGGTACCCGCCGTCGTAGCATGGTGGTTCGGGCTACCGAAGGGCATCTGAATTTTATGAGCGATCTGCACGAACTCTCGGCACTGCAGCAGCGGGACGCCGTCCGCCGCGGGGAGGTCGGCTCGCGGGAGCTCACCGAGCACTATCTGACCCGGATCGAGGCGCTGAACCCCGAGCTGGGCGCCTTCATCACCGTCACCGCGGAGCAGGCCCTTGCCGCCGCCCGCGAGGCAGACGAGCGCCAGGCCCACGGCCGGGAGCTCCCCCGGCTGCACGGGCTGCCGCTGGCCTTCAAGGACCTGACCGATGTGGCCGGCGTGCATACCACCCACGGCAGTTCCGCCGTTGACCATGTCCCGGCACCGGCCAACCACACGCTGGTCGACGTCCTGCAGAGTGCCGGCGCCATCAGCCTGGGCAAGACCCAGGTCCCCGAGTTTGGGCTGACCTCCTACAGCGAAAACCGGATCGCCCGGCCCGCGCGCAACCCGCTGGATCCGTCCACCAGTCCCGGTGGCTCCTCGGGCGGAAGCGCGGCGGCGGTGGCGGCTGGCATGCTGCCGTTCGCGCCGGGTTCCGACGGCGGCGGCTCCGTCCGGATCCCTGCCGCGGCCACCGGACTGGTCGGGCTGAAACCGGGACGGGCCCGGGTACCGGCCGGTTCCTCCGGCGAGGATGCCGGACGGCTGGTGGTGGCAGGTCCGCTGGCCCGGACCGCGGCGGACGCTGGCCTGCTGCTGGACGCGATGGTGGACGAGCCGCTGGCCCGCGCGGCCTTCGGGAAGGAGCCTGATTTCCTCGGTGCCGCGCTGCGGGCCGAGGGCAGGTTCCGGATCGGTGCCAGCACGCTTTCGCCGTTTGCCGCCAGCTACCCGCTCTGGCTCGAGCCCGAGGCCCAGGCCGCCTTCGACCAGGGCATCCGGCTGCTCGCAGGCCTTGGCCACGATGTGCTGGACGCGGATTTCCGGTACGACAACCGCTATCCGGACGCCTTCACCACCGTGTGGACCTCCTCGCTGGCCCAGCTGCGGATGCCGGCCAGCCGCGAACCGCAGCTGATGCCGCTCACCCGGGCCTTCCGCCGTCGTGCTTTGAAAAAATCTCCGGCAGAACTGGCCGACGCGCTGGGGATCCTGGCGAGGTTCCAGGAAGACACACTGGCACAGTTCGGAGAGTACGACCTGGTGCTCACGCCCGCGCTGGCCATGACGCCGCGCCCGGTCGGCTGGTACACCGCCACCAGCGCCGAGGTGGACTACATGCGCCAGTGCCAGTACTCGCCGTACACCTCCATGATCAACGTCTGCGGGCTGCCGGCCATCACCGTGCCCGTGCTGACCACTGCACGCGGGCATTCGATGGGCATCCAGCTGGTGGGTAAACCCGGTGCGGAAGCGGTCCTGCTGGCGGTCGCCGCGCAGCTCGAAAACGTGCGCTGACCGGGGAAAACTCCTGCGCACATCCGGGCATTTCGCAATACCATCGGTTGCAGCAGGCAACCAAGAATATGACAATGCATAAAGCCCGGTGGCAAAATGGAGTAAATGAGCCAAACCTCACAATCGGCTACTCGGCCACAAGTTACCGGCGGTAAGACATTTTTCGGGCACCCCCGAATGCTCGCCAACCTCTTTTCCGTAGAACTGTGGGAGCGCTTCTCCTTCTACGGCATGCAGGGCATCCTCCTCTACTACATGTACTTCTCGATCGCCGAGGGCGGCCTGGGCATCGACGAAGGCATCGCCACCGGACTGGTGGGCGCCTACGGCGGCGGAGTCTACCTCTCCAGCATCCTCGGCGCGTGGGTCTCGGACCGCCTTCTCGGTTCCGAAAAGGTCCTTTTCTACTCCGGCATCATGATCATGTTCGGCCACATCGCGCTGGCTCTGATCCCGGGCACAGTGGGTCTGGCCATCGGCCTGATCCTGGTCGCCGTCGGTTCCGGCGGGCTGAAGGCCACCGCCACCTCGCTGGTCGGCTCGCTCTACGGCGAGAAGGACGAGCGCCGCGATGCGGGCTTCTCCATCTTCTATATGGGCGTGAACATCGGCGGGCTGGTGGGCCCGCTGCTGACCGGACTGGCCCACGTCCAGCTCGGCTTCCACTACGGGTTCGGCCTGGCCGCGATCGGCATGGCCATTGGCCTGACGCAGTACGCGCTGACCCGCAAGAACCTGCCCGAGGAATCCCACCACGTGGCCAACCCGCTTCCGCGCACCCACTTCGGCAGGGTCGCCGGCATCGGGATTGCCGGCCTGGTGGTTGTGGTGCTGGCCGTGGCGCTGGGCCTGGTCACCGCGGAGAACCTCGCCCCGATCATGGCCTGGCTGGCGATCCTCGCTGCCGTGGCCTACTTCGCGGTGATTCTCTCCAGCAAGAAGGTCACGCCGCTGGAGCGCGGCCGCGTCTACGCCTTCATCCCGCTGTTCATCGGCTCCGCCGCGTTCTGGGCACTGTTCCAGCAGCAGTTCACCGTGGTGGCGCTGTACGCGGACAAGCAGCTGGACCGCAACCTCTTCGGCTGGGAAATGCCCGCCAGCTGGGTGCAGTCAATCAACCCGGTGTTCATCATCATCTTCGCCGGCATCTTCGCCACCGTCTGGACCAAGCTCGGCCCCAAGCAGCCCGGCTCCCCGCTGAAGTTCGCCATCGGCCTGGCCGTGATGGGACTGGCCTTCCTGGCCTTCATCCCGCTCTCCGGCGCCGGCGCCAACAGCACCCCGCTGCTGGCGATGGCGGGCATCCTGTTCCTGTTCACCATGGCGGAGCTGTTCCTCTCCCCCACCGGCAGCTCCATCTCCACCAAGCTGGCCCCGAAAGCGTTCCAGACCCAGATGGTGGCGCTGTTCCTGCTCTCCATCTCGCTGGGCACCACGCTGGCCGGCATCCTCGCCGGCTACTACGATCCGGCGAACGAGGCCCCGTACTTCGGCTTCATCGGCATCACCGCGATCATTCTGGGCGTTGCCCTGGCCATCGCGGCACCGTCCCTGAAGAAAATCATGGGCGGCGTGCGCTGACCCGGACCTGATCCGCCGGCCTCGCGCCGGTTCTGCACCTGCAACCAACTAACGACGGCGCCGCTCGAGGTGGGTTTTCCAACTCACCTCGAGCGGCGCCGTCGTTAGTTCAATCGCTGCCCGGTTGCCAACGCGGAGGGCAAGCCCCTTAGCCGGATTTCTGCTGGGCTTGCTCCCCCAACTGCGCCTCGGCCGAAGCGTAGTTTGTTCCCCAGCGGTCGAGATCCGCAACGATGTTTTCCAGGCTCCGCCCCAATGCTGTCAGCGAGTACTCCACCTTGGGCGGGACCTGGGCGAAGACCTTCCGGTCGACGACGCCGTCCTCCTCCAACTCCCGAAGCTGCCGGGTGAGGGTACGCGGACCGGCCAGCGGGAGCAACCGGCCGAGTTCGCCGAAGCGCAGGGTGCGGTCCAGCAGGTGTTTGACAATGGTGAGCTTCCAGGTGCCGCCCAGAACCGCGACCGCAACCTCGACCGGGCAAACCTGTGCCGCAGTTTCCACTGCTTTCCTCATTGGAGCCCCTTAGTGACAAATTTGTCTGTATCAGCGGTTAAAGACCGTACTGTTGCGATCGAGCCTTAGAACCTAGGCTAGCTGGCATGGCTGGACATTCAACTGTTTTATGGGTCAGTGCCCATCCCGAACCGGAGTCGCTGAACGGCTCGTTTCGCAGGGCGGGGCTGGAACAGCTCCGAAAAAATGGACAAACAGTGATCGAATCCGATCTCTACAAGATGGGCTGGAACCCCGTCCTTGCGGGCGAGTGCATGGCTTCGCCGGCGCAGCCATTCCGGGTCACCGACGACACCAGACGAGCCTATGTCGACGGCACGCAACCGGCCGACGTAGTACGGGAACAGCAAAAAATCCGGGACGCCGACGCTCTCGTGATCCAGTTTCCGCTGTGGTGGTACGGCATGCCCGCCATTCTCAAGGGGTGGTTCGACCGCGTGTTCGTCAGCGGGTTCGCCTTCGGCAAGGATCCTGCCAGCGGAAGGCGGCTGCGCTTCGAAAACGGCCCCTTTGTAGGCAAGCGTGCCATTGTCATTACAACGCTCGGGGACCGGGAGGCCTCCATTGGCCCGCGGGGCAAGAGCGGCGAAATCACGGAACTCCTCTTCGGACTGCTGCACGGGACGCTGGCCTACACCGGGATGAGTGTCCTGGCACCGTTCGCCCTGCCCAGCGCGGATTTCACGGACCCTTCAACCTACTGCGGTCATCTCCGGAGCCTGCTGGACCGGCTTGACGGCTTGTTCTCCGAGCCGCTGATCCCCTACCGGCCACAGTTCCAGGGCGACTACACGGAGCAATGGGAATTGGTACCGAGTGTCTGTCCCGGGGAAACCGGACTGTCCATCCACTCCCTGTAACCAGGATGCCGGGTACCGTCAGCGCGCGGGCAATCCGGACCGCCCGTGGGCCAGGCCGGTAGGAATTCCGAGGAAGGACGGCTCCGGAGCCGGGCAGCAGGCGGCGTCTTGGGCTTCTTCCAGGTCTGCAGCGATATCGGCCGCGGGTGTGTCACAGCTGCCGGCGAGGTCCGTGGAGCAGACACCGGTTTCGGGCAGTTCCAGCTGCAGCTTGTCGGCAGCTTCGCGGTCTCCGGCGACGGCGGCTGCGACGGAGCGGACCTGTTCATAGCCGGTGGCCAGCAGGAAGGTCGGGGCGCGGCCGTAGGACTTCATTCCGGTGAGGTAAAAGTCCTTGTCGGGGTGGGCCAGCAGCTTGGCGCCATGCGGAGGCACCGTACCGCAGCTGTGGAACTCCGGATCGATCAGCGGGCCCAGCTGGCGGGGCGCCTCTACGGCGGGATCCAGCTCGAGCCGGAGTTCGCGCACCATGTCCAGGTCGGGGCGGAAGCCCGTGGCCGGAATCAGCAGGTCCACGTCCAGCTGCACGTCGCCGTCGGGCGTCGTCCCGAACACGGCGAGGGTGTCCGCGGTCTTGAAGCCCGTGATGCTGAAGGAGGTATGCAGCTCGATCCGGCCGTCTTCCACCAGCTTGCGCAGCCTGGTACCGAGCTGGCCGCGGGCGGGGAGGCCGTCCAGATCGCCGCCGCCATAGAGCCCGGTTACGTCCGCGCCGCGCACAGCCCAGCTGATCCGGGTGCCGGGATCGTTCCTGGCCAGCTGTCCGAGGTTGAGCAGGGTGTTGGCGGCCGAATGTCCGGCTCCGACCACGAGGATATGTTTGCCCGAGAACCGCGCACCGCCGTGGCCGGTCACGTCGGGCAGCGGTTCGGTAATGTGTCCGGTAGCGATGGCTTCCGCTTCGCCCGGTGCGGGCAGTCCCGCCTGGCCCAGCGGGTTGGGCTGACTCCAGGTGCCGGAGGCATCGATCACCGCGCGGGCGTGATGATCGGCCACCGTGCCGGAAGCATCCCGGACCCGGACCAAGAACGGCGTCTCGTCCCTGTGCCGGGAATGGGTTTTATCCAGCCCTGCCCGGCTGACGGCGATCACCCGGGAGGAAGTGTGCAGGGTGTCCCGGATGGCCGGGACCGCTGCCAGCGGCTCGATGTACCGCTCGATGAGGTCGGTGCCGTAAGGCAGCGAGGTCAGCCGCGGTTCCTCCCAGCCGGTCCCCTCGAGCAGTCGGCGGGAGGCGGCGTCGATGTTGAACCGCCACGGCGAGAAGAGCCTGATATGGCCCCAGGCACGGATGGCCGCACCCGGCCCGGTTCCGGCTTCGAAGATGACCGGCCTCAGTCCGCGCTCCAACAAGTGGGCCGCGGCGGCCAGGCCTATCGGCCCGGCCCCGATGACGACGGCGGGAAGTTCCGCGATGTCAGTGGGATCGGCTTTGTCAGGCATGGCTTCCTCTTCCTCGAGCGGACCACGGCGCGGATTCCTACGCGGCGGCGTACGGGTGGTTGGCGTACCGGAGCTAGTTGGCGTCCGGGTGGGCGGCGGGCAGCAGCTCGCCGATGAGCTTTTCGATGCGGCCCTTGATGTCGTCGCGGATGGGGCGGACGGAGTCCACACCCTTGCCGGCCGGGTCCTCCAGCACCCAGTCTTCGTAGCGCTTGCCCGGGAAGTAGGGGCACTCGTCGCCGCAGCCCATGGTGACAACGACGTCGGAATCCTTGACCGCCTCGGTAGTCAGGACCTTGGGCAGTTCAGCGGAGATGTCGATGCCCTCTTCGCGCATCGCCTCGACGGCAGCAGGGTTCACCTGGTCCGCGGGCTGGGATCCGGCGGAACGGACCTCGATGGCCCCCTTGGCCAGATGGGTCAGGTACGCCGCGGCCATCTGGGAGCGTCCCGCGTTGTGGACGCAGACGAAGAGGACGGACGGCTTTTTGGCGGTGGATTCAGCGCTGGTGGTCATTACTTCGTCTTCCTTCGATCGGTGCTGAGAGTGCGGGGGTGGCTGCGGGCCAGTATTTCTTCTGGGCCCAGAGCGCTACGTAGACCAAGGCCACCAGGACCGGGACCTCGATCAGCGGACCGACGACGCCGGCCAGCGCCTGTCCGGAGGTGACGCCGTAAGTGCCGATCGCTACCGCAATGGCCAGTTCGAAGTTGTTCCCGGCTGCGGTGAACGCCAGCGTGGTGGTCCGTGCGTAGCCCATGTTCAGGAGTTTGCCGATCACCATGCCGGCCCCGAAGACCACGGAGAAGTAGACCAGCAGCGGCAGCGCGATCCGGGCGACGTCCAGCGGATTGGACGTGATCTCGTCGCCCTGCAGGGCGAACAGCAGCACGATCGTGAACAGCAGGCCGTAGAGAGCCCAGGGACCGAGCTTGGGCAGGAACTTGTTCTCGTACCAGTCGCGGCCCTTGGCCTTTTCCCCGATGGTGCGGGTCAGGAAGCCGGCCAGCAGCGGGATGCCCAGGAAGATCAGGACACTTATGGTGATGGCCCAGAAGGAGAATTCGGCGCTGGTGGTGGGCAGTCCCAGCCAGGAGGGCAGCAGGTGCAGGTAGAACCAGCCCAGCGCGCCGAAGGCGATGACCTGGAAGACGGAGTTAATCGCCACCAGCACGGCCGCGGCCTCGCGGTCACCGCAGGCCAGGTCGTTCCAGATCATGACCATGGCGATGCAGCGGGCCAGCCCCACGATGATCAGGCCGGTCCTGTACTCGGGCAGGTCCGGCAGGAAGATCCAGGCCAGCGCGAACATAAATGCCGGGGCCGCGAGCCAGTTGATCACCAGCGAGCTGATCATGAGCTTCTTGTCGGCCATCACGCGGTGGGTTTCGTCGTAGCGAACCTTGGCCAGCACCGGGTACATCATCACCAGCAGCCCGACGGCGATGGGGAGCGAAACATCCGCAACCTGGACCGCGTCCAGCGCGCCGGCCAGGCCCGGGATGAAACGGCCCAGCAGCAAGCCTGCCGCCATGGCGGCGATGATCCAAACGGGCAGGAAGCGGTCAAGAGTGGAAAGACGGGCGGTAACCTGCCCGGTTTCGGGTGTTGCGACGGGGGTGCTCACGTAGCTCCTCGGCATGGGATCTGTTCGGTGCGAGGCCAAGCGTTTGGCACCGCAAACATTGACGGGAATCGATGTGTATCGATACCGAGTATGGAGGTAGATATCGACGAGTGTCAATCTCTGTGCATAATGGATGACATGACTTCCGTTACTGAGTTTGAGTCACCCCGTATCCAAGAGGATCAGGCATCATGCTGCACCCCGGCCGGAGCACCGGTCATGAGTGCCGAGCGCGCCGCCGCGCTGGCGGCGCAGTTCAAGGCAGTTGCGGATCCGAACCGGCTGCGTTTGATCTCGATCATCTCGGCCAGCGTAGGGGCGGAGGCCTGCGTCTGTGACCTCATGGAACCATTGGGCCTGGGCCAGCCAACGGTGTCCCACCACCTGAAGGTTCTGGTCGACGCCGGCATCCTGCATCGGGAGAAGCGGGGCGTCTGGGCCTACTTCTCGCTGGTGCCGGGAGCGTTGGACAATCTGGCCGGAGTGCTGGCCGAACCCAAGTAGCAACGCCGGCAGCGGGAAGTAGCAGCCAGGGGCGGACCGCCCGGGAGACCGGAGCGGGGCGCGTCAGAAACCGCTGCTGGCCGCGCCGATGAACCCGAAGAACAGCAGAATGGCCCAGAGTCCGGCCACCAGATAACCCATCACCAGGCCGCCGATGGCCATCCCGCGTCCGGCGGGCTCTTTGGACAGGCCGATGTGGCCCAGCACGATGGCGGCGATCTGGGGCAGGAAAAGGAAGCCGAAGGTCACCACGCCGACGATCCCGCAGACCAGCGCCCCGATGCTCAAACCCTTGGGCTGAGGCTGCGGCTGGTAATACATCTGCTGGTTGTAGCCGGGCCCGCCGTAAGGGTTGTACTGCGGTGCAGGCTGGGCACCCGGGCCGGGCTGGAAGGCGTAGGGATTCGGGGCGACTTCAGGCGACGACGGCGGGACCGGCGCATTGCCCGCGGCGCCCGGCTCCGTGTACCAGCTCGGGTGTTTGGGATCGTTGAACGGTGGCTGCTGCCCGTGGTCCGTACCTGACATGGTGCTGCTCCCCTTGATCCGCTCCGCTCAGAACAGCCTACCTGCGGGCCGCCTGCCGCTACTAGTTTAGAACTTTGTTGTGGATAACGCGGAGGTAAGCCGTCGCCGTCGTAATCTGATGAATTTCCGGTAACCCAAGTCACTAGTCCGACCCGATGTTTGGCATGCTGGTGCAATGGCAAACCGTGCGGGCACCGTGGCCCAACCCAGCGACCTTGTTGACCTCACCGCGCTGCTCGACGCGTATTTCGACATCAAGCCGGATCCGCGCGATCCGGTCCAGCGCGTGGCCTTCGGCACCTCCGGGCACCGCGGCACCAGCCTCAAGGGCTCCTTCAACGAGGAGCACATCGCCGCCATTACGCAGGCCATCGTCGAATACCGCGCCGGCCAGGGCATCAGCGGGCCGCTGTTTGTCGGCAAGGACACCCATGCGCTCTCCGATCCGGCGCAGAACACCGCCCTCGAGGTCCTCGCCGGCAACGGCGTGACCGTCTGGGTGGATGCGCGGACCGGCTGGACGCCAACGCCGGCCGTCAGCCATGCCATCCTGAAGCACAACGCCGCGCATCCAGACGCCCAGGGCGACGGCATTGTCATCACCCCGTCCCACAATCCCCCGCAGGATGGCGGCTTCAAGTACAACCCGCCACACGGCGGACCCGCCGATTCGGACGCCACCGGCTGGATCGCGAACCGGGCCAACGAGCTGCTCGAATCCGGTCTGCGCGGCGTGAAGCGCATTCCCATCGGCCAGGCCCAGCTCTCCGGCGCCGTGGGCAGCTACGACTTCATGAGCAACTATGTGGAAGACCTGCCGCAGGTGCTGGACCTGGATGCCATCCGCGAGGCCGGCGTGCGGATCGGGGCGGACCCGATGGGCGGCGCGTCCGTGGACTACTGGGGCGCGATCGCAGACCGGCACAACCTGGAACTCACCGTGGTCAACCCGACGGTGGATCCGCAGTGGGCTTTCATGACGCTGGATTGGGATGAAAAGATCCGGATGGACTGCTCCTCGCCGTCCGCCATGGCCTCGCTGATCGCCAAGGTGCGCGACGGCGGTGCCTCCTTTGATATTGCCACCGGCAACGATGCCGATGCGGACCGGCATGGGATTGTCACTCCGGATGCGGGACTGATGAACCCCAACCATTACCTGGCCGTGGCCATCCAGTACCTCTACACACACCGCCCGCAGTGGCCGGCGGAGGCCTCGGTGGGCAAGACGCTGGTCTCCTCCTCGATCATCGACCGCGTGGCGGCGGACCTGGGGCGCAAGCTGGTGGAGGTTCCGGTCGGTTTCAAGTGGTTTGTCCCGGGCCTGCTCTCCGGCGAGGGTGTCTTCGGCGGCGAGGAATCGGCGGGCGCGTCCTTCGTCCGGTTCAACGGCCAGCCCTGGTCGACGGACAAGGACGGCATCCTGCTGGCGCTGCTGGCCTCCGAGATCAAGGCCGTCACGGGCAAGTCGCCGTCCGAAATCTATGGTGAGTTGACCGCGAAGTTCGGGTCGCCGTCGTACGCCCGCATCGACGCCGCCGCGAGCCGGGAGCAGAAGGCGGCACTGGGCAAGCTCTCGGCAGACGACGTCACGGCCACGGAGCTGGCGGGCGAAGCGATCACCGCCAAGCTGACCGAGGCGCCCGGCAACGGAGCGCCGATCGGCGGGCTCAAGGTCACCACCGAGAACGCTTGGTTTGCCGCGCGCCCCTCCGGGACCGAAGACGTCTACAAGATCTACGCGGAGTCCTTCAAGGGCGAAGACCACCTCAAGCAGGTCCAGGCCGAGGCCAAGGCGATTGTCGACGGCGTCATCTCCTAGCCCGGAGCCGGAACCGGGAAGACAAACCTCGAACCCGATTACCCGGGCGCCGACAGGCCTCCGGGAACTGAAACGGGCCTCGTCTGCAATATCGGTGCTGGGCAGCACCGTTTTCGCAGGCGGGGCCCGTCGTCGATGAGTCAGGTTCCTCTCGGGCCCGCTATACCCGTGGATAAGGGTGGCCTTAGGCGGCCGTTTAGACCGTGGCGGTGGCGAACTCGAAGTCGAGGCGGGGCAGGCGCGGGTGCCAGGCGTTCTCGCCCGGCTTGCCGAGATTGACCACCATGAAGGTCCTGCGGTTCAGGCCCTCGTGGAATTCGGCGTCGATACTGGCGGCATCGAATGCGCCCATGGGGCCGGCGGCCAGGCCGACAGCGCGGACGGCCATGATGAAGTAGGCGGCCTGCATGTGGCCGTTGTTGTTGCCCATCACCGCGCGGAGTTCTTCGTTGCCGTCGAACATGGCCTTGCGCTCGGCCGCGTGTGGGAAGAGCGCGGGGAACTGCTCGTGCCATTCGGTGTCGAAGCTCAGCACGGCTACCATCGGAGCCGCGGCGGTCTTGGCCTGGTTGCCCTCCGCCATGTGCCTGACCAGCCGCTCACGCGCTGCGGCGGAACGGACCCAGGTGATGCGCAGCGGCTGGATGTTCATGGACGTGGGGCCCATTTTCGCCAGCTCGTAGATGGCGCGCAACTGCTCGTCGGTGACCGGTTCGTCCGTGAAGGTGTTGGCTGTGCGTCCCTCGAGGAACAGTGCGTCGGTGGCAGCGACATCGAGGACCAGTTCGTCCTGAAGGTTGATTTCGGCAGTGCTCTGGGCGCTCATGGGGACCTTTCGGTAGGGATGCGGCGTTCACAGGTGCCAACGCATTTTCGGCGCTGAACCCTCCACCCCCTGACATGATCTGCGTCACGATCATGGCCGCACTGCGGCCAAGGCGTCAGCAAACCCGTGTGAGCAGCTGCGCCGCGGAAGCCCGGTATCGCTGCTGGCGGTAAAGTTTGCTCAGAAAATCCCCTTATCTGCAGGAGACTCGCCATGGGTACGCTCGGTTCCACCAAACTCGGCCTCGGCTGGACGATGCACGGCGATGGCAAGCGCATCGGACCGGGGTCCGTAGTCTCTCCGCAGGAGCGGTTGAGCTGGCCGCGGACCATCGGCATCGGCGCCCAACATGTGGTGGCGATGTTCGGCGCGACTTTCCTGGTTCCGCTGCTCACCGGTTTTCCGCCGTCGACCACCCTGCTGTTCTCCGGCGTCGGCACGATCCTGTTCCTGCTCATCACCGCCGGCCGCGTCCCGAGCTACCTCGGCTCAAGCTTCGCCTTCATCGCCCCGATCGGCGCGGCGATGAACCAGCACGGCATGGGCGGTGCCCTGGGCGGCCTCGTCATGGCGGGCGCCGTGCTCTTCGTCGTCGGCCTGATTGTGCACAAGGCCGGCACGCACTGGATCCAGGTGGTCATGCCGCCCGTGGTCACCGGTTCGATCGTGGCGCTCATCGGTCTAAACCTGGCCCCGACCGCCAAACTGAACTTCGAGCAGGGCGCCGTCACCGGGCTGGTCACCGTGGCCGCCATCCTGCTGACCACAGTCCTCTTCCGCGGCCTGCTGGGACGGCTGTCCATCCTGATCGGCGTCCTGGCGGGCTATGTCACGGCGATCTTCCGCGGCGAGGTGGACTTCTCAACAATTAACGACGCCGCGTGGTTCGGCCTGCCGCCCTTTCACGCACCCGAGTTCCACCTTTCCGTCGTCGGGCTCTTCATCCCCGTGGTGCTGGTGCTGGTTGCCGAAAACATCGGCCACGTGAAGTCGGTGGCCGCGATGACCGGGCAGGATCTGGACCCTTACACCGGGCGCGCGCTGATGGCTGACGGCCTGGCCACGGTCCTGGCCGGTTCCGGCGGCGGTTCCGGAACCACCACGTACGCGGAAAACATCGGCGTCATGGCTGCCTCGAAGGTCTACTCCACCGCCGCGTACTGGGTGGCCGGTGTCATCGCGGTGCTGCTGAGCCTGTTCCCCAAGTTCGGCGCGGCCATTGCAACTGTGCCGCCGGGAGTGCTGGGCGGGGCGGGCGTGGTGCTGTACGGCATGATCGGCATCCTGGGTGTGCGCATCTGGGTGCAGAACAGGGTGAACTTCGCCAACCCCATCAACCTCTCCGTCGCCGGCGTCTCGCTGGTGGTCGGCATCGCCAACTTCACCTGGAGCATCGGCGCACTGACCTTCGAGGGCATTGCCCTGGGCACGGGCGCCGCGCTGCTGATCTTCCACGGCATGAGCGCGATCGCCCGGTGGCGCGGCACCGAACCGCTGGACTCGGCCGAGGATTCCGGGGTAAAACCGTCCAAGCTCGGCTGACGATGCGGCCGGCACCCTAGACCGATTCCGGCAAGACGACTAGCGTTGCAGACATCGCGCCTCAGGGTCCGGTCCTGGGGCCATCTTCAAGGAGGAAGCATGGCCAACCACGTCTACAACGTCACCGAAATCGTCGGCACGTCCCCGGACAGCATGGAAAAGGCAGTTGCCAATGCCGTCGCGGAGGCGTCCAAGACGCTACGCAATCTGGACTGGTTCGAGGTCAAGGAAACACGCGGCCACCTGAAAGACGGCGCCATTGCGGACTGGCAGGTCACCATCAAACTGGGCTTCCGGCACGAAGGCTGAGACCACCTCCGCCGGCAGCACGGGCGGACCCTAGGATTCGACATGACGGACCATTCCGCACAGATCCAGCACCAGGCGCTGCCGCTGCGTGCCGAAGCAGACCTGGATCCGTTGCTGGAGCGGATCGGCGACGCACGCTACGTACTCATCGGCGAAGCCTCACACGGCACCCATGAGTACTACGCCTGGCGTGCGTCGCTGACCCGCCGCCTGATCCAGGAGCGGGGCTTTTCCTTTGTCGGGGTCGAGGGCGACTGGCCGGACTGTTACGCCGTCAACAACGCGGTGACCCTCGCACCCGGTGCGCCGGAAGATCCCGAGGACGTGCTTGCACGGCTTCGACCGCTGGCCCACCTGGATGTGGTCTTCGATGAAACGACGGCGCTTGACCCATTGCATGGCGTCCACGCGCACGGCGGCGAAATGGAAACGTGGCCGGCCAATACCTGAAATCCGCCTAGGCCGGAGCCGCCTGTGCTGGGCCGGTCTGCAGTGTCCGGCTGAACCAGGCGGCGGCCTGGCGGGCGACTTCCTCCAGCGTCCCCCGTTCGGAGAAGAGGTGCGTTGCGCCCGGGATGATGGACAATTGGTGCTCCGCCGGCAGTCGCGCGGCTGCCTGTTCGTTGTAGGCGATGACCTGCTCATCGAGCGAGCCGACCAGCAGCAGGGTCGGGGCGCGCACTCCGGACAGCGCTTCGGCGGCCAGATCCGGCCGTCCGCCGCGGGACACCACCGAACGTACGACGCCGGGACGCGCCGCCGCCGTGCCGAGCGCAGCTGCAGCGCCGGTGCTGGCGCCGAACAACCCCACGGGCAGGCCTGCCAATTGGGGACGGGCTGCCACCTCGTCCACCACCGCGGTCAGCCGGTCCGTCAGGAACCCAATGTCGAAGCGCAGGGACGCATCCACGGCATCGCGCCGTTCCTCCTGGGAGGTCAGCAGGTCGAAGAGGAGCGTGCCCAGGCCCGCCTGCTGCAGCTCCTTGGCCACCAGGATGTTGCGCGGGCTGCGGCGGCTGCTGCCGCTGCCGTGGGCGAAAACCACCATCCCCCTGGTACCGGCGGGCAGGTGCAGATCCGCATCCAGCCCCGGTCCCCCGGGCAGCACGACGATCTGTTCGTCCATGTATCCAGCATGCCAAACCGGCGGCGGCGACACACTGGCCTGCCCACAGAATTTTTTAGCCCGTAGCACCCGCGGGGAACGCGGAAGCCATTGTGCCCTTTCGGCAGCGGTGGTTGGCTGGAATCATGACCCAGATACCAGAAGAGAACCTCCCCGAGGACGAGCACCTGCGTCAGGACATCAACGCCGCGGAGCCCGAACGCGAATCCGCTGCCGAGTTCGACGGCGACACCTTCACCTCCGGTCTGACCAACGCCGGCCAGCGGGTTCCCGGGCTGAGTCCGGACGGCGAGTACGAGGCCCGGCAGGATCCGGAGCGTGAGGACGACCCGGGCCAGGACGGCTTCCTCCCGCCGGAACCCGTCCCCGAGGATTGACGCCCTGCTGCCTACGCTCCCTCGAGTGCCTGCTGCGTACCCCAGGTGACGTACTTGGCCGCCTGTGCGAAGGCTTCTTCCGGCGTGCGGGCAAGGTCCAGCAGGCTGATGGCGGCCTCCACTCCGTGCGCGGCCAGCTGCTCCGGCGTCAGGGTGATTTTCCCGGCAACAACGACGGCGGGAATTCCCCTCTGGTGCGCACGGTCGGCGATGCCCATGGGCGCCTTGCCGTATTCCGACTGCTCGTCCATGGACCCCTCGCCGGTGATCACCAGGTCCGCGCCCTCCAGGGCAGCATCGAGACCGGTCAGTTCGGCCACCAGGTCAAAGCCGCGCTCCAGCCGTGCCTTGGTCAGGCCGAGGAAGCCCGCCGGGAAGCCGCCCGCAGCACCGGCTCCGGGAACATTGACCTCGGCCCCGGTCTCCTGCCGCAGCAGTTCCGCCCACCGCTGCAGTCCTTCATCCAGGAGCTGCCGGCCCGTGGCGTCCGCACCCTTCTGCTGGCCGAAGACATGCGCGGCACCTTCCGGACCATGCAACGGGTTGTCCACATCCGCGGCAATCCGCACAGTCACCGAGGCCAGCCGTGCGTCCAGGCCGGAGGCATCGATCCGGTGTGCCGTGGCCAGGCCGGCCCCGCCGAGCGGAACCTGCGCCCCGCCGTCGTAAATCTTCAGACCCAGCGCGCACAGGGCACCGGAGCCGCCGTCCGTCATCGCGGAACCGCCGATGCCGAGCACAATTTCCTCCGCGCCAGCATCGAGGGCCGCGGCGATCAGCTGCCCGCTGCCGTAGGAATGCGCCGCCAGCGCGGTCTGCACGGAGGGCTCGGCGAGCAGCAGCCCGGAGGCCCGGGCGGTCTCGATCACTGCGGTTTTGATACCGCCCCGGTCAAGCATGGCCCAGGAGGCGGTGACCTCGCGGTCCAGCGGTCCGCGGACCCGGCTGGTGTGTTCCTGGGCGCCGGCGGCCAGCGCGGCTTCCAACGTCCCCTCGCCGCCGTCCGCCACCGGCAGCGTCCGCACCTCGGCATCCGGGTAGACGCGCAGCACTCCCTCCGCCATCGCCTGGGCTGCCTCCGCCGCGGACAGCGTGCCCTTGAACTTATCCGGTGCCACCAAAACCTTCATGCCTGCTCCCTCTGCGGCCAGAAACCGCGTTCGTCCATCACCTGTGCCAGTACATCGGCCCGGTCCGTCATGATTCCGTCCACGCCGAGATCCAGCAGCCGGTTCATCTCATCACGCTCATTGATCGTCCACACGTGCACGTGCAGCCCGGCCGCATGGCAGCGCCGCACGAAGGCCGGTGTGACCACGCGGAACCGCCCGTAGGCTACCGGCACCTGCACGGCATGCATCCGCGCCGCGCGGCCCACCGCCCGGGTCAGCCCCACGCGGCCCAGCCCCACCAGTGCACTCAACGATACGATGCCGCCGGAACTGGCCGCGGGCAAGGTCAGACCGCGGAAAACACCGAGGCGCCGCCGGTCCGAGAAGGACGTGACGAGGATGCGGTCGTGGGCCTTGTACTGCTCGATCAGCCGTGCCAGCAGCGGGCCGCCGGCGCGGTCCTTCACGTCCACGTTGATCTTCAGGTCCGGCCACTCGCGCAGGAGTTCCTCCATGGTGGGGATCGGCTCGGCGCCGCCGATGCGGACTTGCCGCAGCTGGGAACGGGTGTGCTCGGCGATCGGCCCCGAACCGTCCGTGACCCGGTCCAGGCTCTCGTCGTGGAAAACCATCAGTTCGCCGTCGGCGGTGGTACGTACGTCGGTTTCCACATACCCGTAGCCCAGCTCGATGGCAGCGCGGAAGGCGGCCAGCGAGTTCTCATGGCCGGCCGGTGAGAAGCCGCGGTGTGCAAAGGCTACCGGCCAGGGTTCGGCACCGGCCGCGGCCCCGAACACATTACGCAGATACGGGTAGTCACTGCTCACCTTCCGGCTCCGCCTACAGCTCGGCGAGCCGGGCTTCGAGAATCTGGGCCACGCCGTCGTCGGCGAAAGCCGGGGCCTGGTAGCGTGCAGCTCCGATCGCTTCAGGGTGGCCCGATGCCATGGCGTACCCGTGGCCGGCCCACTCGAGCATCTCGATGTCATTGGGCATATCGCCGAAAGCAACCACGTCCTGCGGGTCGATGTTCAGCGACGAGGCATAGCCCGCCAGCGTCACGGCCTTGTTGATGCCCGGCTGCGCCATCTCCAGCAGAGCCACGGTAGGCGCCGAATGGGTCACCGCCACCAGATGGGACACCGCATCCTGCACCTCGGCCAGGAACGCATCCGGATCCAGGTCCCGGCCGCGCGCCAGGAACTTCACCACCGCATCCCGTTCCGTCAGGGACTGCTCCAGCAGCATCGGCTCAATTCCGTCCAGCAGCTCCACGGACCCCTGCTCCACGAAGCCCGGTTCCAGCTGGAATCCGAAGGTGGTTTCGGCCGCGAAAGTAGCGCGCGGATGCAGCCGCAGAATGATCTCACGGGCCTGGAAGATGTTGGTGTGCGGCAGCGTTTTGGCCGAGATGACCTCGCTGCGCACCAGGTCGTAGACCACCGCGCCATTGGAACAGATCACGGTGCCTTCGTGGCCGATCTGCTCGCGCAGCGGATCCAGCCACCGCGGCGGACGGCCGGTGACAAAGACAATTTCGACGCCGGCAGCAGCCGCGTCCTTGAACGCCCGGACTGTGCGGGCGCTGATTTTCCCGTCCCGGCCAATGATGGTCCCGTCCAGATCACTGGCAATCAAGCGCATACAGCCCAGTCTATGCGTCACCCGATGATTCAGCGGGCAAGTTCGTTCCGGCTGGGGGGATTGGCACCGGCGCGTGAAACCGTGACGGCGGCAGCACTGGCCGCGAAGTCCAGGATCTCCCGCAGAACATCGGCAGACAGGTTCTGCAAGTGCTCGCGGCTCCGGGAACCGGCCAGCCCGCGCTCCATCAGGGCCGCCAGCAGCGCCGCCATGAAGGAGTCCCCCGCGCCGACCGAATCCACCACCTCGACCTCGGGCACCGGGGATTCGGCCGCGCCGTCGCGCACCACGCCCCACGGTCCCAGGGCTCCCTTGGTCACCACGACAATGCCCGGTCCGCGGGACAGCCATTCACGCGCCGATTCCTCCACCGGACGATCCGGGTAGAGCCACCGGAGGTCTTCCTCGGAGGCCTTGACCAGATCGGCCAGCGCCACGAATTTCTCGGCCTGCCGGCGGGCGAAGTCCCGGTCGGTGATCAGGGTGGGCCGGCAGTTCGGGTCATAACTGATCAGGGCCCGCGGATGCGCGCGCTGGACCGTGGCCAGCACAGTGTGCGCCCCGGGCTCGAGCATGGCGGCGATCGAACCGGTGTGCAGCCAGAGCGTTTCCTCGAGCAACCTCGGCAGGGCCGTCTCCAGCGGCGGCAGTTCCCACAACAGGTCGAACGTGTAGTGCGCGGCGCCGGTCCGGTCCAGCGTCGCCTTGGCAACGCTGGTCGGCCCACCATCGGCGCCGAGCGGCGTGAGTACCGAATTGGAGCGCAGGTGGTGGAGGATCCGGGCGCCATGGTCATCGCGGCCGTACCGCCCAACGAACTGTACCGGCTGGCCCAGCCGCGCCAGCCCCACCGCGACGTTCAGCGGGCTGCCGCCTACGTGGACACGCTCAGCAGAAGTATCGCTTGAAACAACGTCGACCAGGGCCTCACCGATAACTGTCAGCACAGTGTCAACGTAGCAGAGCGCGCCGGTCCGCGGCAGGGGTGGGGCCGGGCATTACCCCAAGGTCTGAAGCACGGCGCGGATCTTTTCGAAGGCCACCGAAGCCGGGTCGATGATGTCAAAGTGGTCCCCGGAAACCCTGACGAGTTCCGCGCGGCCGCCAACTGCCCGGGCCGCGGCCACATAGTTTTCGGACAAGGCCACCGGCACGGCGTCGTCGGCCTCCGAGTGGAACGCGTAGACCGGGACGGCCAGCGGGACCTGCTGGAGGGGATCGGCCCGGCGGAACCGCTGCGGATCATCGTCCGGGCCGCAGCCCAGGAAGTTTTCCACTGCCTGATCGCTCAGGCCCAGTTCCCATGCCCGCCGCAGGTCCAGCACACCGGCCTGGCTCAGCACCGCGGAAATTCGGACCGCCGGATCCGCTCCGGGCACGCCGGCGGGCAATGCCGCGCGGCCGCCCGCCCAGACGGCCAGGTGTCCGCCGGCCGAATGTCCCAGCGCCACCACGTTCTCCACCGGCAGCGCCAGCCGGGCACCCAGCTCGGCGAGCAGATCGATGCCGGCCGCCACGTCGTCGAACGTTTCGGGCCAGCCGCCGCCGTTGCCGGCGCGGCGGTATTCGAGGTTCCAGCACACGTAGCCGCGCGAGGCCAGGTCGCGGGCCGCCGGCTCGCCCAAGGCCAGACCATAGCGGGAACGCCAGTAGCCCCCGTGGATAATAACCACGACGGCGTCATGTGTGCGCTGCGCGGGCAGGTACAACTGGCCGTACTGGCTGGAATCCGGTCCGTAGCTGTAGCTGGTGCAGTCCATAGGCAGGACTCTAAGTGGCGGCCGTGGTGCTCACAACTCCGTTGTCTCCGTTGCCCGACTCGGCGTCCTGCCGCTGCGTAGTCCCGCGGAAGCGCATCTTCCACGGCACCGGAACCTTGCGGCCTTGTTCGCCGGCTTCGCCCTTCAGCCGGGCCAGCAGCAGATCCACCGCCAGGTGCTCGGTAGGATCCGGGCCCACCGTGCTCAGGGCCGGGTCCGAGTTCTTCCCCAGCTGCGAATTCTCCACGCCGATAATCTCCAGCTGGTCCGGGATTTCCAGACCCTTCCAGGTAGCCGCCCCCGAGACGCACAGTGCCTCAAGATCAGCCGTGGTGAAGAATGCGGTGGGCGGTTCGGGCAGCGAGAGCAGTTCCAGCGCGCTTTGGAAGGCTGTGCGCCAGGACCCGCCCGAGGCACGGACCAGCGAGTCATCGAGCTGCACGCCGTTCTGTGCCAGGGCGGTCCGGAACAGTTCCAGCCGCGTGCCGCGCGGACCCGGGGCCGAGGTTCCCCGGTGGATCACGCCGATCCGTTCATGCCGGCCGCCCAGGTACTCGGCTGCCTCGGCAATCCCGCCGGCGGCGTCCACCGAGAGCACATCGAAGCCCTGCGGCTCGAGGAACTGGGACACCACCACCTGGGCCACGCCGCGTTTGGCGAGGTCCAGGATGGTCCGGGTTTCGTCCTCGGTTTCGGTGCTGAAACCGAGAATCACGCCGTCGGCGCCGCCGGAGAGCATGAAGTTCCGCCAGGCCTCCTGCCCCAGCAGGATCACCACCCGGTAGCCGTGGGCCGGCAGGATCCGGTTGGCTGTTTCCGCCAGGGCGCGGTCCCACGGCGACTCCATGTTCTCGATGACCACGGCAATTGTGTCCGTGCGCCCGCGGCGCATACCGCGTGCCGCACTGTTGGCCACATAACCCAGTTCCTTGGCCGCCTCGAGGACACGCTCTTTGGTGGGTTCGCTGATCCGTGTTGACCCGCCGCTGCGGCCGGACAGCACATATGACACTGTCGCCAGTGATACGCCGGCCTTTTCCGCGACATCGCGGATAGTCGGCTTAAATAGACTCCCCATGGTCCGTCTGCCTTCTCCCCCAACAGAATTTAATCCCCTGGCTAACAGCGTAGCCATTCATGGTTCATTTGACAGGGGTAAGGCTACGGAAACCTTTAACAATTATTGGGCCGGCAGCATCCACTCGCTGATGGCGTCCGGGTCCTCGCCGAATTCGCGGGTGTGCCGCAGCGACTGCATGCGCAGATCCTGCAGCTGCTGGCGCAGTCCGGTGCGGGATGAGCCCAGGGAAGGCACCCGGTCGATGACGTCGATGGCCAGCTGGTAGCGGTCGATCCGGTTCATCATGGCCATGTCGAACGGCGTGGTGGTGGTTCCTTCCTCGACGTAGCCGCGGACGTGCAGATTGCCATGGTTGGTGCGCCGGTACGTCAGCCGGTGGAGCAGCCAGGGGTAGCCGTGGTACGCGAAGATGATGGGCTTGTCGGTTGTGAACAGCCGGTCGAAATCCCGGTGCTCCAGGCCGTGCGGATGTTCCTTGGCATCCTGCAGGCGCATCAGGTCCACCACGTTGACCAGCCGTACCTTCAGCTCCTGTATCTGTTCGCGCAGCAGCGCGGCCGCAGCCACGGCCTCCACGGTAGGCACGTCGCCAGCGCAGCCGAGGACCACGTCCGGTTCCTCGCCCGGACGCTCGCTGCCCGCGAAGTCCCAAACCCCGATCCCGCGTTCGCAGTGGTTCCGGGCATCCTCCGGGCCCAGCCAGGTCAGCGACGGCTGCTTCCCGCAGACAATGACATTGACGTAGTCGCGGGAGCGCAGGCAGTGCTCGGTGATGGCGAGCAGCGTGTTGGCATCCGGCGGCAGGTAGACCCGGACCACCTCGGGCTTCTTGTTCATCACGTGGTCGATGAAGCCCGGATCCTGATGCGAAAAGCCGTTGTGGTCCTGCTGCCAGACGTGCGAGGACAGCAGGTAGTTCAGCGATGCGACCGGCTGCCGCCAGGGCAGTTCACGGTGCACCTGAAGCCACTTGGCATGTTGGTTGAACATGGAATCGACAATGTGCACGAACGCTTCGTAGCAGTTGAACACGCCGTGCCGCCCGGTCAGCAGGTAACCCTCGAGCCAGCCCTGGCAGAGGTTTTCGCTGAGCACTTCCATCACCCGGCCGGCCCGGCCCAGATGCTCGTCCACCTCGTCGAGCCGCTGTTGCCAGACCTTGTCCGTGGCCTCGTAGACGTCCTGCAACCGGTTCGAGGCGGTCTCGTCCGGGCCGAAGATCCGGAAGTTCTCCGGATTCAGCCGCACCACTTCGCGCAGCCACGACCCCAGATTCTTCATCGGGCTCACGCGCTCGGTTCCCGGCTGATTAACGACGACGGCGTGCCCACCGTAAGCGGGCAGCTTCAGGTCCTGCAGGAGCCGGCCGCCGTTGGCATAGGCCGTGGCGCTCATCCGCTTGTCGCCCTGCGGCGCGAGGCCGGCGATTTCCGCACGCAGCCGGCCCTCGCCGTCGAAAAGCTCATCCGGCCGGTAGGACTGCAGCCAGCGCTGCAGCTGGACCAGGTGGTCGGGGTTGGTCCGGACCTCGGACAGCGGCACCTGGTGCGCCCGCCAGGTCCCCTCCACCGGTTTGCCGTCCACCTCTTCGGGCCCGGTCCAGCCCTTGGGCGACCGCAGCACGATCATCGGCCAGCGCGGGGCGAATTCCGACGGCGCTGCCTGCTCCGACCGGTGCTGCTCCTGGATCTGCCGGATGCTGCCCAGGGCCTGCTCGAGGGCGTGCGCGAATTCCTCGTGGGCGCGCACCGTGTCCCGCGGATCCTGCACGGTGACGAAGATCGGCTCGTACCCGTAGCCGGTCAGCAGCGCGGCCAGCTGCTCCTGCGGCATCCGCGCCAACACGGTGGGATTGGCAATCTTGTACCCGTTCAGGTGCAGGATGGGCAGCACCGCGCCGTCCTGCACCGGGTCGAGGAACGAGCTCGAGTGCCAGCTGGTGGCCAGCGTCCCGGTTTCCGCTTCGCCGTCGCCGATGACGCAGGCCGCGATCAGCTGCGGATTATCGAACACGGCGCCGAAGGCGTGGGCCAGGGAGTAGCCGAGCTCCCCGCCTTCATTGATGGAGCCGGGGGTTTCCGGCGCCGCATGACTGGGAATGCCGCCCGGGTAGGAGAACTGCTTGAACAGTTCCCGCAGTCCGTCCTCGTCCTTCCCCACGTGGGTATAGATCTCCGAGTAGGTCCCCTCCAGCCAGGCGTTCGCCACGTTGGCCGGGCCGCCGTGGCCGGGACCGGTGACGAAAAGGATGTCCTGGTCCTGTTCGACGATCACGCGGTTCAGATGGGCGTAGATGAAGTTGAGCCCCGGCGTCGTGCCCCAGTGCCCGAGCAGCCGCGCCTTCACGTCCTCCGGTTCCAGCGGCCGGCGCAGCAGCGGGTTGTCGCGCAGGTAGATCTGCCCGGCGGAGAGGTAGTTGGCCGCGCGCCACCACAGCTCCACGCCGTCAAGGCTGCGCTGGTCCGCGCCCGGGTTGGTGGTCAGCACTGTGTTGTTCTCAGTCATGGAGCCTCCTCGGGGCGGTGGTGCCGGGCGGTGTCATCGCG
The DNA here is from genome assembly GCF_059090425.1 of Arthrobacter sp. B055-34. Lineage (NCBI taxonomy): Bacteria > Bacillati > Actinomycetota > Actinomycetes > Micrococcales > Micrococcaceae > Arthrobacter > Arthrobacter sp. B055-34. The sequence goes on from NZ_JBNHFQ010000010.1 coordinate 112,827, forward strand.
ACGGTGGTGCGGGCGTTGGATCAGACCTCGACCACGACGTCGGATGGTTTCTTGTCCGGGCGGAAACCGCGCCAGACGGGATGGCGCAGCTTTCCGGCTTCCGTCCGTTCGCTGAACTGCACCTCGCCCACCAGGGCTGGCCGGACCCAGTGCGCATCCGAGGCGTCGGCGGCGGGAACGTCGTCCAGTGGCGGGGTCTTGCGGGCCATCTTCTTCAGGCGCGCCCCCACGGCCGCCAGGTCCCGCTCGGTCAGGCCGGAGCCGACGCGGCCAAGGTAGCGCAGGTCCGCGCCGTCCGGAATGGCCACCAGCAGCGAGCCGATCTTGCGTTCCCGGCTGCCCTTGCCGGGCCGCCAGCCCACGATGACCACTTCCTGCGTCAACTGGTTCTTGATCTTGATCCAACTCCTTGAGCGCTGTCCGTCCGCGTATGTACTGTCTACCCGTTTGGCCATCACACCTTCAAGGCCGAGTTCCTTGCTGGTGTCCACGGCGTCCTGCAGCGAGGTGTCCAGGTCCGGCGGCACCTGGATATGGCCGTCGCCGCCGGCGTCCACGGCTTGTGCCAGTATCTCGCGGCGCTGGCAGTATTCCAGCGGCAGCAGCGATTTGCCGTCGAGCTGCAGCAGGTCGAAAAGCATCAGGTGGACCGGGGTCCGCGCCGCGGCCTGGTCGATCTCGCGCTTCTTGGTCAGCTTCATCCGGGTCTGCAGGAGGCCGAAGTCCGGGCGGCCCGCCTTATTAAGGGCCACGATCTCCCCGTCCAGCACTGCCGTCTCCGCGTGCACCCGGTCAGGCAGGTCCGCCAGTTCGGGGTAGCCGGCGGTCAGGTCGTTGCCGTTGCGGCTGATCAGCCGGACGCCGCGGTCCTCGATGATGGCGATGGCACGGATGCCGTCCCACTTCATCTCGAACGCCCACTGGTGTTCAGCGGTGATGTCCGCCGCGGAGCCCTGCGTTGCCAGCATCGGCTTAATGAACGCCGGCTCGACCTCCTTGGCCAGGTCATCGCTCTGGCGCTCGTGCGGCGTGCCTTTCCGGTAGGTCCCCGGCTTCTGGTCCTTCATCAGGTGCATCAGCCAGTTGTTCTCGCCCTTTTCCCCGCCGGTGTGGATCAGGGCATAGCGCCGCGGCGCCTCCGGTCCGCCGTCTTTGCTGAGCCCGCCGCCCTCCTTGCCGTGCAGGGTGACGATGACCTCCTTGCCGTCCCGCCACTTCTCCAGGTCATAGGTGCCCGAATCCCAGATGTAGACCTCGCCGGCGCCGTACTCGCCTTTCGCAATGGTGCCTTCGAAGCTGCCGTATTCCAGCGGGTGGTCCTCGGTCTGGACGGCCAGGTGGTTCTTGCCCGGGCTGGTGGGGGGCCCCTTCGGCACGGCCCAGGACACCAGGACCCCTTCGCGCTCGAGCCGGAAGTCGTAGTGCAGCCGCCGGGCGTGGTGCTCCTGGATGACAAAGGTGTTGCCGCCGCGGTCCACAGGCGGAGCCTCCGGGACGGGTTCCGCCGTTTTGGCCGGGTCGCGCATGGAACGGTATTTGGTGAGCCGGTCGGAACCGTGAGCCGCCCCGGATCGGCGCGCACCGCCGTCGTTGTTTGCCTGGTCCTCCCCGGCTTCCTCCACGGCCTCGGCCAGTGATTCCTCGTCAGCGGTCCCGGAACCCATGCCTTCGAGCAAGTCCCCCAGCTCGCCGACACGCTCGAGCACCTCCAGATAGTCCAGGTGCGCCAGGTCCGGGTCGTCGAGTTCCTCCCATGTGCGCGGCGCGGCCACCATCGGATGGGCGCGCCCGCGCAGCGAATAGGGGGTGATGGTGGTCTTGTTCCAGTGGTTCTGGCTCCAGTCCAGCAGGACCTTGCCCCTGCGCAGCGTCTTTTTCATGTCGCTGACCACCAGGTCCTTGTGGTCAGCCTCCAGCACCCGCGCCAGTTCATGCGCGACGGCGGACACCTCCTCCGAGGTCTGTTTCCCGTCCAGCGCGGCGTACAGGTGGATGCCCTTGGAGCCGCTGGTGACCGGCCGCGGATCCAGCCCCATCCCGGTCAGCACCGCCCGGACCAGCCGCGCCACCTCGGCGCATTCGGCCAGTCCGGCGCCCTCCCCCGGGTCCAGGTCCAGTACCAGACGGTCCGGATTGTTGATCTTGCCCCGCCGCCCGAACTTCCACTGCGGAACGTGGATCTCCAGCGCCGAGATCTGCGCCAGCCAGGTGAGCGTGGCCAGATCATTGACCATGGGGTACACGTTGGTCCCGCTCTTGTGCTCGATCGCGTGGCTCTTGACCCAGGACGGGGCGTGTTCCTCCAGGTTCTTTTGGAAGAACACCTCCCCCGGTTTGTCCGCCGTACCCACCCCGTTGACCCAGCGCTTGCGGGTGACCGGCCGGTGTGCGGCGTGCGGAATCAGGTAGTCCGCGATCCGCGAGTAATAGTCCAGAACTTCGGCCTTGGTGGTGCCGGTTTCGGGGTAAATCACCTTGTCCAGGCTCGTCAGCTTCAGCCGGTGTCCGTCCACCGTGACCAGCTGGCGCTGGCTGGAGCTTGTCTGGGCCATAGGGTTAGTCTCGCCAATATTGTGGCCGATGGCTAGTAATTGCCAGCATGCTTGGTGTTGTATTGATCCATGAGAGCCATCTGGAAAGGGGCTGTCGCTTTCGGCCTGGTCAACGTCCCGGTCAAGCTTTACAGCGCCACGGAAGACCATGACATCAAGCTGCACCAGGTCCACGAAAAGGACGGCGGGCGGATCCGGTACCAGCGCCGCTGCGAGGTGTGCGGGGAGATCGTCGAGTACAAGGACATCGACAAGGCGTACGACGACGGCGAGCAGACCGTGGTGCTCACGGACGAGGACCTCGACTCGCTGCCGGTGGAGAAGAACCGCGAGATCGACGTGGTGGAGTTTGTCCCCAGCGACCAGATCGACCCGATCATGTTCGACCGCAGCTATTACCTGGAGCCGGATTCCAAATCGACCAAGGCCTATGTGCTGCTGCGCCGGACGCTGGAAGACACGGACCGGACCGCGGTGGTGAAGTTCGCGCTGCGGCAGAAAACCCGCTTGGCCGCGCTGCGCGTCCGCGGCGATGTGCTGATGCTGCAGACGCTGCTCTGGGAGGACGAGGTCCGCGAGGCCGCGTTCCCCGCGCTCGAAGAAGACGTGCGCGTTTCCGCGAAGGAACGCGAAATGTCCGCGGCGCTGGTGGAATCCTTCTCCAGCGACTTCAAGCCCGAGGACTTCACGGACGAGTACCAGGAGCAGTTGCGCACGCTCATCGAGGCCAAGCTCGAGCAGGGCGAAACTCTGGACACCGAGGCTACCTTCGGCGAAGAGGGCGAGGAAGAAGGCGGCAAGGTCCTGGACCTGATGGAGGCCCTGCGCCGCAGCGTCGAGAAGAACCGCGAAGGCAAGAAGTCGGCGGAATCCAAGCCTAAGGCCGCCGCCAAGTCCGCCTCAAAGTCTTCGGCCAAATCGGAGGACACCAAGGAAAAACCGGCCGCGAAGTCCGCCTCCAAGACGTCCTCGGCGAAAACCAAGGCGAAAAAGGGCGCCTAGCAAGAAGCTAACGACGCCGGCACCTGGGTTCCGTTGCTGCGGAACTCAGGTGCCGGCGTCGTACGTTCCCTACTGGCGGTAACCCTCCACTTCCTCGACCGGGCGGGCCTGAGCCTCATCGGGGTCTTCGCCGGCACGGCGCTTGGCCCGGCGCTGGCGGAGCAGGTCCCAGCACTGGTCCAGCTGTTCTTCCAGCCGCGCCAGCTCCCTTGCCCGCGCCTCTGCCTGCTCGTTGTCCACGGTGCCGCCCTCGCGGAGCTGCTGCTCCTCTTCGATGAGCTCTTCGATCCGGCGGTGGATTTCCTGGTCCATGTCCGTTACCTCCTGCAGTAGTTGGCGTCGATTCTCAGGCTACTGAGCATTTGCATCGCAGACCAGAGCCGGGGGCGGACCTACGCTTCCCCGCCGGCCAGCAGCCGGTCCACTCCTGCAGCATCAAGGATGGGCTGGCGGTATTCCTCGCTGAGTACCTTGCGCACCATGTGTCCGTAGTCGTCCTTGTTCGAGGCCATGGCATCCGCGGCGTAGACCACCTTGAAGTTGTTGGCGAAGGCGTCAGCTGCGGTCTGGCCCACGCAGTTATGGATGGAAACGCCGGCCAGCACCAACTGCGTCGCTCCGAAATTGCGTAGCCGCAGCAGCAGGTCGGTGCCTTGGAAAGCACTGTCCCGCGTCTTGACCATCCGCGGCAGATTCTCATACCGCAGCCCCGGGAGGAACCCGGCCTGCTCGCTGCCGGAGAAGATGAAGCCTTGGTTGTCTTCGAGCATGCTCAGGGTCCAGGTGGATTTATCCCGCTCGTGTTCGGTGCACACCATCAACACGGGGACCGAGGCCTTTTGCGCCTGTCCGATGAGGTGGTTGCAGGCATCGACCAGCTGCCCCCGCCGTTCTCCCAGGGCGGGATCCTCAAAATAGGCGTTCTGCATGTCGATGATCAGTACAGCGGTATTCATAACGTAGCCGGCCTCCGAAACCTCTTTTGCGGTCAGTATTGAAAGTAAGCTTACTGATCTCTTGACGGAACTCACGCAACAAGGTGGGGTGGAGTTAGCAGCGGAAAGGATCACCATGAAATCCCTTTGGCTAGACACGGCGCCGGACATCGCCTCGGATTCCTACGAGCCTGGCACCGAATATGACAGCGTGATTGTCGGAGCCGGCATTACCGGCTTGACCACCGCGGTCCTGTTGGCACGGGCCGGGCACCGGGTTGCCGTACTGGAGGCCCGCAGCACCGGGGCCGTCACCACAGGCAACACCACCGCAAAGGTCTCCCTGTTGCAGGGCCGCCAGATGACCAGCATCAGCTCGCACCACGGCGCCGGAACTGCACGCGCCTATGTGGATGCCCAGCGCGAAGGGCAGTCCTGGCTCCTGCGCTTCTGCGAAGAGCACGGAATCGACTACCAGCGCCGTGATGCCTACACCTATGCCAACACTGACAAAGGCACCGAAGACCTCAAAAAGGAGCTGGAGGCCAGCGCCGAAGCAGGTCTCGGGGTGGAGTTCGTGGACACCGCTGCGGAGTTGCCCTTTCCGATCGCCGGTGCCATCCGGCTGCCTGGCCAGGCCCAGATCCACCCGCTTCAGGTGCTCGCCGGGCTCGCCGCGGAACTACGCGAACGCGGCGGCCTTTTGGTGGAACGGGTACGCGTCACCAACGTCACCGGCACCCGGGGAACATCGGGATCCAAGCAAGCTGCCGGCGGCAGCGCTGGCCGCAAACTGACCGTCCACGCGGAGGCCGGCCAGGTCACCGCGGACCACGTTGTCCTGGCCACGGGCACGCCCATCCTGAACCGAGGCGGCCATTTCGGCCTGCTCAAACCCCAGCGGTCCTATGCCACCGCCTTCAATGTGCCCGGGCAGATTCCCGAGGGCATGTACCTGTCGATCGATTCCCCCGCCAGGTCCCTGCGCACCGCCGAGAGCGCCGGCCGGCAGGTCCTGATCGTGGGCGGCAACGGCCACAGCGTGGGTCGGCAGCACCACACCAAAGGGCAGCTGGAGGATCTGGTCCGCTGGGCGCAGAACACCTTTCCTGGCGCCGAACTGACCCACAGCTGGTCCGCGCAGGACTACAAACCGGACGGGGCCGTGCCCTACGTGGGCAAGCTGTCCTTCGCCGAGGACCGCATCTATGTGGCCACGGGCTACAACAAGTGGGGCATGACCAATTCGGTGGCGGCCGCGCTGTCGCTGACCTCACTGATCCTCGAAGGGGCCAAACCCTGGGCCAGGGAGCTGTACAAGACGCGGGTGGCCCCGCACGATGCCTTCTCCACGGTGCAGACCAACGCGTCCGTCGGGGTGGAACTGGTGAGCGGCTGGCTCAGCGGACTCGTCCGCACCTCGGAAACGGCGCCGCCGGAAGGCCAGGGCACGGTGGTCCGGGACAATGCCCGGCCGGTGGGAGTGAGCACCGTGGACGGCACTACCCGGCGGGTGAGCGCGGTCTGCACGCATCTGGGCGGAGTGCTCTCCTGGAACGACGCCGAATGCACCTGGGACTGCCCGTTGCACGGCTCGCGTTTCAGCGCCGACGGCGCGGTGCTGGAAGGCCCGGCCACACGCGATCTGGACAGGAAGTGAGCAAGAAACCCGCCCGCCCTATCCGGCGTCGGAGGGAGCCATCTTTGTGCACGATTCGTTCCCGGTTACCCTAAAGAGGATGGCTCCCCGACTTTTTCCCACCTTGGCCCTGACCTCTGCTGCCCTGCTGGCCCTGACGGCCTGCGGCTCCGACTATCCTCTGGGGCCGGAGCAGGAAGCAGCGGCCGAGCACGGATCCGATCTAACCGGAACCCTTTCGGGCGCCGGTTCGTCCGCCCAGAATGCGGCGATGGATGCTTGGCGCGCAGGCTTTAATCTGCTTCATCCCAAGGCGCAGGTCCAGTACTCCCCGGATGGTTCCGGGGCCGGCCGGACTGCGTTCCTCGCCGGCGCCGTGGAATTTGCCGGATCGGACGCCTACCTCGACGCCGAGGAGATGGAACGCGCCAAGGAAGTTTGCGGCCCCGAAGGCGCATTCAACGTCCCCGCCTATGTCTCCCCCATCGCCGTCGGCTTCAACCTGCCCGGCATTACTGAATTGAACATGGACGCCGCTACGATAGCGGGGATCTTCAAGGGCGAAATCACGCACTGGAACGACCCGGCCATCGCCGAACAGAACCCCGGAGTGGAACTGCCGGATCTGCGCATCACGCGGGTGAGCCGCGGCGATGATTCCGGAACCACCGAAAACTTCACTGAGTACCTGCATGCCGTGGCTCCGGATGTCTGGACGGCCGAACCCAGCGACGCCTTTCCCTCGGAATTCGTTGCGGAAAACGCCCAGGGCAACACCGGCGTGGTCAGCATGGTCGCCCGCACCGAAGGCGCAGTGACGTACGCAGATGATTCTGCGGTCGGACCTCCACTGGGCAAAGTGAACCTCAAGGTCGGCGACGATTATGTGCCGGTCAGCTCCGAGGGCGCGGCCATCGCCCTCGACGAGGCCGAACCGGCAGAGGGGCGCCCGGAGTACGACCTCGCACTGGAACTTGACCGGACCACCACGGCCGAAGGCGCCTACCCGCTGCTGCTGGTGTCCTACCACGTCTGGTGCACAACCTACGATGATCCGGAAAAGATCGAACTGATCAAGACCTTCGCCGAGTATGTGCTCAGCCCGGAAGGCCAGGCTGCTGCGGCCAAATCGGCCAAGAGCGCCCCGATCTCCGAGCGGCTCTCGGAGCGCGGCATCGAGTCGGTGGAAAGAATCAGCGCCCGCTAGATTCGGCCTCCGTCGACTCTCCGGTCTCCGGACTGCCGCCGGCCGGCTGGTCTTTGCCTGCGGCAGGATCCTGCACCGGTATGTCGTGCTGCTCTGTGTATCCCGGCGGGAACCCGCCGCCGGCGGTGCCGCCATAGTAGTCCCGGCTGCCCAGGCCGTGCTCGGAGGCAGGATGATGGGTCTCCGAGCCCCCTGTCTCCACATACTGCTTAAACCGCCACAGCTCGTTGCGCACCTCGCGGTGGTCCGAGCCCAGAGTGGCCCCGGCCTTTTCCAGCACCGACCCCGGATGCCAGTCGATCCGCACGACCATCCGCGTGAGGCCGGCATCGAGTTCCAGGAACTCCACCGCGCCCTGATGCGGCACGCCTTCCACGGTTTCCCAGGCCATGCGCTTGCCCGGTAGCTCCTCGGTAATCTTCGTCTCGAACTCCCGCCGGACGCCACCAACCTTGGTGGTCCAGTGGTGGGTCACATCATCCTCGCGAATGACCCGCACCACGCCGTGCATGAAAATCCCGAACGCCTCAAACCTAGCCCACTCGCGGTAGACTTCGGCAGCCGGGGCCGCAATGTCGACTGTCTGCTCGATCTTGGCCATCTTCCAACCTTCTTCTTTCAGCGGTCCATTTTTGGTGGCCGCGGCGGGGCGGATCAGCGCCCTGCTGCATTCCGCCCCGTCTCATCGGTATCCGGATCGGGCTCGTTGTCCGGGTCATTCAGCGTCCCGCCGGGGACATCCTGGAGCGGAACCTTCGAGGTCTCGCCAAGTGCCGGATCATCCAGGAGCGGTTTGTCCGACCGGGCGGCGGGATCTTCGATCGGCAGATCGTCCTTGTTGGTGCCTCCCGGCGGAAACCCGCCGGCCCCGGTGCCGCCGTAGTAATCCCGGCTGCCCAGGCTATTGTCTTTCTCGCCGGGCCCAGCCGTGGACGCACCCGTTGCCGCAGCGGCCCCGGCACTCCCGGAAAGTCCGGTCGATGCATCACCGGGGCGGTCCACATTGCCGCGCCAGGCTCCAGTCTCGGAACCCTGGGTTTCAACGAACTCCTTAAACCGCTTCAGGTCGGATTTCACCTGCATTTTGTCGGCGCCGGCAGCGGCTCCAGCCTTTTCGACGAACGTTTGCGGGTCCCAGTCCAGCTGGACGGTGACTCGCGTGTGCCCCTCGTCGAGGCGGTCGAAATCAACCGCGCCCGCGTGGCTGGTACCGTCGGTGCTCTTCCAAGCGATCCTTTGGTCCGGATGCTGCTCGGTGATCTCGGTGTCGAATTCACGCTCGACGCCGGCGACCTTCACCGTCCAGTGGTTTGTGGTGTCGCTGAGCTGCCGGACGGACTGGACCCCATGCATGAACCGCGGGAAGGACTCGAACTGGGTCCACTGTTTGTAGGCCATGGACACCGGGACGGCCACATCGATCGTTTCATTGACACTTGCCATGATCATCCTCTTCCAGTTGGAAACTGACGTGAAACCGTCGGGCTTCAGGGAGTGGCCGCCTATTTCCAACGGTACATAACATGACCAGTACCGGCAACGAAGTAGTAAGACTGCTGAGAATCTGGTGCGGCGTACCGCAAAAACGAACGCCCGCCCCCTGACTGGGAGCGGGCGTTCGCCTCAATGGGCCGGCATCGCCGGCGGATGCTGCCGGATCAGTTGGCCGGCAGCACAAACGCGGCGTCGACCGTGATGGTGACCTTGTCGCCCACCAGCACGCCGCCAGCTTCGAGGGCTGCGTTCCAGGTGATGCCGAATTCCTTGCGGGAAATCTGGGTGCTGGCGGAGAAGCCGGCGCGGGTGGAGCCGAACGGATCCACGGCCATGCCGCCGAACTCGACGTCGAACGTCACCGGCTTGGTGGTGTCCTTGATGGTCAGCTCGCCGCCCAGCTTGAACTCCTCCGGCGTGCCCTGGACCTGGTTGGCCTTGAAGGTCATGTGCGGGAACTTCTCCACGTCGAAGAAGTCGGCGCTCTTGACGTGGCCGTCTCGGTTGTCGTCGTTCGAGTCGAAGGACGCCGTCTTGACCGTGGCTTCCACCGAGGACGTAGCCAGGGATTCGCCGACCACCAGCGTGGCGTCGGCCTCGGTGAATTGGCCGCGGACCTTGCTGATACCGGCGTGGCGGACCACGAAGCCGATCTCCGTGTGGGACGTATCCAGGTTCCAGGTTCCGGGAGTGAGTTCAAAAGCCATAACGGTGCCTCCTAGGCGTAGATGCTGGGATGCCCCCCAGAGATAATCATGCGTTTGCATCTAGTATGACCGCTAATTAGTTGATATGTCAACTTATTGGGTAGAGGCTTTCCTCCACCGGGAGCTGCCCGGCTTACTTCCCCGTGAATTCGGGCTTCTCCTTGGCCAGGAAAGCCTTGGTTCCGATCCGGGCGTCCTCGGTGGCAAAGGCAGCCCCGAACGCCTTCCGTTCCACCACCAGCCCCTCTGCGGTCGACAGACCGGCGGCAGCGTCTACAGTGCGCTTGGCGTTGGCGACGGCGGCCGGGGACTTTCCGGCGATCTCGCGGCAGGTGGCCGCGGCGGCGTCGAGCATATCGTCCTTGCTGTCGAACACCGCGTTGACCAATCCGACCCGGTAGGCTTCCTCGGCCCCGATGATCCGCCCGGTGTAGATCAGCTCCTTGGCACGGGCCAGCCCCACCAGGTGCGGCAGGCGCACCGTGGCGCCGAAGCCGGGGATCAGGCCCAGGCTCACTTCCGGTTGGCCGAACTTGGCGTTTGCCGTGGCATAAATGAAGTCGCAGCCCATGGCCAGCTCCAGTCCGCCGCCGAGCGCGAAACCGTTCACGCACGCCATCACGGGAATGGCCAGTTGTTCGAGCGACCGCGTCAGATCCTGCATGCCGGCGCTGTAGTCCCGGGCCTGGGCCGGAGTCATGTCGGCCATCTGCCGGATATCCGCGCCCGCCGCGAACGCCTTCTCCCCCGATCCCGTGATCAGGATACTGCGCACTTCGGCGCCTTCGGGCGACTGGACGTCCGCCACGAACTGGGTCAGGTCGGCCACCACCTGCGTGCTCAGCGCATTGAGCGCCTCCGGCCGGTTGATCACCACGGTGGCCAGTTCGCCGAGGCATTCCAGCTGGATGGTTTCGTATGTCTTCTCCATGGGCATTCCCTTCCGGATCTTTCGGGCTAAGCCCGGCTCTGCAACAGCGCGACGGCGTCCGCCACCTGCGCTTTTCCGCCGGCTACATACCAGCGGTAACCATTAAGATGTACGACGGCGGTGTCCCCGCCTGCCGCTTCCACGAGGGCTTTGCCCGGGAGCCAGTCCCATTCCGGCAGGCCCTGCTGGAACCAGACGCCGAAGATGCCGGCCGAAGTCGCCGCCAGCTCACAAGACGCCGACCCCCAGGTACGGTACGTTGCGGCGCCGAGCACGGCCTCCATGTACGGCTCCGCCGCGGCAGGATCCCGGAGGTACGTGTGGTGGAGGTACGCGGACGCGCAGCTTTGATCCAACGGCGCACTCATGGCCTCCCCGGTCCGAACGCCGTTGCGGGTAGTCGGCAGACCGTCCCCGCCGATCCACAGCGCATCCTCGGCGGGGTGGTAGATGGCACCGAGCAGGCCGCCGTCGTCGTTCTTGAGGGCGATGGCCGCACACCAGTAGGTGCCGCCGGTGAAGAAGTTGTAGGTCCCGTCCACCGGGTCAATCACCCAGGTGCGGCCGGACGTGCCTGTGTGGCTGGAGCCTTCCTCGCCAAGGATGCTGTCGTCGGGACGGACCCGGCGCAGGGTCTCCACCACCAGCTGCTCGGCCGCGTGATCCGCTGCGGTGACGACGTCGGAAATGCTCGTCTTTTCCTCGAAGGTAACCACGGCCGCGCGCATTCCTGCCGCCAGCGTACCCGCGGAGCGCACCAGCCAGGCGGCGAGCTCGGCGTCGTCAAGGTGTTCGGGGATCTCGGGTGAAGTCATAGCTCCACCCTAATGCGAAGCCCGCCAGCCTCCGCCCCCGGGCACCGGCGGGTCAGCGGCCGCCCTTGCGAGGGCCCTTGCCCCTCGGCTTGCCGCCCTTTGCCGGCCCGCCCTTTGGCTGCCGGCCTTTCGTCAAGCCACTCTTACCGGAGGTGCCCTTTCCGGAGCCGCCCTTGGCCTTGCCCGCCGGCTGGCCTCCCTTGGCCTGGCTTCCCTTTACCTGCCCGGCCTTGCCGCCGCTTCCGCCGGCAGGCTTGCGCCCCGCTTTGGCGTCATTCTGTCCGGCCTCCTGCTGGGCGGAGGGCTGCCGGGAACTATTGGCCGTGCGGCCGCGGACAATCCCGATGAATTCCTCGACGGTTTCGTTAGTCTTTTCGGTAATCCATGCCACCCCGATCTGCGTTTCGGGAGCGCCCGACAGGGGCTTGTAGACCACGTCTTTGCGGTTGTGCAGCCTCGCCACGGACATCGGCAGGATCATCAGTCCGGCTCCGGAGGCCACCACTTCCACGCCGGTCTTGGCTCCGCCCATTTCCACCGGGTCCAGGAAGTTCTGGCCGTCCAGCTCTGCCAGCGGCACGTCGTCGTCGTAAAGCTCTATGTCGTGGTCTTTCGGCGCGACCACCACCGGCACCTCTGTATATAAGGGGATGACGCTCAGACCTTCACGGTCCACCGGCAGGCGTACAAAGCTCAGATCCGCCCGGCCATCCCACAGGACGGCGGCCTGCTCGGCTTCTTCACAAGCGGATACGGTGAGCGGGACGTCCGGAACGCGTTCTTCCCAGCGCCGGACCCACTTCCCTGGTGTCACGCCGGGCACGATCGCGATTCTCAAGGCCGGCAGCGGCGGTACTTGTGCATCCATGCGGCTCCTTCTGGCCGGCCTGTCCCGACGTTTCGTCTCTGCCGGCGCAGGCGCGCAGGCGGTCCCAGCGAGGGCCCGCACCAAGCTCTTCAACACCTTAGCCCAAGACAGTTACGCTTGAGCCATGACAAGCGCGAAATCCTCCCAGTCCATGAAACCTGCCACGGCAGCCAAGAAGCTGGGCATTTACCTCCCGGCCGCCCCGCAGGAATTCCAGGACAACCCGGTGTCGCGCGAACAGTTCAGCGAACTGCAGTCCAATCCGCCGCAGTGGCTCGAAGAACTGCGCCGCAACGGTCCGCATCCCCGGCCCGAGGTGGCCCGGAAACTCAATGTGTCCATCAGCGGCCTCGCCCGCGGCGGGGTTACCGAACCGCTGACGACGGCGGAAATCACCGAGCTGCTGCAAAACCCGCCGCAGTGGCTGGTCGCCGAGCGTGCTTCCTTCGCCGCCGTCCGCGCCGAGGAGCTGCGCCTCAGGGACGAGGCCAAGAAGGACGAGGCCAAGAAAGCCAAGTAGCCTGCACCGCACCCCCTCCGTTCGGCTGCCGCGGACGGAGGGGCGGCGGACGGCTGTCAGTCCTGGTGGAGCTGGATCAGGTTTCCGCAGGTGTCGTCGAAGACGGCCGACATCGAACCGCTGGGATCCGACTCCGGTTCGCCGGTGAACTTCACACCCTTAGACGTGAGCCGCTCGTATTCCGCCTGCACATCGGGAACGCCGAAAACAATGGCCGCCATGCCGGCGTCATACACGCCCTTCATGTAGGCCTCGCCGATTGGGTTGTCGCTCGGCTCCAAGAGGAGGCCGGTGCCCTGCCCCTCGTCCGGTGACTTGACGATGAATAGCTGGTGTTCCGGCATCGCCATGAGTTCCTCGAAACCCAGTGTTTCCGTGTAGAACTTGAACGCCTCGGCAGGATTCTGGACATGGATGCTGCACATTTTGATACGCATGCCGTGAAGACTACCCCGGCCGCAGCGTCACGGGGAAGGCGCGGGAGGGTCAACGCGGGGCGTGGCTTAAACACATCAGCCCCGGTCCGAAGACCGGGGCTGATGTTCTGCGTGCGCGAGGGGGGATTTGAACCCCCACGCCCTTTCGGACACTGGCACCTGAAGCCAGCGCGTCTGCCGTTCCGCCACTCGCGCGCAACTTCCTTGCAGATCGTTTCCTGCAAGAACAGCGAGATCAATACTAGCCTGAAACCTGTCCAAATTCCCAATCGGCGGTTTCACCCGCCAAAAGCGGGGGTTGCGACGGACGCATCGCTGCCCGAAGGCACAGCAGCCGCGCCCTTACATCCGCTGAAACACAAGGCTTCTGGCGGGGACGGCAGCGGAACATGCCTCAAGTTGAACGCGGCCGCTCGCTCTGGAACACTGCCGGAGACGGAAAAAGGGGCACAAGTGCACAAGGTGACCTTCGCCACTGTGCGGCAACTTTCGGTGGCGGGGAAACGTTAGCGTTAAAGCCTTTTGGACCAGTCGCAAGTAGTATCGAAGTGGATAATCGTCCTACGGGCGTGCCCTTGAGGCATGCGCGGACCGCTATACCAAGGAGAGGAGGCAGCCAGTGGGCTTACTGGATAACGTTGAACGCGGCATCGAAAAGATGGTCCGCGGTGCCTTCTCGGTCGGCGGAAAGGGCCAGGTCCAGCCGGTGGAAATCGCGAGCCGCCTGCGCCGCGAGCTCGACAACCGCTCCATCACCCTGGCCCAGGGACGCACGCTTGCCCCCAATGTATTCGAGATCCGGCTCAGCGGTTCGGACTATGCGATGGCCCAGCAATGGGGCTCCACCCTTGCAGAAGAACTGTGCGACGTGGTGATCAACCACGTGAACAGCCAGAAGTACACGCTGCAGGGTGCAGTACGCGTTTCCTTCAATCAGGACGACGAACTCAAGCCCGGGGATTTTGAAATCGACTCCTCGGCGGAAAAGTCAGGAGCTGCGCAGGCCTCCCAGCCGCGCAGGCCGAGTACACCGGCGGCACCTGCCCGCCAACCGACCAGACTCCAGCCGGTGCTGGAAATCGAAGGCCAGCGCTATTCACTGAACGCGCCCTCCATCGTCCTCGGCCGGTCATCCGAAGCGGACATCCTCATCGATGACACCGGAGTCTCCCGCAAGCACCTTGAAATCCGTACTGAAGGTGGATCCGCCACTGCCGTGGATCTCGGCTCCACCAACGGCAGCTTCGTCAACGGCCAGCGCATCCATGGCCAGGAGGACCTGACTGACGGGACCGTGATTACGATGGGCCGCACCCGCATTACCTTCCGTCTGCTGCCGGCACGGGGCGGCGGGGCCTGATGGACGATCTGGTAGTAACCGCCCTGCGCTTCGGGTTCCTCATCTTGCTCTGGCTCCTGATCATCAGCATCATCTCGGCACTGCGCCGAGACCTGATGATCGGCAAAAAGGACAAGACCGGCGCCCCGACGGCACGGCAGGTCCGCAAGAATCCGGACCTGGCCGAGCAGCATGCCACAGCGCCACGCGTTCAGGCGCGCAAGCTGATCGTCGTCGAAGGACCCCTGGCGGGCAAGACGCTTGACCTCGCCGCCAGCCCGATCCTGCTGGGCAGGGCGCAGGAAGCAACGCTCGTGCTCGAAGACGATTATGCGTCCGGCCGCCACGCCAGGCTGTTCCCGCAGGGCAGCCGCTGGTTTATCGAGGATCTGGGTTCCACCAACGGAACCTACTTGGGGGAAACGCAGCTGACACGCGCCCTGCCGGTTGAGCCCGGCGCACCCATCCGGATCGGTAAGACGGTCATTGAATTGAGGCCATAGCCATGGCATTGATCCTGCGCTACGCGGCGCGGTCGGATGTAGGCAAGTCCCGTTCCAAGAATGACGATTCCGCCTACGCCGGGCACCATCTGGCTGTTGTGGCAGATGGCATGGGCGGACACGCGGGCGGCGATGTCGCCTCCGCTTCGACGGTCCTGGACCTGGTCCATCTGGACCGCAGCGACCACGAGGACCCCGCCAACGTCCTCGCCGACGAAATCCAGACCGCCAACTCCATCCTCTCCGAGCTGGTGCAGACCAGCCCCAAGCTGGCCGGCATGGGCACCACGGTCACGGCGCTGCTGCTCCACGATGACCGGCTCGAGTTCGCGCACATCGGGGACTCGCGCGCCTACCGGCTGAAAAACGGCACCTTTGAACAGGTCAGCATCGACCATACCTTCGTCCAGCGGCTGATCGATGAGGGCCGGCTGCGCCCCGAAGAGGCGGAGGTGCACCCGCACCGCAATGTCCTGATGCGGGTTCTCGGCGATGTGGACGCCAGCCCGGAACTGGATTTGGCCTCGCACCCGGCCGAGGCCGGCGAGAAGTGGCTGCTGTCCTCGGACGGCCTCGACGCCGTCGTCCCGGACCACGTTATTGAGGATGCCGTCCGCTATTCGGATTCGCTCCAGGACACGGTGGACAGGCTCGTGGAGCTCACGCTCGAGGGCGGTGCCCCGGACAATGTCACCGTTGTCATGGTCGAAGTAGCGGAAGCGACCGAAGCAGATCTGGCCGCCGCAGCAGTCCGGTTGAATACTCGGCCGGAGCCCGACGACGCCCTGATCGATGATGCTGCTGCCGTTCCCGCCGCCACCGCCTCCGCCGGCCGCCAAAATAACGACGACGGCACGGCCGCAGCCGCGTCGGTCGCCGATGATGCGGCGGACGCCGTAGACCTATCCGGCAATCCGATCGGCGCGGTACGGGCGGACTTGATCCGCCGCGAACTCTCGACCCGGCCGCACGTACTCGTAGGTGCCGCTGCCCTTGCCACGGAGACCGGCCAGATCCCGATCGTCACCCAGCACTCCACCCAGCGCCGCGCTGCCGCGCTGCTCACCCACAAGGCGCCTTCGGCCGAAAGCCCGGCCGACGATGAACCGGAGGAGTCCCTACGGCGCGGCTGGATTGTGCCTGCTTTCCTCGCCGTGATGTCCATACTCCTGGTGGCAGTGCTGTGGTTCGGCTACCTCTGGACCCAGACCCAGTATTTCGTCAGCCAGTATGAGGGCCGGGTCGCGATCTATAATGGGGTCTCGCAGAACATCGGTCCCATCGAGTTGTCCCATCTGGACACCGCCTACAACATCCGGCTGGAGAGTCTGCCCGTGTACCAGCAGCAGCGGCTGAACTCCAGCATTCCGGCACGGGATCTGGAACATGCCGAAGAAATCGTGGAAAGCCTGCGGGTCACCAGCCGCCGGAACTGTCCTGATCCCGCGCCCACACCAACGCCTTCGCCGGGCGGCGAGAGGTCGACCTCCTCGCCCACTGAGTCCGCGTCCCCGACGGCGTCCCCGTCGCCGGAGGCAGCGGAGTCGACGGCCAGGCCAACCGCTTCCGCCGCCGGCGGGACCTCTACACCCCAGCCGACGCCGACCATTCCGCCCGAATGCCTAGGTGGTCCCGTTGAGTGACATCACGACCGTCGCCAAGCCCCGCCGCAACGTTGAGTTGCTGCTGCTGATCCTTGCCCTCGCCGTCGGCGTAGGCGCGAACTTCCTCGTCGGACTGGACCAGGACCAGGCCCTTGACTCGGATTTCTTCGTCCAGGGGTCCACGCTCATCTTCCTAGTCTTCGCCGTGCATATAGTGCTGCGCATCCGGGCGAAATATGCCGATCCGATCATACTTCCCGTCGTGACCGCGATGAACGGCCTCGGTCTGGCCATGATCCACCGGATCGATATCGCAACCGGAGATCAGGCCGCCAACCGCCAGTTGCTGTGGACGGGCATGGCCATCGGTGTACTCATCGCTGTGATCTGGCTGCTCCGCGACCACCGCGTCCTGCGCCGCTTTACCTACATTTCGCTCATCGTCAGCGCCGTCCTGCTGATGCTTCCGCTCCTGCCCGGCATCGGCATGGAGCTGAACGGCGCGCGGATCTGGATCAACCTCGGGTTCGCCACCTTTCAGCCAGGTGAAATTGCGAAGATCACCCTGGCTATATTCTTCGCCGGGTATCTATCCACCAACCGGGATCTGATTCTGCTGGCGGGCAAGAAGCTGGGCCCCCTGCAGCTGCCGCGCTGGAAAGACATGGGCCCCATGCTGGTCGCCTGGCTGGTCAGCATCGGCGTTTTGATTTTCCAGCGGGATCTCGGCTCCTCCATCCTTTTCTTCGGACTGTTCATGGCGATGATCTACATTGCCACCAGCCGCGTCAGCTGGATCCTGATCGGCCTGGTCATGATCGCGTTCGGCGGATTTGTCGCCTTCAAGCTCTTCCCGCATGTGACCGCCCGGATCGACGGCTGGCTCAACGCATTTGACCCGGAGGTCTACAACCGCATCGGCGGCAGCCACCAAATTGTCCAAGGCCTGTTCGGTCTGGCCAGCGGCGGTTTGACCGGAACCGGATTAGGCCAGGGACGGCCGGACCTCGTTACCTTCGCCAACAGCGACATGATCATTGCCGCGATGGGTGAAGAGCTCGGCCTCATCGGTTTGTCGGCCATTGTCATGCTTTACGTGTTGCTAGTCAGCCGCGGTATCCGCGCCGCCCTCGGCACCCGTGATTCCTTCGGCAAACTGCTCGCTACAGGCTTGTCCTTCACATTGGCGCTGCAGTGCTTTGTCGTCATCGGCGGCGTGACCCGCTTGATCCCGCTGACCGGCTTGACCACACCCTTTATGGCGGCCGGCGGCTCATCCCTGCTCGCCAACTGGTTGATCATCGCGCTGCTGCTGCTGATTTCCGACGCCGCCCGACGGCCCGCCATGACCGGTCCGATCAGCAGCGGCCGGCCGCCGCAAGGGGGACTCGCGCGCATCAAAGCCTTGGGCAGCAAGCCCGCCAAGAAGCAGGATCCGCACCGCACCGTGGAGGTGAAGAAGCCATGAACCAGGCCATCAGAAATACGTGGGTAGTCGCGATAGCCATGTTCGCGTTGCTCTTCGGCTCCCTGACCGTGGTGCAGTTCTTTGAGGCCGACGACCTCAATGCCAATGACTGGAACAGCCGCACGCTGTACAAGAACTTCGATAAGAACCGCGGCGCCATTCTGGTCGGCGGAGATCCCATTGTGGAGTCGGTTCCGTCAGACGACGAGTTCGAGTACCAGCGCGTCTACAACGAGCCCGAGCTCTATGCACCCATCACCGGGTTCTATTCGCTGGTCTACAGCGCCACGCAAATGGAAGCAGCCATGAACGAGGAGCTGTCGGGCAACAGCAACGACTTCTTCTATGACCGCATTCTGCAACTGTTCTCCGGGTCCCAGGTAGAAGGTGCTTCGGTGGAACTGACGCTGGATCCGGAGCTTCAGCAGATGGCCTTCGACATGATCCCCGACGGAATGAAGGGTTCGATCGTGGTGATGGAACCGGATACGGGAAACATCCTGGCCATGGCCTCCAAGCCCAGTTTCGACCCCAACCTACTGGCGGGACATAACACCGACGAAGTCACGTCGAACATGGCCGAGTTGGAGGAAGTGGCCGGTCTCTCGCCGTTCACCAATCCGGCCACCCAGAGCCTCCTGGCACCGGGCTCGGTCTTCAAACTGGTCGACACCGCAGCCGCCCTCGAGTCCGGCGAATACGACGCGGACAGCGAACTGGACAACCCGGCCGAACTGCCCCTGCCCGGGACCAATATCTCCCTGCCGAACTTTGTCAACGGCGGCTGTGCGGCCCGCACCACCGTTGATTTCTCCTTCGCTCTGGAACAGTCCTGCAACACGCCGTTCGCACAGATCGCCATGGACCTCGGCGAGGAGGCGATTGCCGAGCAGGCTCAGAAGTTCGGCTTCGGCGAAGCCTACAAGATTCCGATTCCCGTCACCGCCAGCCAGTTCCCCACCGGCATGAGCGATGATCTGCTGGCCCAGGCCGCGATCGGCCAGTACGACGTCCGCGTGACTCCGCTCCAGGTCGCTATGGTGAGCGCTGCCATTGCCAATGACGGCGTCCTGATGAAGCCGAATCTTGTGCGCACAGTCCGTGCTCCCGATCTGCGGGTGCTTGACAGCCCGGAACCCGAGGAACTGCAGCGTTCCCTGTCCGCGGAGAACGCTGAGCTCATCCAGCAGTGGATGGTCAACGCCGTGGACCGTGGCATTGCCAACGGAGCCGCCATTCCCGGCGTCGAGGTTGCCGGTAAAACCGGAACCGCCGAGCTGATGGCCGGCAGCGAGGGCAATAACTCCTGGTTCACCGGGTTCGCTCCCGCCGATGACCCGGAAGCAGTAGTCAGCATCGTCATTGAAGACGTGAACCTGGCCACCGGTTCCCAACTGACTAGTCCGAACGCTCAGAAACTCCTAGAGGCGGTGTTAAATAAGTGAGGCCTACATCGGGTATCACCTTAGGCGGCAGATACCAGCTCACCGAACGTATCGCCATTGGCGGCATGGGTGAAGTCTGGAAGGCACAGGACAAGGTCCTTGGCCGCATTGTCGCCGTCAAAATCCTCAAAGAGGAGTACACCGGTGACCCGGGCTTCCTGAACCGCTTCCGGGCCGAAGCACGCCACACAGCACTGTTGAACCATGTGGGCATCGCCAACGTGTTCGATTACGGCGAAGAGGAGGGCTCCGCGTATCTGGTCATGGAGCTGGTTCCCGGCCAGCCGCTGTCCACGATCATCGAGCGCGAACGCGTGCTCTCGCCGGACCGTACCCTGTCACTGATCGCGCAGACCGCACGTGCCCTCGCCGTCGCACACGCCCAGGGCCTCGTGCACCGCGACATCAAGCCCGGAAACCTGCTGATCACACCGGACCGCCGGGTCAAGATCACCGACTTCGGCATCGCCCGGCTCGCCGACCAGGTTCCGCTGACAGCTACCGGCCAGGTCATGGGTACGGCACAGTATCTCGCTCCGGAACAGGCCACCGGCCAGACCGCCACCGGCCAGAGCGACATTTATTCGCTGGGCGTGATCGGCTACGAATGCCTCTCCGGCTCGCGCCCGTTCTCCGGGGAGTCCCAGATTGCCATTGCCCTGGCCCAGGTCAATGACACGCCGCCGCCGCTGCAGGAAAACCTGCCGCGCCCCATCCGCGCGCTGCTGATGTCCATGCTGGCCAAGGATCCCGCCGACCGTCCCGCCACGGCCGAAAAACTTGCCGAGGCAGCCGAGGCCATCCGCGCCGGCAATATCCGCGCGGCCGAGGCCGCCGTTCCCGGCATGCTCCTTTTCGACGGCGGCGACGCGGCAACCAGCGCCGTTACCGCCCCGGTCCCTTCCGCAGGCACGGCTCCTACCCGGGCCGTTGATGCCGGTACTTCCCAGCTTCCTGCCGTCGGCGGTGCTGCCGTCGGCGGTGCTGCCGCCGGCGGTGCTGCCGCCGGCGCTGCTGCAGGGGCTGCCGCGGCTGGCGGCGTGGGCGCCGAGCGTGCCTGGACCGAAACTGATATTGACGACGACGGCGGAGTGCCGCCACAGGAGACGCGTAAGCGACGCAGTCCCTGGACCTGGCCGCTGATCGGATTGATCGCGCTGATCCTCTTCGCAGTCCTCGGTGCCTGGCTGGTCCCCATGCTTACCGCAACGAATGACGAGTCCACGCCGCCTCCGGCCGCGACGTCGTCGACAACCAGCCGGTCGGCTACTGCCACCACTACGGAAGCCACCGAGACCGCACCCGCCCAGACCCCAGACGCACCGACCACCACGCAGGCACCCTCGACGCCGGATACCGTCCAGCTCGTAGCGTCGAGTTTCCAGGGCCGCCCCTTCGACGAGGTCCGTGCGCAACTCGAGAACGACGGCTTCGGCGTCGTCGGCGATCCGGTGCAAAGCGACGTCCAGGAGGGCCTGGTGACCGATATCAGCCCGTCCGGCTCGGTGGAACCAGGTGCGACCATCACGGTGAGTTATTCCGAGGGTCCCGGCACCGTCGATATTCCGGGCGGCCTCTCAGGCCAGCCGGAGCAGCAGGTGCGCGAGTCCCTCCTGCAGCTCGGCCTGAATCCGCAGAACGGAGGCGAGGAGCCGAACGACGCTCCCGCAGGCACCGTGATCAGCATGGACCCGCCGCCGGGCACTGCCGTCCCGGAGGGCTCCACCGTCACCTACATCGTCTCTTCCGGTCCCGAACAAACCCAGGAGCCGGAAGAAACGCTCACCCTGCCGACAACCGTCCCGGACGGGGAGGGGTAAGCGTTGTGAACAGTTGCGGACTGGAACATGGAAGGTAAGTACCCAGTGGAAGCGCCCCTGGTCCTGAACGGACGTTACGAGGTAGGTGAGCTCATTGGCCGTGGCGGCATGGCCGATGTGCACCTCGGTCGTGACGTTCGTCTGGGACGCACTGTGGCGATCAAACAGTTGCGCCCTGATCTGGCCCGCGACCCCTCGTTCCAGTCGCGTTTCCGCCGGGAAGCGCAGGCCGTCGCCGGGCTGAACCATCCGGCTATCGTCGCCGTCTACGACACGGGCGAGCAGGAGCTCCCCGGCTCGGCCGCCCATGATGTCAAAGCACCCTTCATCGTCATGGAGTACGTCCGCGGCCGCACCCTCCGGGACCTGATCCGGTCCGGCGAACTGACAATCGAAAAGTCGATCGATTATGCCCTGGGCGTGCTGGCAGCTCTGCAGTACAGCCACCGCTCCGGCATAGTGCACCGGGATATCAAACCCGCGAACGTCATGGTGACACCAGACGACCATGTGAAGGTCATGGACTTCGGCATCGCCCGTGCCCTCGCGGATTCCGCTGCGACGATGACGCAGACCCAGGCCGTCCTCGGTACCGCCCAGTACCTCTCGCCGGAGCAGGCACGCGGCGAAACGGTAGACGCCCGCAGCGATCTGTATTCTGCCGCCTGCCTGTTGTATGAAATGCTGGCCAGCCGACCTCCGTTCATCGGGGACAGCCCGGTTTCCGTGGCCTACCAGCATGTCAGGGAACTCCCGGAACCGCCCAGCAGCTTCAACCGGGACGTCACTCCCGCCTTGGATTCAGTGTTGGCACGCGCACTGCAGAAAGACAAAACAGACCGTTTCCAGGACGCAGCCTCCTTCAGCGCGGCCCTCCAGAGCGCCCAAGAAGGCATCATGGTCGCTGCCGACGAGGCCCAGACCGAAGCGATGCCCGCGCAGAGCGCTCCGACTGCTGCCTTCACCGCCGCTCCTTTCCCCGTACCGGTAGGGACACCGGGCAGTAACGGCCCCAGCACGCCCGAAGCCGGCGAATCTCCCGACGAGCAATACGACACCGATGGGCTGGACCAAACCGGCCCCATCAATGCATCGCCCCACACGGCCGCCATCCCGATGGCGCTGCAGGTCGGCAACGAATCCGAAGAAGTCGATACGAGCCGCCGTACCCGGCGACGCGCTTGGACAACGGTGCTGGTGATCGCACTGGTGCTCCTGCTTGCTGGCGGTGGTTTTTACCTCTTCAACTACCTGCGCAACGCTGAGCCTGACATGGTCCCTGTACCTCCGGTGGCCGGCATGGAGCAGACGGAGGCTTCCAACACCATCTTCAACCACGGCTTGGTACCGCAGATCGAGCCCAGGTTCAGCGATGAAGTGCCTGAAGGCGAAGTTATCAGCACTGACCCCGAGGGCGGCACGGCGGCCCTGCCGGACAGCGAGGTCATCGTCTACGTCTCGCAGGGTAAGGAGTTCGTCACTATCCCGGAGGACTTCAGCGGCCGCACGGAAGGGGAAGTGCGGGACAAGCTTCGCCAGCTCGGTCTGGTACCGGGGGAGAACGTCTCGGCCAACAGTGCCGTAATTCCGAGCGGGAATGTCATCGCTACGGATCCCAAGGCCGGCGAAAAGGTCCGCACCGATTCCACGGTGGACCTGGTGATTTCGAATGGCCTGGTGACCGTCCCGGCACTCCTCGACAAGACGGAGGAAGAGGCCATCAGCCTGCTCCAGGATGACCCCGCCGTCGCGCTGCCCTACCGGGTGGAGCAGGTGGAAAACGAGGTTGTCGAACCCGGCACCGTGACCGCTCAGAGCCACGCTGCCGGCAGCAACGTCCCCCAGGGCACCGAGATCGTCATTACGGTCGCAGTCGCGCCGGAGCCGGCTCCCGAGCCGACGGAACCAGAGCCCACGGACCCGCCGACGGATTCGGATGACAACAACGGCAACAGTAACGGCGATGACCGCGGCCGGGGAAATAACGACGGCGGCCGGGACGACAGCGGCAACGATGCCCGCGACGACAGCAACAGCCGCGCTGAGGACGGCTCGGACCTTCCGTTCCTCTAGGAGGCAGCCGGGTAACGCTACTTGGTGATCAGCGGGCTCAGGGTCGCTGCGCGCTGCGCTGCGCCTTCCATGCCCAGCGATTCCAGCCAGTTGCCCAGCATGAGGTAGCCGCCCTCGGTTAGAACGGACTCCGGGTGGAACTGGACGCCCCACAGCGGGGCTTCGCGGTGCGCCAGGCCCATGATGACCCCGCCCTCGGTTTCGGCGGTGATCTCGAGCTGCGCGGGAATGGTTTCCCGGACCGCAGCCAGCGAGTGGTAGCGCGTGGCGGTGAAAGGGCTAGGGACGCCTGCAAAGACGTTCTGGCCGCGGTGCAGTACCTGGGACGTCTTGCCGTGCATCAGCTCCGCTGCATGGGTCACCACGCCGCCGTAGGCCTCGGCCAGCGCCTGATGGCCCAGGCAGACGCCGAGCATCGGTTTGCTGTTCTCGCCGCACCAGCGGATCAGCTCCACGCAAACTCCCGCCTCGGCAGGGTTGCCGGGCCCGGGGGAGACCAGCACACCGTCCCGTGCTCCGGCCAGCTCGATTGCTTCGGCCAGTGTCACGTCGTCGTTCCTGACAACGGTCGTCTCGGCTCCAAGCTGCTGCAGGTAGCCCACGAGGGTGTAGACAAAGCTGTCGTAGTTATCGACAACCAGGATACGGGGAATGGTGGTCATGATTATTCGATCGTGCCAATCGTGGAATCGGTGAGCGGGTTGAATTGCGAAAGCCAGGGGAAGACAAACTGCAAAAGCAGCAGGACCGCCCCGGCGATCAACAGGATGGATACAATGATCCGCATCCAGAGCGGCCCGGGCAAATGGCGGAAAATCCAGCCGTACATACTCAGCTCCCGCTTCCTGCCGGAGCGGCGGCGTACTCGGCCACGCGCTCGGCGATCTCAGCCGGCGGTCCATCCGACATAGGCTGCCAGCTCTCCATCACGGCGTAGGCAATGATGCGTTCCGTGGCACCGAACCGTGGGTTACACGCGGTCATAGTCAGATACCGTTCCGTCGGTTCGGCCTCGGGCTTGGTGGGTACCGGAGCAATGACGTCCACGCGGTCCGGCATCACAATATGGTTGTTGCGGAAGGTGTACGTGTAGTAGCCGTCCTTGGTCTGCACATAGATCTTGTCGCCGGGGACCAGGGTATGGATCAGGTCCAGTACCTGCCCGTGGGTCTGCCGGTGTCCGGCAACCGCGAAGTTCCCCACCTCGCCCGGCATCTGGGTACCCGGGTAATGGCCAAGGCCCAGCGAGTCCAGCACATCAACCCCGACGCCGCTGGTTACCGGCCGGGCATGGTCCTCGCCGAAGCGCGGCACATAGACGACGGCGAACGTCTCGCCGTATTCGGGCTTGTCCAGCACCGGCGGCTCGGCGTCGTCGTTGTTTTCTTCCGCGCTATTCGCTTCCGGACTGGCAGACGGGGCAGCAGTGGCCGGCAGCTCGAATTCCTCGAAGAGCGAGGTGAGGGCCTCTTCCTGCTTCTGGTTGGACTCAATATTGGTCCACCATAATTCCCAGCCGACAAAGAGCAGAGCCACCAGACCCAAGGTGATCAGCAGCTCGCCGATCACTTGGACGACAACCTGCACCGGTGACCTGCGCCCGCTGGCCTTTCGCCGTCGCCGGCGGCCCGGCACAGCAGAATCCACAGCGTCCGCCACGGCACCTCCAGGTTGGTGTTGCGGCCGCGCACTCCCGGCAGGAGCGGCGTGGTCACAACCGCAGAACAGTATTAGTAGACTAAACAGCTAGAACATGCTGATTAAAGGTCTCTCAAGCAGAATACCTTCTATAGTCGGCAGAGAATGTCCGCTACTGATGACAACCGCCGGTTTCCGCTGATGCTCCAGGCCGGTGAAGGAGGACCCATGCCAGAGTCGAAGCCCCGCAAAAGAAGCGAACGCAGGCCGCAGACGACGGCGGCGCCCGAGTACAAGCCGAACCCGGTGTGGTTCAAGCCGGTGATGTTCGGCCTGATGATCATCGGCTTGCTGTGGATCATCGTTTTCTACATCACCGAGGCGCAGTGGCCGATCGCCGCGGCCGGCTCGTGGAACATCATGATCGGTTTCGGCATCGCCATCGCAGGCTTCCTGATGACCACCAAGTGGCGTTCGTAAAACCTTTCCAGACCGCGAGTTAAAAGCAGCGGCCGCCGGAGATAATTTCCGGCGGCCGCTGCTTTTTGAGTTTTGTTACGCCTTGCTCGCCTCGGCGACGGCGCTCACCGCCGCCGTGACCGCGGGGGCTACCCGCGGATCCAGCGGGCTGGGGACGATGTAGTCGGCGCTGAGGTCGCTGGCAGCGATGTCGGCGATGGCCTGGGCGGCGGCTACCTTCATTTCCGGGGTGATCTTCTTCGCACCGGAATCGAGGGCCCCGCGGAAGATACCGGGGAAGGCCAGCACGTTGTTGATCTGGTTCGGGAAGTCGCTGCGCCCGGTGGCCACGACCTTGGCGTACCGGCGGGCGATCTCGGGATGCACCTCCGGGTCCGGGTTGGACAGTGCGAAGACGATGGCGTCCTCGGACATCCCGGCGAGGTGCTCTTCGGGAATCGTTCCGGCCGAAACTCCGACGAACACGTCGGCGCCTTCGAGCGCTTCCGCGCTACCGCCGGTGGTCCCGCGCGGATTGGTGCGCTCGGCGTAGGTGGCCTTGATCCCGGACAGGTCCTGGCGGCCCGAATGGATGATGCCCTTGGAATCGAGGATGGTCACATCCGGGATACCGGCGGTCATCAGGATCTCGGCCACGGCGATGCCTGCCGCGCCGGCTCCGGAAACGACAACCTTCAGGGACGAGAGCTCGCGCTGGACGACCTTGGCGGCGTTGGTCAGGGCCGCCAGAACAACGACGGCGGTGCCGTGCTGGTCGTCATGCATCACCGGCAT
This sequence comes from Arthrobacter sp. B055-34, assembly GCF_059090425.1. Taxonomy (NCBI): domain Bacteria; kingdom Bacillati; phylum Actinomycetota; class Actinomycetes; order Micrococcales; family Micrococcaceae; genus Arthrobacter; species Arthrobacter sp. B055-34. The sequence continues at coordinate 139,078 of NZ_JBNHFQ010000010.1, forward strand.
GTCCAAGGCTTCGATGAGGCGTTCTTCGATCTCGAAGCAGCGGGGTGCGGAAATGTCCTCGAGGTTGACGGCGCCGAAGCTCGAACGCAGCCGGACCACGGTTTCAACGATCTCGTCAACATCGGTGGATTCGATGACCAGCGGAATGGAATTTAGGCCGGCGAACTTCTGGAACAGTGCCGCCTTGCCTTCCATCACCGGCAGGGACGCGCTGGCACCGATGTCGCCGAGCCCGAGGACGGCCGTGCCGTCGCTGACGACTGCGACCAGACGGGAAGCCCAGGTGTACTTTTGGGCCAGTTCCGGCTCGGCGTGGATGGCACGGCTGACCTGGGCCACACCCGGGGTGTAGGCGATGGAGAGATCGCGCTTGTCGTTGAGCGGTGCGGTCAGTCCGACCGAGAGCTTGCCGCCCTCATGGGCAGCGAAAATCTCTTCGGTTGTCAGCTCGATTGGCGTCGAGTTCACGGTTTCAGCAGTCACTTGTATGTCCTTTTCTGAGCATCCGGCGGTCCGGAAGAACGCATGGTGGTCGGGCATCACAGCACATGCATACAGGAGGCGGATCCTCTACCGGCGGGCCGTCGGGCTGTGCGCGGCGACGCCGGTGGCGGTATTACACGGCAAATCTTGCTCAACGTCGCCTGGCCTGTCGGCGACCGTCTTAGTTTCGGCTGGTCGAGCCGACACTGGTTTCATTACGTTACCGGATGGCGCACCACAGCAGCGGGCATGTTTCCCAAAAATTTCTCAATATTTCGCAATTTGTGGCCCAGCCGCTAGTGTTTCGCCATTCCGGCCGGCGTGCCGGCAACTGTGACTTCCGTTCCTGCCCGCCTCTACCGGCTCACAAATCATCGAGAAATCTCCCGGCCAGGCCGGCAAAATATTGCCGTTGGTCGAGTGTGGCCAAACGCCGGGCATCCGGGACGGTTTCCAGTCTTCCTCCGGATGGCGCAGCGGCAGCCTGTATTTCTCCAGCGCCCATCAGTTCATCCTTCTGGCCGAGTAACCACAGCGTTGGAACGTCCAGATCCCCCAAGCGGGGTAGGAAATCAAGACGCATCCTGAATGGCCCATAGGCGCCGAGCTGCCAGTCGTCGAGGACTCTCTCCCTGTGCCTGTACTTTGCGTCGGCTTCCGCGGTTGCCAGGCGGAGAATGGTGTCAAAGCCAGGGGTGTCGGCGCCCGCCGTGCGGGAGGCGGCAAGCGATTTTCTAACGGCCCTAGGCGTACGGGCAAAATATCCAGCGGCTGTGGTTGGCACAAAGGACAGATTGATTACCAGCCACACGCGAAGCTGCGTGCGGCGCCGTGACGCGATGCCGCCCGCAGCCGCCAGAACAAGGCGCGTCACAGGGCATGGATTATTTAGTGCGTAGCCGATCGAGACTCCCGCTCCCTTCGAAGTCCCCACGATGGCAATCCGTTGCAGCCCCAGGTAGTCAAGCAATTCGGCAATGACCTGCTCACTCACACAGCTCCTCAGTGATCGGCTGCTGCCATGATCGGCTACCGCCGTGCTTCGGCAGGTCAATGTCATAAATGCGGTGTTCTTTAGCCAGTTCCGGAGCGACAAAGCGCCAGGACAACTCGGCACTGTCCAGCATCGCGCGGTGCGGCAGCAGTACCGGAGGCGACCACGGCTTACCGCTGGCGTGGAGCTGTACCGGTCCGCCCGCGAGTGTGAGGGCCGTCGAGTCAGCAAATGCACTGCCTGTCATTCGGTGAGTCTCGCACGAGGGTGAGGCTTGATTGCTTGTGGCTCGCGTTCGAAAAGTACCAAAATTTGTAGTTTGCACAAGTTGTGCACGGAGTTATCCACAGGAGTGCATAACTTTGGGGGAAACTTTGCTTTGGTACCTCCATAGTTGGTGCCGTTCCGCCACTGCGAACCCGCGACTTCCTCTTAATCACAGGGGTGTAAGTTATCCACTCTGTGCATAACTCCTGTGGATAACCACTGTGAAGATGTGAAAATGGCTATGCGATGGATCTGCGAGTGGCTAAATGCGGTTCGCTCGCGGGGCACCTTATTGGCCTTTCAGCAAGGCCTACGCTCCGCGGGCCTGTGGGTGACGGCGGCGGGCCCTAGTTGAGTCCAGAACAGCAGAAGCGCGGGGTAATGAACCTGCGTCGTTCTACCGACACTGCGCAATTGTGCGGCTCTAACCGCTTGAGGGGACGGAACGGCATTCTCTAGCGAGCGGACCTACGGCTCATGTTGGGGCGCGAAAAGTTATCCACAGTTCCCACACTCCGGTGGGGATACCCATTCGATAATATGTTCTACTGTTGGTTTGTGCCCCCAGACGAGTTATCCACAGAGGTTATGCACAACGGGGATAACTTACACACATGTAATTCCACACCTGTGGAAACTGCTACGACAGGGATCGCAGAATTTAAGCGGACTCAAGCGAGGAAGTTATGCACTCCTGTGGAAAACTCTGTGCACAACTGTGAACAACTTGGTCGGCGCTCTGAAGGAAGATCTGCTGCCCGGCTCGGCCCAGCTCGCCGGGATATTTCCACAGGTCCGAGCACGGCTATAAAAGCCGCAAACGCGGTTAAACGTGAAGGGCCGGCACCGCCGCGGTTGCAGCAGTACCGGCCCCGGGGCCTATAGATTATTGGGGCAACGTGACCAGTGATGACCCGATCCACGTCAGGACGACCAGCAATACCGCAATGCCAGCAAGACCCGCCCATTGCAACCGCTGCTGGCTCCCGCCTCGAGGAACGAAGGCAATGGCGGCAGCAGCCAGCGCACCGGTAACCATGCCGCCGATGTGTGCCTGCCACGAGATGCCAGGGAAGAAGCTGATGGCAATATTGATGCCGATCAGCACCAGAATGCCGCGGACGTCCTGTTTGCGCTGCAGCTGCACGATCAACAGGGTTGTGAAAAGACCGAAGACGCCGCCGGAGGCGCCTACGACGCCTTGGTTTATTTCGCCGAGCAGGAGCACAGCGACCGATCCGCCCCAGATCGATAGAAGATACAGCGCCACGAACTTCAGACGTCCCAGCAACGGTTCGAGGTGTTGGCCGAAGATCCAGAGCGCATACATGTTAAACGCGATATGCAGAAGGAGACCCGTTGAATGCAGGAAGCCTGCAGTGATCATTCGCCACGGTTCGAAGGGCAGTCCAGGGATCTGGGCGGTGTAAAGCGGAGCATAAACAAGATTCGCCTGAATAACGCCGGGCAACACCCACTGCAGAATATAGATCGCAACACAAAGCCCGATGATGGTTAGCGTTACCACCGGCTTACCGGTTGTCACCGCTCCTCCATAAAGCGTGCGCTGGGTCGGGAGGTTACGACCCTGTTCCCTGACACAGTCCACACACTGGATGCCGACCGCAGCCGTCCGCTGGCACTCGGGGCAAGTCGGTCGCCCGCAGCGCTGGCACCGGACATAGGAGATCCGGTCCGGATGGCGCGGACAGACGGGAACTTCGGATTGCGGCTGTTGCGCCGGCATCCCATAGGACATGAGGGGCGTCTCCTGGAGGAAAGCTGGTTAAGAAAAACGTCCCCGCCCGGACTCGGCCGGACGGGGATGATTGGGGTCTTAGAGCTGTTCGACCGTGATGTTGTTGATGACAACGTCTTCCAGCGGCTTGTCCCGCATGTCCGTAGCCACAGTGTTTAGTTTGTCCACAACCGCGCGCGAGGATTCATCGGTCACGTCGCCGAAGATGGTGTGCTTGCCTTGCAGCCAAGTGGTGGGGGTCGTCGTAATGAAGAACTGCGAGCCGTTCGTGCCGCGGCCACCCTGGAGGCCGGCATTGGCCATCGCCAGCTTGTAGGGCTCGGTGAAGTCCAGATCGGGGTTGATCTCGTCGTCGAACTGGTAGCCCGGGCCGCCTACACCCTGTCCGAGCGGATCTCCGCCCTGCAGCATGAAGTCCTTAATAATGCGGTGGAAGATGACGCCGTCGTAAAGGGGAGCGTTCGTTTCTTCGCCGGTCGCCGGGTGCTTCCAGGTGATGTCGCCCGTGGCGAGACCGATGAAATTCTTGACCGTCTTCGGGGCATGGTTGCCGAAGAGGTTGACCACGATGTCGCCGTGGTTGGTGTGAATGGTTGCTTTAGCTGTAGGAATAGCAGTCATAGAGCCATTCTTCCACGCGACCGCAAGGAAATTGCCAGCTGCGCCCGGTTCCGCGTTCAGTGAAAATCCCTGTTATTCAGGGACCGGCATAGCACCTTGTCGCAGGCACGAAGTAGTCTGAGTGTGGACCGTCACCATCTCCGGGAGGTAGTAGTGAAGAAAACCGAACGTTTAGCCCGTGATCTAGAGGGCACCGTCACCGTCGGTGTGGAAAGTGCCCGTGATTGGGCCACTCCTCGGGTAGAGGCTGCGTTGAACTGGGCGGTGCCACGTATCGAAAAGGGCATCGGAACAGCTTCTCCCAGAATCCAGGAGGGCATTCAGCGCGCCGCTCATGACCTGTCACAGGGGGTCTCAACAGTGACTCCCAAGATTCAGGCAGAGCTGGACAGAATTGCGCCGAAGATCGCCCAGATTGTCGATGAGGCTACTCCACGCATCCAGGGGACCCTGGACAAGGCAACCCCCACCATCACCCATGCACGTGACAAGGTCGTCGGCGAGTACATTCCGACTTTGTCCCAGCGGGTCGGCAGTGCGGGGGAGAACCTTTCGCGATCCCTCGACAAGTCCGCTGCGGTACAGGTCGTGGGGTCGAAGAGAATGATCCGCAAGGCCCAGAAGGCGGCTGCTGCATCCGCCAAGGAAGCTGCGAAGGAACTGAAGAAGCAGCAGAAGTCAGGCAAGGGCAAGGGCTGGCTCATTGCCGGCGTTATCGGTGCGGCTGCGGCTGCCGGTGTCGCCGCATGGCGGGCCTCCCGGCCGGTTGAAGATCCTTGGAAGACTCCGGTCACTCCGACCCCAACTCCGGTTCCCAACACTTCGGCCGCTCCCACTGCATCAACAGCCGAAGCGGCAGACACAGGAAAGCAAGCTGCCGCGGCCGCTTCTGCAACGTTGGCTGATAAAAATGCCGACGCCGCAGCAAGCGCTTCCGGTACCGCTAAGCACGCTGCCACAGCGGCAAAGGCAGACACGGACAAAGCCGCCGAAGCTGCCAAGGATTCAGTGGATCAGTCCGCCGAGGCCGCCAAGAACGCTGCCGATGCCTCGGCAGCCAAGACGACCTCCGCCGCGGAGGGCGCAGCACGGGTCGCCAATTCGGCAGCCCAGGATGCGGCTAAGGATAGCAACAAATAACGCATCTTCCACAGATGGTGAATGAGGTCCCTGCTCCGGCGGGGACCTCATTTTTTACTCCGGATAAATCCGCATTGATGCTGATAGATTCAGTCCCATGCAGACAGCGAAGCCGAGCGTTTCGATTGTAATTCCCGCCTTCAACGAAGAGTCGGTGATTCGACAGTGTCTTTTCGCGGCCATATCCCAGTCCGCACCTCCTGCCGAAATCATCGTTGTGGACAACAAATCCACCGATCGGACCGTCGAACTCGTGCGGCAGATGCAGGACGAATATCCGGACGCGCCCCTCATGCTGCTCTCCCAGGACCAGGCACAAGGCCTTATCCCGACCCGTAACTTCGGCCTGGACCATGCCACCGGCGAAGTGCTGGGACGAATCGATGCCGACTCCATCCTGGAACCGGACTGGGTGGAACACCTCCAAAAGGCCTTTCTGGATCCTGAAGTCATGGCCGCCACCGGCCCGGTGCTCTACTACGACATGCCGTTGCGCCGCTTCGGCCTCCAAGCCGACGACCGGATGCGCAGGTTTGTGCTGAAGCTGGCGAAGAAGCAGTACCACTTTCTATTCGGCTCCAACATGGCCATCCGCAGGGGAGCTTGGGAGATCGTCCGCAATGAAGTGTGCCTCGACGAAGAAGACGAGATGCATGAGGATATTGATATCTCCGTCCACCTTGCCGAGCATGCATTGCGCATCCTGTACGTTCCCGAAATGATCAGCGGGATGTCCGCCCGCCGGCTGGAGGATTCACCCAAGGACTATCGGTATTACGTAACGCGGTTCGACCGGACCTATAAGAACCACAAGATCAAACGCCGGGTGCTGAGGGTCCCCACGCTGATCTTCATGAGTGTCTACTATCCGGCCAAAATCCTGCGCAGGGTCCATCAGGCCCGCACGAAACAGATGGTCCCGCGCGGCGGCATCTAATCATTCCGGCGGCGGTGCCGAAGGCCGGAGGGAAGCGGCCGCGCCTCGTCTCAGGCGGCCGTGCCCGGATCGGTTCTGGAACAGAACGACGACGGCAAGTCCCGCCATAATGAGGGCCAGGCCGAGGTATGTACCCCAGGGCAGAGCCTCCTGCAGGAACACGGCTGCCAAAATGGCTGCGCCAGGAATCTCCAGCAGGATGATCATGGAGACCACCAGAGGACTCAAAGTGGCGAGCAGGTAATTGAAGACGGTGTGTCCCATCAGCTGGGCGACAGCAGTCACGGCCAGAATGCCAATCCACGCTTCCGGTGGGAACGCCACAAGGGACTGCCCGGACACGAGGCACATTACCAGCAGAACGCCCGAACAGATCCCGTAGCACAGGGTGGTGTAGGTCCCGGTCGAGAGTGTCCGGCGCACTTTGCCTCCGGCGATCGTGTAAATGGCTGCCATGGCCCCGCCGATGACCGCAAGGACGTCTCCTGTGATGGCCTCAGCGGAAAGCTGCAGATCGAATCCGGAAATCACGACGACGCCGCCAAGGGCCAGCCCCAGGCCTACCAGTACCTGCGAAGCGGTGCGGATGCCCTGCAACAGGTTGAAAACAGCGATCCAGGCAGATTGGAGACATACCAGGGCGGTAGCAGCAGCAACGGAGGTCATCTGCAGTGCCGTGATGAAACAGGCGAAATGGAGGGCCAGCGCAAGGCCGGCAACGGCACACCACTTCACGTCCGACGTCGTTAGCCGGCTGAATTCCTGTCGCCGCGTAAGGCCAGCGGGCACACCCATGACTAGGCCGCCAAGGAAGTTGCGCCAAAACGCAATGGCCAGCGCAGGTGCGGGCGTGGCAGCCATGATGGGGCCTGAAGCGGCGACGCCAAGAACACCCAGCGCAGCGAGGAAGAAAGTCACGTCCTCACCGTAAGGTGTGCAGGCGGCAAACTCCCAGTTGTCCTTCAACATGGCGTACATGCAAAAGATCCCGGTCCTGATGGACCGGGATCTTTCTATTCGGTGGAGGCAAGGGGACTCGAACCCCTAACCCCCTGCTTGCAAAGCAGGTGCGCTACCAATTGCGCCATGCCCCCGAAAGGAACCTCACCAGTATAACCTAGCGGGCTTCGGAACTAATCAACCTTGTCGGTTGACTTGCTCCACGCGGATTTCTCCGCTTCGGATTCCTGCCACTTCTTGTAGACGACCGCACCTGCGACTGCAGCTGCCAGAACCAGCAACTTCTTCACAGTGTCCTCCATAAGTCGGAACAGTTTTCCGTGGGCGTACCAGGACTTGAACCTGGGACCTCTTCGTTATCAGCGAAGCGCTCTAACCGCCTGAGCTATACGCCCCCTTGCCCCGTCGGGCCGAAATATGACTTTACAGCACATCGCGACGCAACTCCAAATCGGGCCGCACGATGCCTGCGGAACGCGTCTGCGGTACAGAAAAACCCTCCTCCACCGACGGATATCCGTGGTCGAGGAGGGCTGTTCCGTAACGGTCTCAGTCGTCGGTAAGGGTAACGCCGATGCCGCCGACCAGAGTGGCAGAGATGTTGTAGAGCACGGCCGAAAGCATCGCCAGCGCCGTCAGGAGGACGACGTTGACTACCGCGATGATGGTCGCAAACGACGCCACCTGGCCCAGCGAGGCATAGGCCCGCAGGTCGAAGGCTCCGCCCTCGCTACCGGCGATTTCCGTCAGGAGGTCATTGACGCGGTCGAAGATGCCGGTGATGTCCAGCGTGGTCCACAAGACGATGGACGCGACAACGGTTACGATGCCCAGCGCCACGGAGAGCAGGAATGCCATCTTCAGTACCGACCAGGGGTCCACCTTGCTCACAAGCAGGCGTGCGCGGCGGGCCTTGGCCTTGGGCGCCGGACGGACCAACCCGGGGCGTGCTGCCTGGCCCGCCGGACGCGTGCCGGCAGGACGTGCGCCGGAATTTCCGCTTGAGCGGGCTCCCGCCGCCGGCTTTTGCCCTGTCCCGCCCGACGGGCGCTGCGATGGCTTCGCCGGCGGGTTGCGAGGAGCCCCTACGCGCGGTGCATTAGCCGGCCGGGTACCCGGCCGGGGCGTATTGGGTGTGCTCACTCGTTACCTCCGTTTTCCGGCGCCTCTGCTGCCTCGTCGGCAACCGATGGCATTTGGTCTGCATTCAACGGTACTTCATCAGCAGGCTGCTGCGCAGATTCCGCTGCTTCGACAGCCTCATCTGGAACCTCAGCCTCATCATTCCCGGCCTCTTCCTCCAGACCGGCGCCCAGGCCCCGTTCGGAGTTCTTGGCGACGGCGATGATGCGGTCCTTCTTGTCCGGTTTGGCAAAGATAACGCCCATGGTGTCCCGCCCCTTGGCAGGCACGCCGGTGACCGAGGAACGGACTACCTTTCCACTGGCCATGACGACCAGGACCTCGTCCTCTTCCTGGACGACAAACGCGCCAACCAGGTTTCCGCGGTCCTCGGCATACTTGCCGACCTTAATGCCCAGGCCACCGCGTCCCTGTACCCGATATTCCTCAACGCTCGTCCGCTTGGCGTAGCCGCCCTCGGTGACAATGAAGACAAATGAGTTATCCGTGACGACGTCGGCCGTCAGCAGCTCGTCTTCTTCGCGGAACTTCATTCCAGTCACACCGGACGTTGCGCGGCCCATCGGGCGCAGGGCCTCGTCCGTGGCGGTGAAGCGCAGGGACTGGCCCTTGCGGGACACAAGCATCAGGTCATCCGTCTCGGAAACAAGCTGTGCAGAAACCAGTTCGTCTTCGTCGCGCAGGTTGATGGCGATGACGCCGGCCGACCGGTTCGTGTCATAGTCCTCAAGCCGGGTTTTCTTGATCAGGCCGCGCTTGGTTGCCAGCACCAGATAGGGGGACTGCTCGTAATCGCGCAGCTCCAGCACCTGGGCAATGTGCTCGTCCGGCTGGAAGGCCATCAGGTTGGCCACATGCTGGCCCTTCGCGTCCCGTCCGGCTTCTGCGAGTTCGTAGGTCTTTGCCCGGTAGACGCGGCCAAGGTTGGTGAAGAACAACAGCCAGTGGTGCGTCGTGGTGACAAAGAAGTGTTCGACAACGTCGTCACCGCGCAGCTGTGCGCCCTTGATGCCCTTGCCGCCGCGCTGCTGCGAACGGTAGTTGTCGATGCGGGTCCGCTTGACGTAGCCGCCGCGGGTGATGGTGACCACCATTTCCTCTTCAGGAATGAGGTCTTCCATGCTCATGTCGCCGTCGTAACCCATAGCGATCTGGGTGCGGCGGTCATCGCCGTACTTGTCGGTGAGTTCCTGCAACTCTTCGCTGACGATCCCGCGCTGGACTTCCTCGGACGCGAGAATCCGGTTGAACTCGGTGATCATCCGCTCAAGTTCGGCATGGCGGTCCTGGATTTTCTGGCGTTCCAAAGCGGCAAGCCGGCGCAGCTGCATATCGAGGATTGCCCGGGCCTGGAGCTCGTCGATATCTAGCAGCCCCATGAGGCCGTCGCGCGCTGCCTCCGTGGTGGCCGAGGCACGGATGAGCGCGATAACCTCGTCCAGCGCATCGAGTGCCTTGAGCATGCCGCGCAGGATATGAGCCTCTTCTTCGGCCTTGCGCAGCCGGTAGCGTGTCCGTCGGACGATCACTTCCAACTGGTGGGCGACCCAATGCCGGATAAACGCATCGAGCGTCAGCGTGCGCGGGACGCCGTCGACGATCGCCAGCATATTTGCCGCGAAATTCTCCTGCAGCTGCGTGTGCTTGTACAGGTTGTTCAGCACCACCTTGGCGACGGCATCGCGCTTGAGCACAATCACCAGGCGCTGGCCGGTGCGGCCGGAGGTCTCATCGCGCAGGTCGGCGATGCCGCTGATCTTGCCGTCCTTGACCAGGTCGGCAATTTTGATCGCAAGGTTGTCCGGATTGGCCTGATAGGGAAGTTCCGTCACCACCAGGCAGGTGCGGTTCTGGATTTCTTCCACGTTGACCACGGCGCGCATCGGAATAGATCCGCGGCCGGTCCGGTAGGCATCTTCAATGCCCCTGTGTCCCAGGATCTGTGCACCGGTCGGGAAATCCGGGCCCTTGATGCGCTGAATGAGTGCTTCCAGCAATTCCTCGCGGGAAGCCGTAGGGTTTTGCAGGTACCACTGCACACCGTCGGCGACTTCACGCAGGTTGTGCGGCGGGATGTTGGTGGCCATACCGACGGCGATGCCGGACGAGCCGTTAACCAGCAGGTTGGGAAAACGCGACGGCAGGATGGTTGGTTCCTGGTTCTTGCCGTCGTAGTTGTCCTGGAAATCGACGGTTTCCTCGTCAATGTCGCGCACCATCTCCATGGCGAGCGGGGCCATTTTGGTCTCGGTGTACCGCGGGGCCGCGGCGCCGTCGTTACCCGGGGATCCGAAGTTCCCCTGCCCCAGTGCGAGGGGATAACGCATGGTCCAGTCCTGGATCAGGCGCACCAACGCATCGTAGATGGCGGAGTCGCCGTGCGGGTGGTACTGGCCCATGACCTCGCCGACCACACGCGCGCACTTGTTGAAGGAGCGGTCCGGACGGTAACCGCCGTCGAACATCGCGTACAGCACGCGGCGGTGGACCGGCTTGAGCCCGTCCCGGACGTCCGGCAGAGCACGCCCGACGATGACCGCCATGGCGTAGTCCAGGTACGACCGCTGCATTTCGGTCTGCAGGTCGACCTGCTCGACCCGGTCCGTCAGAATATCGCCTTCCAACGGGACGTCCCCGGCAACACCCTCGGGGAGGTCCGGAGTCTCTTCGTCGCTCATCGTTGCGTTCCTTCTGTCAAAGTCATCGTGTTACCAGGGAAAGGGTTTCGGCCGGCCATCGCTAGATGTCCAGGAACCTCACGTCCTTGGCGTTTTGCTGAATAAATGTGCGGCGGGACTCGACATCCTCGCCCATCAGCACGGAGAAGATCTGGTCCGCGGCCGCGGCGTCATCCATGGTCACCTGCAGCAGCGTGCGGTTATCCGGATCCATGGTGGTGTCCCACAGTTCCGTATAGTCCATCTCGCCCAGACCCTTGTAGCGCTGGATGCCGTTCTCCTTGGGCAGGCGCTGGTTGCTGGCCAGCCCCTTGCGGATTACGTCGTCGCGTTCCCGGTCGCTGAAGACGTAGTCGTGCGCATGGTTGGACCACTTGATGCGGTACAACGGCGGCTGCGCCAGGTAGACATAACCGTTTTCAATCAGCGGGCGCATGTAGCGGAACAACAAGGTCAGCAGCAAGGTGGTGATGTGCTGGCCGTCAACGTCGGCATCTGCCATCAGCACGATCTTGTGGTACCGGGCCTTCTCGACGTCGAAATCCTCGCCGATGCCGGCACCGAAGGCGGTGATCATGGCCTGGACTTCGGCATTGCCCAATGCACGGTCCAGACGCGCCCGTTCCACGTTGAGGATCTTTCCGCGCAGCGGCAGGATGGCCTGGGTCTCGGGGTTGCGGCCGCGCACGGCCGAACCACCTGCCGAGTCACCCTCCACAATGTAGATTTCCGACTTCGACGGATCCTTCGACTGGCAGTCCTTCAGCTTGCCGGGCATGCCGCCGGACTCCAGCAGTCCCTTGCGCCGCGTGGACTCGCGCGCCTTGCGGGCGGCCAAACGGGCCTGGGATGCCTGGATCGACTTGCGGATGACATCGCGCGCGGGACCGGGGTTCCGCTCCAGCCAGTCGCCGAGTTCGTCGGTAACAACGCGCTGGACAAAGCCCTTTGCTTCCGAGTTGCCGAGCTTGGTCTTGGTCTGGCCTTCGAACTGGGGCTCGCCCAGCTTGACGGAAATGACGGCGGTCAAGCCCTCGCGGATGTCATCACCGGTAAGGTTGTCATCCTTTTCCTTAATGATGTTCTTTTCCCGCGCGTACCGGTTGATCAGCGAGGTCATGGCAGCCCGGAAACCCTCTTCGTGGGTGCCGCCCTCATGGGTATTGATCGTGTTGGCATACGTGTGGACACTCTCCGAATACGAGGTGGTCCACTGCATGGCCACTTCGGCGGACATCTTGCGCTCGGTGTCCTCGGTTTCGAAGGCGATGACCTCCGGGTGGATGATGTCCACCTTTTTCGAAGAGTTCAGGTGCGTAACGTAGTCCAGCAGGCCGTTGTCGTATTTGTAGACAACCTTGCGGTGCTCCGGAGTGGTTTCAACCTCGGTGGCCGGGTGGTCCAGATCCACGTCTTCGCTGTTGGAGACGTTGTCCTCGGGATGCCGCTCGTCCGTGAGCGTGATCTTCAGTCCCTTGTTCAGGAACGCCATCTGCTGGAAGCGGGCCCGCAGGGTTTCAAAGTCGAACTCGGTGGATTCGAAAATCGTCGGGTCCGGCCAGAACGTCTGCTGGGTGCCGGTCTCTTCGGTGGCTTCGCCCTTGCGCAGGTCTCCCACCGGCTTGCCGCCGTCCGCGAAGGACTGGTGCCAGACGAATCCCTGCCGGCGCACCTCGGTCTCCACGCGTGAGGACAGTGCGTTAACTACGGAAATACCGACGCCGTGAAGGCCGCCGGAAACCGCGTATCCGCCGCCGCCGAACTTGCCGCCGGCATGCAGGATGGTCATCACAACCTGGACTGTGGGCCGGCCCTCGGTCGGGTGCATATCCACCGGGATACCGCGCCCGTTATCGATCACGCGCACGCCGCCGTCGGCCAGCAGCGTGACATCGATCGTGTCGCAATAGCCGGCCAGTGCCTCATCGACGGAGTTGTCGACTACCTCATAGACCAGGTGGTGCAGACCGCGGGGACCGGTGGAGCCGATATACATACCGGGGCGTTTGCGGACCGCTTCGAGACCTTCCAGAACGGTGATGTCGCTGGCACCGTAGTCTTTGGGTTTTACGCCCTCTGTCTCCTGGGGTTCTGCGCCGGTATTTTCCAGCTCATTCTCCTGCGCCACAGTTGCCGTCGACTCCTCAAGTTCCGTCTCATGTTTGGGCGCCCTCCCAGCAGGGAAAGGCGCCGCCACCTAATTCTAGCGTGTCGCGGCGTCGAATTATGCATGAACAGGCCCTGGACGGGCAAGAAACTGCCTTTTCCCGCATTGAGGGGGCCTGTTATGGGTCGGTGTATAGGTGGCGGCCCTCTGAGTGCTCTACTTGGCTCCTGCGCATTTCGCAAGAGCCCCTTTCGATGTTGTGGAGTTTATCCGTAAGTATCGCGCGGGCCGCGCCCGCTGACGGTCCGATAACCCTTGCGCCAATTCGGCGCGGACGGAGCGAGGACCTGGATTTTGGTGACAACGCCTGCACCGAGCGCTTCATCGAAGCGTTTGAGCAACGCGTGGCTCATCAACCGCAACTGCGTCGCCCACGCGGTGGAATCACAGCGCACCTGGACCGTTGTGTCCTGGAAGCTCTCGGGCCGGCAATGGGCCGCAATCTCTGCCCCCACCAGCTCGTCCCAGCGGGAAATGACAGATCCGACCGCCACCGGCGAAGACCATCCCCGGTCCTGGACCAAACGGCCAAAGACCGATCCGAGGCCCCTCGGATCCCGGCCGGAATCCTGTTTCGACGTTGCGCTCACAGGATGAGGCAACGGCGTACGACGGCGGGTGGCAGACCGGGTGCGGATCTCGCCACGGCCTGCGGCCGCTTCACGAACCCGGCTAAGCATTGCTTTGGCGGCATCAACCTCGTCGTGATGTGTTGTCTCGGGCTGGGTGGGGCCGGTCCGGGGTGCCGGCAGACCTGCATGTTCCCCTTGGTTGTCCCGGGGTGTGGAAGCGGGACGTTTTCCGGTTACCATCACTGATCCACCCCTCCCGGAATGACGGTCAGCTTCTCGCCGCTTAGGGCGGCAGGGATATCTTCCACTACTGCTGCCGTGACGATGACTTGCTCTGCACCCGCCACGATCCCGGCCAGTTTATCCCGTCGCTGGGTATCGAGTTCGGCGAAAACATCGTCAAGAATCAGCACCGGGGCAGCCCCGGGAGTCTGGTCGTCTTCACGGAGCACATAGTAGGAAGCCAGCCGTAGAGACAAAGCAAGGGACCAGGTTTCACCGTGGGATGCATAGCCCTTGGCTGGCGTCGGGCCGAGCACGAGTTCCAGCTCGTCACGATGCGGGCCGACCAGGGAAATACCGCGCTCCACTTCCTTTTTGCGCTGCGCCCGGAATGCCTCCAGGTACTTGCCAGCCAGTTCCTGGACGCTCATCGAACTCAACGGGAGATCCTGCGCACCGCCGTCGTTCTCTATTTCTCCCTCGTCCGAAAGCTGCAGGTCGATAGTGGAACGGTAAATGGCTGCGGCCTTTTTCGAACCATCGGTCAAGGATGCGTACGCGGCGGCGACATGCGGTTGCAGCAGTTCGACCAGTTCGAGCCGCGCCTTGAGCAGTGCCGCACCGGCCTGGGCCATGTGCTGATCCCAGACCTCCAGGGTGGATTCGTGCGTGGAGGTGAACCGGCCGCTGGCACGCGCCGACTTCAACAACGCGTTGCGCTGTTTCAAGACGCGGTCGTAGTCGCTGCGGGTGGCGGCATGGTGCGGAACCAGGCTCGCCAGGAGCTCATCAAGGAAACGACGCCGGTTGGATGGATCGCCCTTGACCAGTGCCAAGTCTTCCGGTGCGAAAAGAACTGTCCGAAGGATCCCCAGGACGTCACGGGCACGGACCGGGTTCGCGCGGTTGATCCGGACGCGGTTGGCCTTGCCGGGGTTGATCTCCAGTTCCAGGGAAGTGGACTGGCCGCCGCGGACAACCCTGGCACGTACAAGAGCCCGCTCTGCGCCAAAGCGGATGAGCGGACCATCCGTGCTGACGCGGTGCGAGGACAGGGACGCCAGATAGCCGATCGCTTCGACAATATTGGTTTTGCCGACGCCATTTGAGCCCACAAATACAGTGGTTCCGGCCGTAAAGGGGATATCCAGTTGGGTATAGGTCCGGAAATCAGTCAGGGATAAATACTCTACAAACACCTAGCAGCGGCTACTTCTGGTTGTCATTGTGCTGTTCTGCGGCGTTTCGGGCGCCGGGTGCGCGGACGGCATGTCCGCCGAACTGGTTGCGCAGGGCCGCGACCATCTTCATGGCGGGGGCGGCGTCCTGCCGTGAGGCAAACCGGGCGAAGAGTGCGGCGGTAATCGCGGGCGCCGGGACGGCATGGGCTATGGCTTCTTCCACAGTCCAGCGCCCTTCGCCCGAATCCTCCACGTAGCCGCCGATTTTGCTTAGTCCCGGGTCCTCTTCAAGCGCCTTGACCATGAGATCCAGCAGCCACGAGCGGACGACCGTGCCCTTTTGCCAGGCGCGGAACGTTCCATGGACATCCTTGATGATGTCCTTGGCTTCGAGCAGTTCGTACCCTTCGGCATAGGCCTGCATGAGTCCGTATTCAACGCCGTTATGCACCATTTTTGCGTAGTGGCCGGCACTGACATCGCCGACGTGAACGAAGCTTTCTTCCCGTGGTCCCTCGGGACGCAGTGCATCGAACAGCGGCATGGCTGCTTGGACGCGGTCCGGATCTCCGCCGGCCATTAGTCCATAACCGTTGGCCAGCCCCCACACACCGCCGGAGACACCGACGTCGACAAAACCAACGTTCTTCTCCGCCAGCAGTGCTTCATGTTTCTGGTCTTCCGTGAACTTGGAGTTCCCGCCATCGATAACCAGGTCTCCGGCTTCAAGTTTTCCGGCCAGATCAGTGATAACCGAATCCGTGATTTCCCCTGCGGGGACCATCACCCAGATAATCCGCGGGGCCGGAACAGTTGCCACCAGCGCATCGACCGATTCAACATCCGTCCGCTCAGGATTGCGATCGTAGCCAGTAACCTCGATGTCCGCGTCCCGGAGGCGTTGGCGCATATTGAAGCCCATTTTCCCAAGTCCAATGAGGCCGATGTGCATAACGATCACTCTTTCCCGGTTGTGGTTGAGACTAGCGGCGCGGGTCTGGACTGAGGTTCTTGCTGTTTTCGGCTATTGGTTTGGCAACCGTACCGGCATCAGCAGGTAACGGTAGTCTTCCTTGTCTTCGCCTTCGAGGTCATCTTGCGCCGACATAACCGCAGGTTTGGGCGGCGTGGTGAAGGAGAACCGGACGTACTTGCTGCTGAAGGCGTTGAGGCCTTCCGACAGGTAGTGCGGATTGAAAGCGACCGTAATTTCATCTCCGGACAAGGCTGCTTCGATTGCTTCGGAAGCCTGGGCATCTTCGCCCGTGCCGGCATCCAGCGAGAGCTGCCCGTCGGTGAACGCCAGCCGTACGGGCGTATTGCGCTCGGCCACCAAAGATACGCGGCGTACTGCCTCAACGAGTACCGAGGTTTCGACCGTTGCGTGGATGGGTGTGTTTTCCGGGAACAACGAACGGATCTTCGGGTAATCGCCGTCGACGAGCAGTGAAGTGGTTCGGCGACCGCCGCTTTCGAAACCGATCAGTTCGCTATTGTCCGAAAGCGCAATGCTCAGATCGCCGGAACCGCCGAGAGTCTTGGCAACTTCGTTCAAGGTCTTTGCCTTGACCAGTGCGCTGGTGGAGATACCGGGTGTGGCCGGCCGCCAAGCTACCTCGCGCAGCGCCAAACGGTACCGGTCTGTGGAGAGCAATGTGATGAGGTCGTCTTCGATCTCCATACGGACACCGGTCAGTATGGGCAGAGTGTCGTCCCGGCTCGCCGCGATGATCACCTGGCTAACCGCTTCTGCGAAAGCTTCTCCATCAACAACACCGCTGATATCCGGCAGCAATGGCAGTTCGGGGTAGTCCCCGACCGGCATGGTTGCGAGGTTGAATCGGCTACTGCGGCAAGTCAAGGTCACCTTCGTGCCATCGGTGGCGACATCGACCGGGGCCGAGGGCAGGCTCCTGGAAATGTCCGCGAGGAGCCGGCCGGAAACGAGAATGGTGCCTTCTTCGCTCACATCCGCCGGAATCTGAAGCCGGGCAGATATCTCGTAATCGAAGCTGGCGATGCTGACCATGCCGGCTTCGGCTTTGATGAGCAAGCCCGAAAGTACGGGAACAGGAGGCCTCGGCGACAGCGAGCGGGCTGTCCAGGTTACGGCCTCGGCCAGGACATCCCGATCAACTCTGAACTTCACTGAAGTGTGCCGCCTTTCACAACGTACATGCCGGGGAATGCCAGTGGTGACAGCTCTGCCGCTCTTCCCGGCAGAAAGAACCGGCGGCTGCTGTCGACCAATGACAACAATTCTCTGTGCAAGCTTAGCCGCCAGACAGGCATTCTCACACCGGAGGTGGATTTCGGTGGATCAGAGCATCAGGGATCGGAGAGCTTGGATCGTCAGGGTCAAATGTTATTTGGAAAAGCCTGAATAGATGGGATTCGTAGTGTTAATAACGTCTGTGGATACTGTGGATAACTGCTTCTGGCCGCGGCTGCTGGCGAAGTCGCCCTGTTCACAAGATGTGCAGTTCCTCCGTCAGTGCCTGTGAGGTCGTGTGGACAAGAATCCTTGTGATTATTGGGATCCACAGGCGACCCTGTAGTTATCCCTCGATGAAGTGCGGTTCTCCACTTAATGATCCACAGCTTTATCCACACCTGTTAATTTCGGACCGGTCCAAGGGTCTGAAAGATAAGCTTCAGAAATAGTCGAGGGTCTGAAGGTATTTGGGGAGTGGTCTTTAAGGCTTAGCTCTCGCGCTGCTGCTGCTTGATGAGGTTGGTTAGCTCGGTGACCTGGTTGTAGATCGCGCGACGCTCTGCCATCAGTTCCCGGATCTTTCGATCAGCATGGATGACGGTTGTATGATCTCGGCCACCTAGTTCCTGACCGATCTTTGGTAGTGACATGTCCGTCAGCTCCCGGCACAAGTACATGGCGATCTGCCGGGCGGTCACGAGCGTGCGGGTCCTCGACTTACTGCACAACTCCTCAAGACTAAGTTTGAAGTAGGCCGCAGTCTGACCCAAGATCGTGGTCGACGTGATCTCTTGTGCCCCGTCGTCGGTAATTAAATCCTTGAGGACGATTTCTGCCAGGCCCATGTCCACGGCCTGACGGTTCAAACTTGCGAAGGCAGTGACGCGAATCAGCGCGCCTTCGAGCTCGCGGATGTTGGTAGAGATTTTGGACGCGATGTACTCAAGCACCTCATCCGGGACGGACAGGCCTTCACTGATGGCTTTCTTGCGCAGAATCGCGATTCGGGTTTCCAGCTCTGGAGGCTGGATGTCGGTCAGCAGGCCCCACTCGAAACGTGAGCGCATCCGTTCCTCGAACCCGGAAAGCTGCTTCGGCGGAAGATCTGAGGTGATGACCACCTGTTTGTTGTGGTTATGCAGTGCGTTGAAAGTGTGGAAGAACTCTTCCTGCGTCGCATCCTTGTTGGCCAGGAACTGGATGTCATCGATGAGGAGAATATCCACGTTCCGGTACAACTGTTTGAAGCTCGCACCTTCATCGTCCCGAATGGAGTTGATGAAGTCGTTCGTGAACTCTTCGGAATTCACATAGCGGACGCGGATCCCGTTGTAGAGATGCCGGGCATAGTGCCCAATTGCATGGAGCAGGTGGGTTTTACCCAGCCCTGAATCACCGTAGATGAAGAGCGGGTTGTAGGCCTTTGCAGGTGCTTCGGCCACGGCCACGGCAGCGGCGTGTGCAAAGCGATTCGATGAGCCGATGACAAAGGTGTCGAAAATGTACTTCGGATTGAGCCGGCCGAATTCGTGCGAGGTGCTCGGCGGAGTGGGCTGTGCGCGAACTTCGTCACCCGCGGTGCTGGCCGGCGACGGTGCAACTTCCGGTTCGGGTTCCGGTTCCGTCTGCGTGACCATGTCCGTATCCACAGAGAATGCACAGAGGATCTCGTCCTGGAAGACATCGCGGAGGGCATCCTGCAAGGGCTCCTTGAGCTGCTGGGATTGGAAGACTTCCCTAGTAAGTTCATTGGGAACAGCTACCAACAGCGTGGTTCCAATCAAGCCCTTGGCCTGGGCGAGGACTACGAAACCTCGCTGCCGGGGACTGACTCTGTCGTCCCGTTCCAAGGTGCGAACCACCTTACGCCAGGAGCTTCCGACGTCGTTTATCTGGTCCGTATCCACCGAAAACCCCTCAAATAGCAGTAATGCAAATTCCTCCACTTCCCGTTTTACCGGATCCAGGACCTTCATCCACAGAGTTATACACAGACGTGGATAAAGTGCTCTTGCCAAGAGTAGATGATGATTCTGGTAGAAGATAGCTGGAAAGTGGCCTAGGTGAACTAATGCGGCCGACGGCGGCAAAAGCGTTCGACAAGAGGTTGTCCACAGGTGTTTATCCACACCGGTGGATATCAACGGCAGAGTGCTGGTTTGACGGAACGCCGTTCTAACCCCTACCGTTATGTAGTCCTTCGTGTCTGCTTTGTGCATACCCCCATGCCTTTTGTGAGGTTGCCAGAGCAGATGCCCAATAGAGCGTCCGCCTGTTACTTCCCCTTGTTGCAACGGGCTGAGGCGCATCTGTCGATCGTCTTGGAGTAACCACCGTGAGCAAGCGGACTTTTCAGCCGAATAACCGCCGTCGTGCCAAGAAGCACGGCTTCCGCCTTCGCATGCGTACCCGCGCCGGCCGTGCCATCCTGGCAGCGCGCCGCGGCAAGGGCCGTACCGAACTGTCGGCCTAACCAGCTGCCGTTTGTCGAATCCGGCTGCTTTGTCTTTCAGCAGCCGCGCAGCGGAATAGGCAGCTTTCATTGTCATGCTGTCCAGTAAAAACCGGATGCGCCTTTCGGCAGACTTTTCAACAACTGTACGTTCCGGCGCCCGCTCTGGGCGTCGGAACTTAGTGTTATACGCGGTTCCCACTGCCCTGGACCAGCCGAGCACTTTCGGCTTTATCGTGTCCAAGGCCGTGGGGAACGCTGTAACCCGCAATCTCGTTAAACGGAGACTGCGGGAAATCGCGGTGCACAGTCTCAGGGCTTATCCACAGGGGCTTTCTGTTGTCGTCAGGGCATTGCCTCCGGCAGCGAACGCAGATTTCGGCGCTCTGAGCAATGACTACCGCAAGACATTTGCAGCAGCGACGTCAAAGTTCCGCGCGGCACTGCCCGCGGCCGAGCAGAGAGGACCCGCCGAATGAGCGCAACAAGCCATTCGCCGGTGCAGCCTCCTGCCGCTGCTTCTTCTTCCGCGGCGCGTTTTCTCTGGGCCTTGCCGCAGAACTCGCTGATCGGTTTGCTAAAGGCATACCGAAAAGTCGTTTCTCCTGTATACGGACAAGTGTGCCGGTTTTTCCCCTCTTGTTCGGCCTACGCGCTGGAAGCGGTGACCGTCCATGGAGCCGTGAAGGGAACCTGGCTTGCGGTGCGTCGGCTTTCGCGTTGCCACCCCTGGAACGACGGCGGCGTCGATCACTTGCCGTTGTCCCCTTACTATGAGCGTCTGCTTCGGGAGAATCCCGCTGGAACGCCACGGATTATTGTGCTGAATCACCCGGAGATTCCGGCCGACGATGAAGGCCGTCCAAGCGGCCCGAGGAGCTAACGAGTAATGGATTTCCTGAACACCATACTTTTCCCATTCATGTGGGTGGTCTCATGGATCATGCGGTCGTTCCACGACCTGTTCACCACCTTGGGAATGGATGCGGCGAACGGCTGGACCTGGACGCTGTCCATCGTTGCTCTGGTGCTCGTCATCCGGGCTGCTCTCATCCCGGTATTCGTCAAGCAGATCAAGGCGCAGCGCGGAATGCAGGCGCTGCAACCGGATCTCCGTAAGCTTCAGCAGAAGTACAAGGGTAAGACGGACCAGCTCTCGCGCCAGGCCATGACGCAGGAACAAATGGCCCTGTACAAGAAGCACGGCACCAACCCGTTCTCGGCCTGCTTACCGATGCTGATCCAGATGCCGTTCTTCTTTGCCTTGTTCCAGGTATTGAGCCAGGCGTCTGGGGCTAGCGACGAAGGCCGCGGTATCGGTGCTTTGTCCGCCCAGGACATTCAGCAGTTCGATGCCTCCACCATCTTCGGTGCACCCCTATCTGCCTCACTTCTTCACGGCGGCGGTGGCGACAACCAAGTTGCCGTCATCGTGCTGTCGATCATCATGATTCTGGCGATGACTGCCTCGCAGTTCATCACGCAGAAGCAGATCATGTCGAAGAACATGTCCGAGGAAGCACTGGCCAGCCCGTTCATGCGCCAGCAGCAGATGATGCTCTATATCCTCCCCCTGGTCTTCGGCATCGGCGGAATCAACTTCCCCATTGGTGTTCTCATCTACTGGACCACCACCAACCTTTGGACCATGGGCCAGCAGTTCCTTGTGATCAGGCGGATGCCCACCCCCGGGTCGCCCGCTGCCAAGGCCTTGGCTGAACGCCGTGCGAAGAAGGGACTTCCCATGATCCCCCTCCTGGGCGAGAAGAAGTCCGAGGAACCGGCCGTCGAGGCCCCGGCTGCCACCAAGGTGCAGCGACCGCAGCCCCAGCGTAAGAACAGGAAGAGAAAATGAGCACCGAGAGCGTCTCCGATACATCTGCCAATCAGTCGGCCCTGGAAGCCGAATCCGAAGAGTCGGCCACGCAGTCCAACAACGCGAGCCGTTTGGAAGAAGAAGGCGACGTAGCTGCGGACTACTTGGAAGAGTTGCTCGACATCGCCGATATTGATGGCGACATCGACATCGAAGTCCGCAACGGGCGCACCTACATCTCGATCGTTTCCGAAGAGGACGACAACGATGCTCTTGAAGCGTTGGTCGGCCGTGAAGGCGAAGTTCTTGAGGCACTGCAGGAACTCGCACGATTGGCCGTTCTGACGTCCACGGAGAACCGATCGCGGCTTGTTCTTGATATCACCGGCTACCGGGAAGAACGTAGCGTCGAACTGCACAAGATCGCTCAGGACGCCGTCACCAAGGCGAAAGAGACCGGCGAAGAGGTCGCATTGGCACCGATGAGTGCCTATGAGCGGAAGATCGTCCATGATGTGGTGGCTGACCTCGGGTTGGCCAGCGAGTCAGAAGGCGAAGGAGCCAACCGCCACATCGTCGTCTCGCTGGCTTCCTAGTCCTGCCGCCGCTGGCCTGACCTACTTATTGAGGTATATACGTGGTTGAAATAACGCCGAAAGAAAAGGCGGCGGCGTCGTCGGTATTCGGAGACCGAACAGCGCTGGCAGAACGTTACGTGCAGCATTTGGCGACATCGGGCATGGAACGTGGCTTGTTGGGTCCCCGAGAAGTTCCGCGTCTTTGGAGCCGACACGTGTTGAACTGTGCGGTCGTAGCTGAACTGATCCCCGCCGACGCTTATGTCGCGGATGTCGGAAGCGGTGCTGGCTTGCCCGGACTCACATTCGCCCTGGCAAGGCCTGACCTACGGCTCACCCTTATAGAACCCCTGGAGCGCAGGGTCACTTGGCTGAACGAAGTTATCGAAGACCTAGGCCTAGACAACGTGGAGGTCCTGCGTAGCCGTGCAGAACTGGCCGTAGGACAGGTCAAAGCAGATGTTGTAACGGCGCGGGCCGTATCTGCCCTGAACAAGTTGGCGCCCCTGACGATTCCGCTCTTGGAAGGCCATGGGCAAGTCCTAGCCATCAAGGGGAGAAGCGCGGCAGAAGAAATCGAGAAGGCAGCAAAGGTAATCCGCAAGCTGGGCGGCACTGACACTTCGGTTGTGACGGTTGGGGAAGATCTCCTTGAGGAACCCACGACCGTTGTACGTATTGTGGTTGGCCGCTGATTCCTCCGCTGACGAATAACCCACACCTGCGTGGGGTCGTCGTCATTCTGGAGTGCCAGCAGATAGTCTAGAGTCACTAAAGCCGGAGATAAGGGAAGTGAGCGAGTTCTGGTGGGTTTGGGAGACGAGCGCTCTGCGGGACGCAGCTTCACTTCATCACGGGACCGGCTCCGAGGCTGGTTTTCTTCGTTCACTCAACTCATAAAGGTCGATAATTAATGACTAACATCGAGGTTTCACGTGAAACATCGGCTACCGGTGCCACGGAAATGAAGGTCGAGTCGACGGTTCCCAGCGTTATGGATTCGATCGATGAAAGCACACCGCTGGCGCGTGAGCTTGCCAGCGAGAACCGGCGCCGCGAAAGGTTGCAGGGACGCGACCTACCGAGGCCCAGCGAAACGCGGATTCTTACAGTAAGCAACCAAAAAGGTGGCGTCGGTAAGACAACCACGACGGTGAACATTGCCGCTGCCCTGGCCGCCGCTGGTCTGAACGTTCTTGTCGTGGATATTGATCCGCAGGGTAACGCCTCGACCGCTCTTGGCGTCGAGCATCACGCGGATGTGGACAGCATCTACGATGTCCTCATTAATGACCTGCCGTTGGCTGACGTACTGGCGCCGTGCCCGGACATCAAGAACCTCATCGTAGCTCCGGCTACGATCCATTTGGCCGGCGCGGAGATTGAACTCGTTTCATTGGTCGCCAGGGAACAGCGACTGCGTCGCGCCATAGACGTGTACGCGAAGGAACGCGCAGCCGCGGGACAGGAACGGTTGGACTACGTCTTCGTCGACTGCCCACCGAGTCTGGGGCTGCTTACCGTCAACGCTTTCGTAGCTGCGCAAGAAGTTTTGATTCCTATTCAATGTGAATACTACGCATTGGAAGGTCTCAGCCAACTCCTCAGCAATATCGAGATGATCCAGAAGCACCTCAACGGGGACCTGGTTGTTTCAACTATTCTCCTGACGATGTACGACGGTCGAACAAACTTGGCTGCGCAGGTTGCCGCGGAAGTGCGCCAGCACTTCCCGGATCAGGTTCTGGGCGCGGTCATACCTCGATCCGTACGTATTTCCGAGGCGCCGAGTTATCAACAGACAGTCATCACCTATGATGCATCCTCCAGCGGTGCTCTGTCTTATCAGGAAGCAGCAGCAGAAATTGCCGAGCGCGGGCGGCAATCCAAGTAACTCCAACTCTCAACGGTAGACTTAGCTCCTAGTCAGAAAAATGCTCGCATTCGCGTGCATTCAGGAAGGATCCCTTGATGAGTGAGAAACGCCGCGGTTTGGGTAGGGGCCTGGGTGCGTTGATTCCGAATTCACCTGTAGCCACAGAAGAGAAGAATACCGAGCCCAGTCCGGCAGCTGCCCGCCGTGGTCGTCCCGTCGATGTTTTTTTCCCGGCAGCTTCCCGTCGCGACGAAGACAACTCGCCATTCCTGAACACCCAATCGGAACGAGGCGGTGCCTCTTCGGCGGCGCAGGTCGCCGAGGTCCTTCGGGGACCCCGAAAGAACTCTCCGTCTGCACGCAAACCCATAAAGAAGGCTTCGGTAAAACCGTCTCCGGACACGGATAGTGCGGAGGCGGAGATTGAGACGAAGCCAGGCTCCGCAGCTCATGAGAATGAAAACTCAGTGGTAGCTCCCGTGGAACCTGAGGCAAAGGCGATGACTCCGGTTGAGTCTTCCGCCACTTTAGTGGCAGCTGAGGAAGCCGAACAGGAGATGGCGGAAGCTGTCGAACAGTCGGATGCCCCGGAAATCGATGATGATGTTTCGCGTGAAACACTTGTAGAGGTGCCAGGGGCGACATTCGCTGAAGTTCCGATCCTGTCCATCCACCCTAACCGGAAGCAGCCGCGGACAGTCTTCGATGAAGAAGACATGGCGGAATTGGTGCACTCGGTCCGCGAGATCGGCATCCTGCAGCCCATTGTTGTCCGACCATCGGGTGAGACTGGCGAATATAAGTATGAACTGGTTATGGGCGAGCGGCGCTGGCGTGCCTCTCAAGAAGCCGGATTGGACACCATTCCGGCTATTATCCGTTCGACAACCGATGACGATCTACTCCGGGACGCGCTCCTCGAAAACCTACACCGAAGTCAACTTAATCCGCTTGAAGAAGCGGCCGCATATCAACAATTGCTGGAAGATTTCGGATGTACACATGACGAGTTGGCTGATCGCATTGGTCGCTCGCGCCCCCAAGTGAGCAACACGATCCGACTTATGAAGTTGCCGCCGTTGGTACAACGTCGTGTAGCAGCGGGTGTTTTATCTGCAGGGCACGCGCGTGCCCTGCTCGCGCTTGCAGATCCCGCTGAAATGGAGAAGCTCGCTCAACGGATTGTTGCTGAAGGATTGTCCGTCCGGGCAACTGAGGAGATAGTCTCACTCAGCGATGGACTTCGTAGGCCAAAGAGGGAATCAAAGCCTCGAGCCGGTGCTCGCCATGAGCGGTTGGACTATCTCGCCACTTCGCTTTCTGATCGGCTAGATACAAGTGTGAAGATTACCCTGGGCGCAAAGAAGGGTCGGGTCAGTATTGAGTTCGCGAGTGTTGATGACCTGAACAGAATCATGACCGTCCTGAGTCCAAATAGCGACGGTTAGTTTCAGTACCCAATTGATGCCTGGGAGGGTAGGTTCCGCAGTCAAGTGGCTCCTACCCTTTTGGCTATGTGCCTACTGTGTTCCGGCAAACTGCGAAGGTCAGGGTGGAGTCGTCCCGAGCAGTCTCGTCTTAGATTTGGTTTCACGTGGAACATGGTAACGAACCCTCGATTGAAAGAGCCTTTTGCTGTCTGAGCAGTCACCCTGTCAGCGGTGCAGGTGAGGGATACATTCCATGCGGAAGAAGAAACTGAACCAGCCATCGAAATACCGCCAGCGTGGAGAGGGCCGGAAAGCGCGTAACTGCCACCGCCGAACTTGCCGCCCGCGTGCAGAATGCTCATCGCAGCCTGGACCGTGGGCCGGCCTTCGATTAGGCGGATGTCGATCCGACGCCGCGTCCTTTATTCACCATGGGGAACGGCGTCGGCTGACAGGATGATGTCGATCGTGCCGTCATAGCCGACCGGGTTCTCATCGACGGCCTTGTCGAGGTTGTTTAGACCGCGGGGACCAGCCGACCAATGTACATTCTGGGGTGTTTGCGGACGCCACGAGACCTTCCAGACCACGAGACCTTCCAGACCGGTGACGTCGCGGGGACCGTAGTTCTCGGTTTTACGACTTGTGTCATTGAGAACGTCTGCTTACTCAACGAAAGCCCCCGCTGTTGCCGGGTTCGAACAGGCACTGCCGTCATCAAACGACTGCGGCAGATCGAAGTAGTACGGAGCGAAGATTGCTTCGACTCAATTTTCAAGGAGACCTTTGACGACAGTCAGCAATATACCGCTTGAGAAGGGTAGTCGTGGAAATCAGGCGGCACCTACTCTTCTGCCGCTTGGGCTACCGTGCTTCACGTGGAAGCGAGAAGGCAGTTTGACGTCGTCACCGGCACAGTATTGGCTTAGGAATAGTTTCATATCCTTACGCTGACCCTCCCCGATAGGCAGGTTTCTCTCAGTGTGTGCACTCATCGACTTTGGTTTCCGGACAAGTGAAAAAACTCCATTGAGTTGTTGGTACGGGTTGGTTTTGAAGTTTCGCGATCCACGATATGGTGACTTATCGGCTCCACCGAGTGGCGCTCTGGTGCTCAAGACGAAGCTGCGCAGGCTGCCAGATGCAACGAATTTCAATCCTGTTCCTTCGGCAGGCGGGACCACGTCAGAGGAACGCACTTCTGTAGGGCGGGCCTGTGTTTCACGTGAAACCCGTGGGTCCGTCTACCTTGTACCTTCGACATGAGAAGCGTACCCCTCGGCGCCAGACGCCTCGGTCAATCTGATGGGGGCCAATAGAACTGCCCATAGATCGCCGACTGTATGAGTTCCATGTCAGCTCTCATGCTGTTTGAGGCTGCCACTGACTGCCAGTCGCAACTCCGTCGCCGCGAGGACGCTGCAAAACCTAGTAACTTGCTGCTCTCGTCAGGCTTCTGAGGCGACAGTCGTTGCTGCTTGCCGGTTCATTCGGGTTCTGCATTAGGCGGGCCAGGCCTGGCGGGCTGGAAACATGGACAACGTATACGTGCCGCCGGCCGGGACACCGGCTCGTCTCGGGCTGTTTCGAAGCGGTCTTGACTCCAATGGGCACGCGAAGTTACGGGTCTTCCTTGCGTCTCTAGCGGTCGTGTCGGTCTCTGAGATTTCTTCAAGTTGGAGTGCTCAGTGCAGACATATCCTGGTGAGCATCTATAGGTAGCTCGCTGGCTGTCCGCGGATGGATGTTCCTGTCCAACTAAGTTAACGCCGTTTTGCGCCGGAAAGTCTCAGGGTGCTATTGGTGTTTCTTCAACCAAGTGATCGTGTAACTACGTTTTCGGAACGGTTCAACATGTGTCCTGATGAACTATTTGCGGATCTGCCCAGCGAAACCGTCGAGATAATTCACGTGAAACGTGGTGGATACGGTTTCCGCCGAATCTTAGGGCGATCACAGGCGTTTATCACACTGGATATCTGGCGGGGCGCCCGCAGTATGACCAAGCGAGAGACACCTAAAATCTCACCGACTGGCGGTAAACCATTGTGCAACTTGATGGATTTGTAAGATACATCTCTGGGGGTGTTTCATAAGAGAGCAGTTTGGAGCCCGGCTGGGGCCGAGCGGCTTAGAGCTCTGTGGTACATCGCACTGCTCTCGTTCGGTAGGGGCCGGAGCAGCGTTGACAAGTAGTCCTGGCTATGTTGGCTCAGTAAGTCAGCGAGTTGGACTAACCGGCGACTGCTCGGCCGTCGATGATCAAAATATGACGCAGGCCGGCCGGCGTCTATGCGATGCACATGCGGCCCATACTCGGGGAGCGTCTCCCTGCCGTCATGCGTGTAGGGCAAACGCCCTGTTGGTTTCACGTGGAACGCCTTAGTCTTCCCTAGTGCGGACTCGGGCCTATTGGTGCCGAGATCCTCGCTGACGATTTGAATTGATCTTTTTCCAGTCCCTTCGTCATCCCATTACGGATCATCGAACCGCTTCTCACTAGCAGTTGCGCGATGTTTCACCTGTAATTGTCGGCCCACGCATTTCCGGATGGTTAAAGCCCTACCTTTCCGCATAGGTAGGAGGGCTGATCCACGTTGAGCGGCTGAGCCCCAGAACGGGTGACTGCTTGCAGCTTCTAGGTCGCTTTGTTGGATGCGTCCAGGTGACAGGAAGGAATTACGCCGATATCATGCGCTCGGATCGAAGACATTCTAGACAAGTTTCACGTGGAACATGAAGTCTGCGGCAAATCATAAGCGGCTGAATATCCTGCGCCCTATCTTCATTCGACATCCTGGCAGGGCGGAGAAGGTATATCCATGTAGCTTCACGAGCTGAGCATGGAACACATAGCTGAAAGGGTCGCGTCTAAAGCCCGTTGGTATAGGGTCAAAGATGAGCGGCAGCAGCCACCGCTGGCAGGGCATGGCCCATATCCCAATCGTGGTGCTGTGGAATCCCATCTCCTAGAGTAGTGAAGGTACTTCCAAAGATTTCGGGTGGTCCAGGCACTGACTATTTATCGTCCCCAGCTCAGTGCCAGCGAAGAACCGCAGGGCAGGCTCTGGCGACATACACGCTTGTTTCACTGAACGCTACCGATTGGTACGACCTCCATCCCAACGTGGACGCCGTCTTGCAGGGTAGGTCCTTCGAAATGTAGCAGTAATTGCAACGGCCGTTTACGGCTGTGGATATGGGCAGCGCGGCGTATTCAGGATGAGCATCCACTTGTATTAGGCGGCCTACTCGCTGGCTCGGTTTAACGCGGAACGTCGTCAGAGCAGACCGGACATGTATGGTGTCGCCTGTGTCTGACCGGCAAGTCAAGGCAGCTGGTACCCAGCATTTGATGTGGCGCGAAGTAGCGCCTTGTCCCTTCTGCAGCTTCGCTGCAGTGCGCAGATCGTGGAGAATCCGTTTGGATGCAGCGTAGATGAGGAATGCAAGTTTCGGGCAATCCACGTTTCACGTGGAACAAACACGATACTTGTGGGGTGCTCGGTCCTATGTGCCGCGGTAACGACCGAAACTGCAGTTCGGGTCGTACAGAAGGAGGAGGTCCCGCGCGCTAGACCAAGAGGATGAGTAGTGAATTTCTAGGCCAACCTCCAGCTGTCATTGCTGTTGCGCTTGCCGTGCCCCATGCCCTATTGGACCGCTTTTTGCAGTCTGGCTTGCATCTGTAGAGAGGTAGGCCGGGAACACTGTGCGGAGTGTTCTCGCGACCCGAAACTCCTCGCCGCGTTGCCCCTAAACCGAGGCGAAAGTAAGCATCGAAGCGATGAGCACAAACGGAATCTCCCACAACGTGACAACACATGAACACCTAACTGTGGTTAGGACGAGGTTCCGCTCAAACTTTATCCCGCAAGACAACCAGGATTTCCGCTTGCCGGAGATCCCTAAATGGACCTGCCCCAAACCTGCGATTGCAGGACATCATGCCAGAAGGTCGCTTGCCCGTTGGACGGCTACGGACGTTAACGTACGTGCTTTCGGGATAGCCGCATGGACGGAGACTGAAGCTAGCCACCAAATTGCGTCAGCGCTCTTTCGGCTGATGACGAGGAGGGTCTAGGGCCCACGAGAATGTTGTCGCGTATAGAGGAAGCAGTTCCACGTGAAACGTCGACAGTAAGTCGCGGGTTCTATTCGGCGGTGGAATCGTCGTCGCATCTAAAGGCGACCACTGGGACAACCGTCTGAATGCGGAGTCCGACGGCTCCTAGCTGCAGGATCGATACTCCATGCAATGGCGATCACGTGGAAAGGCCCTAAGCGTCAAGACTGTGCACTGGCGGTTCAAATTGATTCCGCCGACGGTCCTGGGAGATGAGCTGTCGGTTGCGTGCGAGGCAACCGTGGGGTGTAGTCGCCGTGCTGCAAGTAGAGCGTTCCAAGCGGGTTGCGCGAGCCGGCCGCCAACACTGCTGGTTAACGCCGGTTCCTCACTGATCATCGAGAAGTCTCCACCGTGAACGTCCTACGGTTAAGTGGACAAGCGGAGAAGTTTCGCGGCCGCGTCTGGCTGCCCTACCGACCACTACCAGCAAATTTCGCATGTCTGCCTTGCTGTCGATGACATAGGCATCGTTGCGAATCTGTTCCGTTTCACGTGGAACTTCGATGAGCAACGGACACCCGCTACTTCCAGTCCTCATTGTGTGTGGCGACGCGGCAAGCATACACCGGCAAAAACAGCTACTGGAAGCACTGATCGCGTCGTTGGTTGCCGGACGCCGTTTCCCGAGTATGAGCCGATTACCCTGGGTGAAAGGGCCTGTAGGTATCGGAGGCATCTAGAACGGTACGATATTGTCCGGAATTGGTACCGCAGCTATCTTTCTCTGCAGGCTCTTCCTTCGTAGAGTAGGACATCACGCGGTGATCGGACGTCAACATTCCTTACAGCCAAGCGATGTCGGTATGGTCATCGTCGGAGTCTTCCTCATCTGAAGCATTGCCCCGAATCCCAGCAGTGACCTTTTGTTGGCGGCCAATAGAAACTGCCCATAGACGGCCAATAGACTCTGGCCGTTTGTGCTCTCACGTCCATTTGGGCTGCCCATTCATGGCCAGCCGAAACGCCGTCGCTCGAGGATGCAGGGAGGCCCTGGGATCTCGGTGCTCTCCCCGGGATTATGAGGCGACAGACCTGGCTGCTTTCCGTTTATTCGGTCCCGCGTCGTGGCCGGACCTCGGCTGGCGGGTCTGGAAACAAGGGCAAGGCCGAAAGCCTGCGGCTGTGGCTTCACTTCGACGCAGGCAGTTTCAACGCGCTCCTTACCCCTCTGGACACATGAAGTTACGGACCTTCCGTGGGCACCGATCGGTCCCGTATTGTGGATCGGATCCCTTTCAGGTCAATTCGCCGGCAGCATCCTGAATTGGTGGCCCACCGGGTCCGAATGATCGGCCTTAGAGAAAATGATATGCGTCGCCGGAGCAGCCTGGAGTCGTGTCGACTCAAGCAGTTATCAGGAATAGTCCGAGGCAACTGGTTTAGCGATTACTAGTCCTACAAGACTTCTTGGTGATCGCGATCGGGAGCGGCCAACGGCATGACCAGACCGGTACCGGGTCGATGGAATAGCAGTACCAAGGTGTACCGCCGGTTCCAATAGTCCCTCGAATGAGTTGATCATCAGAACGGACTACTACAGTTCCCCCCTGCCCTGCAGACGCCGAGGGTTGAGAGACATGCATTTGTCACGGCCTACTCCTAAATGGTCCGCACCCCCACTCACGAATTACAGGGCAATCCGGAGCACTTACCCGGGCCCTTAGTGGGTTGAGCTTCTGGTCATAGGCCTGATTACGCGAGGGCACCCCTTCAGGGATATGAGCTGGAGAGGCAACTGATACCGGCAAGGGCGACCTCAGCGCTGAGTCAACGCACGATGCCGGGAATCCGATCGATACACTTAGGGAAGAGTGCATGGGCGCGCTATTGCCACGGCAGCGTTTCACGTGAAACGCCGATTCAGAGTTCAGGGTTGAACCGCAGCACGTCATCGAGTGCCAAGGTACCTGTCGGTTCGTCATCTTCTTCCAGCAGGTAGAGCCGCTGGATAGCTATAACGATGGCATCAGCGAGCACCTGACGGAACACAGGGTCGGCTAGTCTCCCTGCTTCATCAGGATTGCTGAGATAACCGATATCGAGTTGGATCGACGGGATGCTTGTCAGTCGCAAGATGTCCCAGCTGCGTCCGTGGATCCCCAAGTCGGTTGCCGTTGTCCTGGCAAGAACTTCCTTCAGGATCAGTTCCGCGGCCCGGTGACCGATTGGAGAACGAATTTCTCCGGTTTCCGGTTTGCCCCAATAAAAGGCAGAGACGCCATTAGCCAGCGGTTGATCAAGTGAATCGCAGTTGATTGAAATGCTCAAACTAGGAGATGCCTGTCGAATCAACTGGACACGGTTGTCCACCGCCTTCTCGGGCTCTGCAGCCACCACAGTTACTTCTGCCCCGAGGCCGGACAGGATGCTCTCAACTCGACGCATCACGTCGGATGCGACCAGTCTCTCGGTCAAAGGACGACCGCTTGCCTTGTCGGCTACGGGGGATTGGAAGGAGGTCCCGCTACCGGCGGTCAGACAAACAACGCGGCCCTTGAGCGCTGCGGAAGCTTGGTTCAGCCGTTCATAGTCCCTGAGCGAGAAGGCTTGGCTCGGACTAATGCTGCGGTTCACGCGTGCCATCGCGCCGATGAGTGGGGCATCCGCTACGCCGGTGGGTTCAAGACCAAGGTTCTGCTGGAGTTCCCGTACGGCGAGATGAGTACGTTGGCCGAATTCGCCGTCTATGTGGCCGTAATAGAATCCGAGATAGGACAACTGGCGTTGGAGCTCCGATACATCGTCTCCCCGCGTGTAGTCGAGACCCTGTTGCCAGAACATGGGTCTGTCGCCCAGGTTGTATTGGGCTTCGCCCAATGCCCTTAGTGTTTCTGGACCTGCGACGCCATCCACCATAAGTCCGCGGTTCTGCTGGAACGTGCGGACGGCAGCATCGACATGGTCGTCGAAAACCGTCGGGTCGTTGACCTGATCCGGTGCCAGATACGCCATGGAAATGCCGGCGCGCAGCAGCCTTTCTCTCAGGGCCACCACGCGCCGGCTGGTATCCGAACGGCGCAGACTCTGGTCTGCAGCGTCGTTATCCATAATTTCTAGCCGAGGAACTCAGCGAATTCCTTTTCGATAACCTGCTTCGGCTTGGCGCCGATTGAGGTGGCGGCCACCTTGCCGTCTTTGAAGACGTAGACGGCGGGGATGGACGTAATGCCGTACTGAGCGGCGGTAGCAGGGTTGTCATCCACATTCAGCTTGACGACCTCGACCTTGCCGGCATGCTCTGCGGCAATATCGTCCAGAATGGGCGTCAGCATACGGCAGGGGCCGCACCATTCGGCCCAGAAGTCGACGATGACGGGCTTGTCGGACTTGAGGACGTCAGCGTCGAAACTGGCGTCCGTGACATCTTTAGCGTTGCTCATAATAATTCTCCTTCTGAACAGTTGGACTAGACGGTTGCCGGCTCGGCTACCGGAATTTCGGCATCCTCAAGGGAAGCGAGGTAGTGCTCGACGTCGATGGCTGCGACGCAACCGGAGCCGGAAGCGGTGATGGCTTGACGGTAGGTCGGGTCAATGACGTCGCCGGCCGCGAAGACGCCTGCGACAGACGTCCGGGAGGACCGACCGTCAACGGCGATGGTGCCTTCGGCCGTCAAGTCCAGTTTGCCCTTGACGAGATCCACTCGGGGATCATTGCCGATGGCCACGAACACACCGGTCACGGGCAGCACGCTCTCGGTCCCGTCAACAGTGTCCGTAAGCCTGAGTGCGGTCACCTTGTCGGTACCATCGATACCGGTGACTGCAGAGTTCCACTGGAACTTGATCTTCTCGTGGTTCAGTGCCCGGTCCTGCATAATCTTCGAGGCGCGCAGGCTGTCCCGACGATGGACGACCGTGACCGACTTTGCGAATTTGGTCAGGAAGAGCGCTTCCTCCATGGCGGAGTCCCCACCGCCAACGACGGCGATGTCCTGGTCCTTGAAGAAGAAGCCGTCGCAGGTTGCGCACCAGCTGATCCCGCGTCCCGCCAGTCGCTTCTCATCTTCCAGGCCCAGCTCGCGGTAGGCGGAGCCGGTGGAGATGATGACGGACTTCGCGGTGAACGTCTCGCCCGTGCCGATGGTGACCTTCTTGATGGGGCCATCGAGATCCAGGTCGGTGACGTCCTCAAACAGGATTTCCGTACCGAACCGCTCGGCCTGTTTCTGGAAGGTGTCCATGAGATCCGGCCCCATGATGCCTTCGGGGAAGCCTGGGTAGTTTTCGACGTCGGTAGTGTTCATGAGTTCACCGCCGGCCTGTACGGAACTGGCGATCAGCAGCGGCTTCAGGTTGGCACGCGCCGTGTAGACAGCTGCCGTGTAACCGGCAGGGCCGGAGCCGACGATGATGACGTCCCGCACGGACGTGGTGGTATCTGTGCTCACTGCGTGTGAACCTCTTCCTGTTTTTACGGTGTCATGCCCGGATAGCGGCCGGTCCTGACCGGGTCTAGCCAACTGTCACAACGAGCGGAGTGCCAAGCTTATTCCGTGGTGGACGCCGCGGGGCACCCGGCACGGCTGCAGGCGATCACGAAACTTCGATCTCCGCCATACGAATACCGAAGGGCGGACCGCCCTGGGGATTGGAAAGCCTGGGCAATTGGGTGAAGTTGATGATGACGTACTCCGCCTTCGGCGCGGCGCCTTCATCTTCCGGAACCGGGATAGTGGTCTTCTGGGCGGTGAAGCTGCCCTGGGCAACCTGCCGGGCACCCTCCAGCGACGGGGAATCGTTGAGCATGACCGAGAAGTTGCCGCCGCTGCCACTGAGCTGCGTCATCTCGATGGTGCTGATGCTCGAGGACTCCTCGAGCTCGACAACCAGGGCCATGTTGGAGGCATAACCGCCGAACTGGTCCGACTGATACTGGAAACTGGTCCAGTACGTTGCAGGGTTTCCGTCGATGGCCTCCGGCAGACTTCCGTCGTTTTCCGCGTCGAGACTAGGCATATCGGGCACGAGCCGTTCCAGGCCGGCAATTACGGGCTCCACTACGGCATCTTCGGCGGGAGCACTCTCTGCGGCGCCCGTCTCACCCGGAGCAGCCGGCGCGGAATTGTTCTCTTCGGCATTCTCGCCTGCAACGGGGCCGCCGCGGAACAGATTCAGCTGGTTGACCGCAATGACGACGGCGATAATCAGCAGAACGGCAAGCAAGCCGCCGATCAGCAGCCGCGAGGTTTTCGGGCTGTTGTTCTCGTCGTCGTCGTACTCGTCGTACTCGTAGTCTTCTTCGCGCGACCTCGAATTGCCGCGCGCCCCGGCGGGGAACATCGAGGCAGCGCGGACGTACTCGTCTTCCTCCGAACGGGCATCGCGGGCCGGCGGGGCCGGTGCGGCAGGTTCAGCGGCGGGCTGATAGGAGGTTTGCGGCCGATCCTCGTAGTAATCGTTGTCCGACCAGAGGCTGACCTTCGGGGCTCCGCCGTTTTCCCGGTGTTCCCTCCGCGGCTGGTCCACCGGTGCGGTAACCGGGTGGTTGTTGTCGTCGAAGAACTGCGGCGGCGACTGGGGCGGCGGGGGGACGCTGCCTGCACGCACGGAGCTGTCTGCCGGGGGACGCTCAAAGTGGGTTGTGCGGTCATCGGTCGTACCGGTTCCCGCATGACCTGCTGCAGCTGCGCCGGCTGCCGCGCCTGCGGCTCCGGCACCGGCCCCTGTACCGGCACCCGGACGACGGCTGAACAAGGGCTTGGCGCCGCCGTCGTTGTTTGAACGGCCGATTTTGGGCAGGTCCAGCTTGTTCAGGCGGTCGCGGAGGCTGGTGCGCGGCTCGTCGTCGTACTCTTCCTCGTAGTAGTCATCCTCGTCATAGGTTTCCGGCTCGCGCGAGCGGGCCTGGCCGAAGATCTCCGAGCCGAGGGTGTCCGTGAAGAAGGGCTCGACATAGGGAGCGGCATCCTGCTGGATGACCAGGTCCAGGAGGTCCGCCGCCTCGGCCTGGTTGGTAATGAGGTATGTGTAGCCGTCCGTGATGCCGAGGTCCAAGACCTGCACGCTGCCGGCACGCTCGCCCGTGGCGATCTCGCGGGCGCTCATGGCAGCCTGGCTGGCATTCTCCGGCGCGGCGACGAGGATGCTGACCGGTCGGTTGAGGACCTGGTCCACGCCGTTGAGCACCAGGTCCTGTTCGGCGGACGCGAGGATCTGCGCGGTGACCTTGTAGCGGCCGCCGAGCAAGGTCCCCACATCTACTGGTTGCGGCACGTGTTCCTCCAGGCGGAATAGTTGGGCGTTTGGGCGCCCTGGACGTTTGGTTTACATGCTACCGGTTGGCACCGGATGGCTTGCGGTTCTGTTAACCGCGCCCCGGTAGCCGGCTGAGGATTGGTTGCAGGAAATCGTGGAGTTCGGCCACCCGCAGGGCCTTGAGCAGGAGCAGGTAGGCCAGCGCCATGACGATGCCGCAGACGGCGATGGTGACGATGGCGCTGAAGATCGAAACCATGGCGAAACCGCCGGGCTGGTACCCGCCGAACAGCCACAGCGCGGCCGCGCCGGCGAGACTGGCGCCGAGGGCGGCGTAGCCGATGCGGATGTAGCTCTCCGCGACCTGGCCGGCGCCGTAATCGCCCACCCGCCGGACGGTGAAGAAGTGCGCCAGCAGCGCCGACAGGATGTGGAAGACGGCGAACAGCACGGCCAGGCCGAACACTATCTCGGTGGCGGGCATGAGCTGTGCCATGACCAGCGCGATGACCACGCAGGTGCCGGACAGGATGGACTGCATGACCAGCGGCGTCTTGGCGTCCTCTTCGGCGTAGAACACGCGGCCGAGGAAGAAATAGATGCTCATGAACGGCATCGCGGCCCCGAGGACGGCCAGCAGCTGGCCCATCGCCGCGGCCGAAGCGGGGGCAGTTGGGCCGGAGCCGGCGAACAACCGCGCCAGCGGCCCGGCCAGCACCACCATCACGGCGGCGCCGAACATGGTGGCAACGCCGATGGTCCGCAGGCCCGAGTTCACGGTCTGCCGGACTTCTTCCAGCTGCCCGTGGGCTTGGGAACGCGAGAGCTGATTGAACAGCACCGTGGCGATTGAAAGTACGACGACGGAGTGCGGCAGCATCGCGATCAGGGTCGCAGTATTAAGGGCGTACTCGCCGGCAACCCCGGCCCCGGAGCCCTCGACTTCCTGGCGACCGGCGGTGGCGCTGGAGGCGATGGTGCCGTACAGCAGGTACGCGGAGTTGCCCACCACCATGGTGCCCAGCGTCCAGCCGGCCACCTTGCCCGCCCGGCCGAGGCCGATGCCGCGCCAGCCGAACTTCAGCTTCAGGCCGAGCCCCAGCCGGCTCAGCGGCCAAAGCAGCACCAGGCCCTGCAGGACGATGCCCAGGGTGGTGCCGCCTGCCAGCAGCAGCGTCTGCTCCGAGGTCCAGGCCTCGGGGCTGTCGGTGGCGCGCGAGAAAGACCCGAACAGCACGATGTAGAGGACCAATACACCGATGGCCACCACGTTGTTCACCACGGGCGCCCACATGTACCAGCCGAAGCGGCTCTTGGCGTTGAGGACCTGGCCGACCACGGCGTAGAGCCCGTAGAAGAAGATCTGCGGCAGGCACCAGAGCGCGAAGATGGTGCCCAGCTCGAGCATGCCTTGCGTCCAGTCCCGGGTGAGCAGGCGGATGATCGGCCCGGCAAGCGCCGTCACAACCAGCGTGATGGCGGCCAGCACCAGCAGCGTCAGGGACAGCAGGCGCGAGATGTAGTCGGCCCCGCCGTCGTTGTTCTTGCTGGCCTTGATGATCTGCGGAACCAGCACCACGTTGAACACCCCGCCGGCCAGCAGCAGGTAGATGATGTTCGGGATGGTGTTCGCTTTTTCGAAGATGTCGCCCATGGTGGTGTTGGCACCGATGGCGACGGCGAGCAGCGACGTGCGCACGAACCCGAGGACGCGCGAGACCAGGGTCCCCGCGGCCATGACGGCGCTGGCGCGCGCTGTGCTTTGTGTTTCCATGTCAGACATCGCTGTCTATCGTCTCACTTGGCGGGGCAGGATCTGTTCAGCGAACGTCCAGCAACGCGGCGGTGGGGGGATGGTGTGGAGGACCGCCCCGTGTCACTGGGGAACAACCCAAGTGTCATTGGGCAGGCATCGCATCGTCACTCGGCAACCATCGAAGTGTGATCGGCCGGTCATCGGAGTGTCACGGGGCAGTCACCGCGCGATCATTGGGGCGATGACGTGAGATGTCACGGCTTCTTCGGGGCCTGACAGCGCCGTCGTCGTGCTTATCGCTTAGAGGTACTCCGGCAGGACTTCGCGGGCCAGGTCCACGATCCGTCGCTCGTTCGGGAAGGACAGCTTCCGGCCGAGCTCCGCCAGCGGGATCCAGGCGACATCCACGGCCTCGTGGTCCGGATCGTTTTCGATGGTCAGCTCGCCGCCGGTGGCCTTGAGCAGGAAGTGGTGGACCGTCTTGTGCACGCGGTGGCCGCTGACCGTGAACCAGTAATCGATGCTGCCGAGGGTGGCCAGCACGTCGCCCTGGATGCCGGTTTCTTCCTCGATCTCGCGGATCGCGGCTTCGGCATTGGTCTCTTCGCCCTCCGGGTGGCCCTTGGGCAGGCACCACTCGAGCCGACCGCCGCGGTTGAAGCGGGCAATGATGGCAACGCGGAATTCCTTGGTGGAAGTGTCCACCACGACGCCGCCGGCCGAAACTTCCTCCACGGTGGGCAGGGAATGGTGCCCGGGCGCGGCACTGCCCACTGACGCTGTCAGTGGAGTGCGCTTCGGAGCGCTCGGGACCGGATGTGCCATGCAGTCCACTCTAACGATTTTTAATCGAGTGCTGTGCCCGCAGGACATGGCGCGGAGATTGTTAAACATCGCCCGCGTGTTTCTGGCACCCTTAAATCACTATGGTTCACCTTTTTGGCTCGGCAAGTAATCCCGAGACGTCCGCCCCGCCGTTGCCCGAAGTTGTTGTAGAACTGGGTCAGCTTTTTGTTGACGCCGGGCACGAGCTCTCCCTGGTCGGCGGGCCGGTGCGGGATCTCTTTCTGGGCCGCGTGTCGCCGGACCTGGACTTCACCACTGACGCGGATCCGGATGCCACCATCGCCGTCATCCGCAAGTGGTGCGACAATTTCTGGGAAATCGGCCGGGCCTTCGGCACCATCGGCCTGCGCAAGGGCGAGCACACAATCGAGATCACCACGTACCGTGCCGAGGCCTACGATCCGGATTCCCGCAAGCCTGTGGTCGCCTTCGGCAAGTCGCTCGAGGATGACCTTTTCCGTCGCGACTTCACCATGAACGCCATGGCGCTACGCCTGCCATCGCTGGAACTGGTCGATCCCTACGGCGGCGTCAAGGACCTGCACGCAGGGGTGGTGCGCACCCCCGGTGAGCCTTCGGCGTCGTTCTCCGATGATCCGCTGCGCATGATGCGCGCCGCCCGCTTCGCCTCCCAGCTCAATGTCACGGTGGCGGACGAGGTGGCCGCGGCGATGACGGACATGGCCGAGCGGATCGAGATCATTTCCGCCGAGCGCGTGCGCGATGAGCTGACCAAGCTGATCAACGGCAAGGACCCGCGGACCGGCATCGATCTGATGGTGGAAACCGGCCTGGCCGAATACGTGCTGCCCGAGGTCTCGGCGCTGAAACTGGAAATCGATGAGCACCACCGGCACAAGGACGTCTACCAGCACTCGCTGACCGTGCTGGCGCAGGCGTGCGAACTGGAAACCGACGACGACGGCGCGGTGCCGGCTCCGGATTTTGTCTTGCGTTTTGCTGCCCTGATGCACGACGTCGGCAAACCGGCTACGCGCCGGTTCGAACCTTCCGGCGCGGTCAGTTTCCGTCACCATGAAGTGGTCGGGGCCAAGCTGGTGGCCAAGCGGATGAAGAAGCTGCGCTTCGACAACGACACCATCAAGGCCGTGGCGCGCCTGGTGGAACTGCACATGCGCTTTTATGGCTACGGCGAGGCAGGCTGGACCGATTCGGCCGTGCGCCGGTACGTCAACGATGCCGGCCCCCTGCTCGAGCGGCTGCACAGGCTGACCCGATCGGACGTCACTACGCGGAACCGGCGCAAGGCGGAACGGCTGGCGTTCGCCTACGACGACCTTGAACAGCGCATCGCCGACCTGCGTGAACAGGAACAGATGAACGCGGTCCGTCCGGATCTGGACGGCCAGCAGATCATGGCGTTGCTGGGCATCAAGCCGGGGCCGGTGGTGGGCCGCGCCTACAAGTTCCTGCTGGAGGAGCGGCTGGAGAACGGCCCGCAGGATGACGAGGTTGCGGAACAGAAGCTACGGGCCTGGTGGGCGGAGCAGCCCGAGGCATCCAGCGACAGCACCAAAACGACTGAGGCTACTGGTACTGCTTCAGCAAAGGGCCTGTCATGATTGAAGCTGCTGAGGCTCATGACTTCCCTAAGCTTTGGCTAGTGCGCCACGGCGAGACCGTATGGTCGAAAAACCATCAGTACACGGGCCTGACGGACCTGGAGCTGACTGAGGATGGCGTACAGCAGGCTGTAGCCGCTGGTCGCAAACTGTCAGGTATCAACTTCTCGTCGGTACTGACGTCCCCGTTGAAGCGGGCGAGAAGAACCGCGGAACTGGCTGGCTTTCCCGATGCCGAAGTGGTCCCCTATGCCCACGAGTGGGACTACGGTGACTACGAAGGCCAGCGCAGCGTCGACATCCGAAAGAAGGATCCTTCCTACCTGATCTGGACCCACGGGGTGGTGCGCGGAGAGACACTGCAGCAGGTGTCGGACCGGGCCGACCACGTCATAGCCAAAGTGCTAGACACTCCTGATGCTGCCCCGTTTTCCGGGAGCCAGCAGAATTCGCCGTCGTTTCGGCAAAGAAACGTGCTGCTGGTGGCACACGGGCATTTCCTGCGCGTCCTCGCCGCTCGCTGGCTCCAGCTGGAGCCGATCGAGGGTCGGCGCTTCGTCCTCGAAACAGCGGCAGTGTGCAATCTAGGTTGGGATAAGAAGACGCCGGCGGTCACTGGCTGGAATATTTAGGCGCCGAACCCAGTGTCGGTTTCCGCCAGTACGTTGCGGCCCGCAGCAGGGCTTCCATCGGGCCGTAGCGGAACTTTTTCACCCACCAGTAACTGAGCAGCAGCTGCGCCAGGAAGATCAGGGCGGCAATGCCGAGCACGACGAGGGGCGGCACCTGGTTGGTCAGCGAGAGGCCGAACCCGGTAAAGAGCAGAAGCATCAGGACCGACTGGCCAAGGTAGTTGGAGAGGGCCAGCTGGCCCGCGGGTGCCAGCGCGTTGCGCACCACCCGGCCGAGCCGGGTGCGGAACAGCAGGAGCAATAGTCCCACATAGCCAGCCGTCAGCAGTGGCCCGGTCAGGGTCGATATGCCCAGGCCGACGACTTGCAGCCCGATTCCGCCAACATAGTTGACCAGGTAACCCTGCAGCAGGGCCGCGGCCAGCCCGATCGGGAGGGCGATGCAGACCACCATCATCAGCGTGCGCCGCGAGAGTCCTTGCTCAATGAGCCTGTTCTTCGCGCACGCCAGTCCAGCGTAGAACGCACCGAGCGCGATCGGCCCCTGCAGGAACAGGGCGTTGACCAGCGTCATCGGATACAGCGAGATGTTCTGGGCAAGAACGGCCGCAGGGCTTCCGGCGAGGTCGAACGCAGGGGGCACTGTTTGGAGGTCGGCCTCTCCGAGTGTCGGCTCCACCGCTGCGGTCAGCAAACCCAGCAGCAGAATGATCAGTCCCATGGCTCCGATGAGTATGCCGGCGGCAACAGCGGCGGCCCGGGCGGAGATCATCCGGGTGCCCAGCAGGACGAGGCCTACGAGTCCGTACGTCAGCAGGATGTCGCCGTGGAACAGGAACAGCCCGTGGAAGAGGCCGATGATGACTAGGCCTGCAGTGCGGCGCAGCGTGCGGGGCACCTCGGACTGGCCGGCGGAAACCGCGGAGGCCCACTGGAGCACAAAGCTGTAGCCGAAGAGGAACGAGAACAGGATGTAGAACTTGGCTTCGAAGAAAACGCTGACGGCAAACCTGACGGCCACATCCTGCGCAGACTGAAAATCCGGATTGGAGTTGCCGGTCATGCCAAAGGGATCTGCAAAGAACCAGATATTGACACAGAGGATACCCAACAGGGCGAAGGCCCTCAGCGCATCCAGTTCAACGAGGCGCGAGGCGGTGAGTTGGGGATCGGGAGCGGTGTTGTGGGGGACTACATTATTCATCCTGATTCTGCTCCATCGCGCGACGTGGCCTGCCTCTGCGGCCAGTCTATTAATGGGTCAACCGGTGAGAGTCCATCTTGCGACATATTTTCTAGCCATTAGCGTCTCTGGTGAGCCCCGCCGTCGTTATTCGCCGGCGTGTTGAAGGAAACACGCCGCTGTAGAAGAAGTTTCTCAAGAAAGTTCCCAAACACGCTGGTCAAAGCAGTCCGTTCGTGGGTATGTTAAACGAGTCCGATTGATATTTCTCAATCACGAGCTTATGTCGGGCATTGTCTCTATTGGCGCACTAGATGAAAGGGAGGTGGGTTCCGTGAATATTTTCAAGACGCTCGGCGGCGTATTTACCGCCAAAGTCCGCCCCGCCTCCGCCATTTCTGCGCACTAGATTTCAGCTTCTTGGGCCGGTTTCTGTCTTAAGCCGCTTTCCCTAAGAACCACCGTATTTCTACCGCTCCTTCGCGCGGAGGCCTCACGTCAATCGTTGAGGACCTTCGCCATGAGCACCTTCGCAGTAAATGTCGCACTGGCACAGCCCGCTGCTGTCTGCATCCTGAAAAACCCTGCATCGTCAAAACGTTCTGGCTGTTTAAGGACACGTGTCAGGATCACGAGTCCCTTTGACGGTCAGTCCCGGTTGATAACCCATCGAAAGAGGAAGCACTCATGAAACCGCTGGATTCAGCTGTTTTACCCGCTCCGGAAAGGTCACTCCGGCCGCCTGAACAAAAGCAGGAATCCGCAGAGCCGCAGGTTGTCCTGTCTGCAGAACCGATCGCAATGTCACCGGGGAATTCACGGTCCGACGGGCAAAATGCGGGCCGCGGTGAGCTGATCACCGCCGGCAGCCTGCGGGACCTGGACGGAACAAGCGCGTTCGGACCTACCGCCGACGACGATGTCACCGCCACCGAGTCTGCACGCGCTGAAAACACCATGCCCAACTACCTGGCCCAAAAGGAGGTGAGCGCAATGATCCGCAAACTACGCCAAGGTGCCTCACTGTGGAAGCGAATACAGAGCGTGCGCATCGACGAGCAGCGGCTGGAACAGGTCCGTGATCAGATGATGAGCAATCAGCAACTGATCCGCTGAAGGGCCCTTACTGGTGACCCGGCGTATTGATGACCTGCGAATACAGGTTGAATGTTCAGGGCTACCCTGGGACGAGGGTACTGGTGAAGATTACGTCCATGCGTTGTCCAATTCCCGGGTGTGAATCCGGCCAGTTAAGTGGGCATCACCTGCCACAAGGGCGGGTGAGGGGTGCGGTCCTTCATATGGTGTGCGAATCGGCCCGATGGTTCCCTGGGGCTCGGGCCGCCCCTGATAGCCCGGAGGCCACGGGCTGCTCTTCGCACGATTGTGCCTCGAGCAGGGTCGCTTCGAGGTCCACCCCCTCCCGTTGCGCCGCTTTGAGGGCGTTCGGGTCGTCCAGCGGCAGCTGCTCCGTCGCGCCGTCGTGCCTCACGGCGACGGGAACGTTGGTGAGCGGCATGCTCTCGAGATCGATGTGCGGGTCGTCCTCCTGATGAGCGACGATGGCGCGTGCCTCGTCGAGGGTATCGACGCTCGGCATCGACCCGGGTAGGTTTCGCCCTGCCGATTCACGTAGGAATAGCACTGCGACGGCACCGACCAGCGAGGTGCCCATGAGGTAGTATGCCGGCATCATGTCGTCGCCCGTGGACTGGATTAGGACATCAATTATCAGCGGGGTCGTGCCGCCGAAGACCGCCACAGCAACGTTGTACGCGATGCCCATGCTGAAGTACCGGCAGCCGGTCGGAAACTGGGCCGGCAGTGTCGAGGCGAGGATGGGCACGTAGAACGCCACGGGGAACGCCAGCATCGCGAGCCCCGTGAGCGTGGCTGGAACGGTGCCGATCCCCACCAGCAGGAAGGCCGGCATCGCGAGGACGACCGTGCTTAGGGCGCCGATCCACAGGGCGGGTCGGCGCCCGATCCGGTCAGAGAGCCTGCCTGCGAACGGGATGCACAGGCTCATGGCAACGAGGATCGGGATGGTCAGGAGGGTCCCGTGGACCTCGTCGTAGCCTTTTGACTCCGTCAGGTAGGTGGGCATGTAGGACGTCAGCGCGTAGCCGACAGTGTTCGCGGCCGCCACGACGGTGATGGCAACGAGGATCGGCTTCCAGTTGGAGCCCAGGACGGCGAGCAGCCCCCTCGCCGCGGTCTCATCCTTGGCGATGCGCTCGTTCGCTAGCCGCGCCTGGGTGTCGAGGGCGGCCTGGAAGGTAGGGCTCTCCTCGATCCGAAGGCGGAAGTAGATGGCAATCGCTCCCAACAGTCCCCCCACGAGGAACGGGATGCGCCAGC
Organism: Arthrobacter sp. B055-34; assembly: GCF_059090425.1. Taxonomy (NCBI): domain Bacteria; kingdom Bacillati; phylum Actinomycetota; class Actinomycetes; order Micrococcales; family Micrococcaceae; genus Arthrobacter; species Arthrobacter sp. B055-34. The sequence goes on from NZ_JBNHFQ010000010.1 coordinate 183,256, forward strand.
CGAACTCTTCCATTGCAGCCTGGCCGAGCGTGAGCTGGAGGATCGAGACGAAGGCGGCACCCGCCGCGAATCCCAGGTAGGAGCCCATGTCGAGGAAGCTCGTGAAGTAGCCTCGGCGCTTGTCCGCGGCGTACTCGCTCACGAACGTCGTGGCCCCGGCGTACTCGCCGCCCGCCGAGAAACCCTGGAGGAGCTTGACTGCGACCAGCAGCACCGCGGCCCAAACTCCGATCGTCGCATAGCCCGGCAGGAGGCCGAGGAAGAACGTCGCGGCGGTCATCATCGTGAGCGTGGCAACGAGGACCCTTTGCCGGCCGACCCGGTCGCCGAGCCATCCAAAGAAGATGCCTCCGATGGGCCGGGCAACGAACGTCGCGGCAAAGGTCCCGAGCAGGAAGAGGGTCTGGACCACTTTGTCCGCCTCGGGCAGGAAGACCGGGCCCATCGTGGTGATGAGGTAGCCGAAGATGCCCACGTCGTACCACTCCATCGTGTTGCCGACGACGGTTCCCCCGACCGCCCGGCGCAGCATGGACTTGTCCACAACGTTGACGTCGCCCACCCTTAGTCGGCGCTTTCGGAACGTGATGTGGGTGCGGCTGGAGGCCGCTCCATGGGTGTTGGGCTCGGCCACTTCCTGTCCAGGTTCAGCACTCATGGTTTTTGCTCCTGTTCAAGCGCGGCCGTCCACTGTGATGCCAGGCAGGAGGTTCGACATGTGCCGAGCCCGGCAGGGTCGCAATGAAGCTGTCGAGGATCTGCCCTCCGCCTTTGGCGGCCTCGGTTTTCCCAGGTGCAGTGGTCATTTCTTCTCCTATTCGGGTGGGGATGAAAGGGGGAAAGGTCGACGTCGCGGCGCCGCTTCGCGAAGAGCCTCGCCTGAGCGCTGTTGAGCAGCCCAAGGGGTCGTCCCCGCGGTAGTAGACGGCCAGGAAGCTGTGGCCCTCGGCGTCGTCTGCCTCGATCTCGATCCGGTGGGCCAGCTCGGCGTGGCCGCTGAACTGGATGACGACGCCGCACTGGGCGGACCAGAAGAGACGTCCGCAAGGAACGAACCGACAATGGCAAGGGTCTTCATCATGCTCCTGACCTGAGCTGGCGGTTCGAAGGGGGAGTTGCGTCTAACGCAACACGCTTCGCCCTAGACAACGGTGAGCCATGCCACAGAGTGATGTCAAGCTCGTGAATACTGGGAGCATGAATCGGCGGTCAGGAAAAGTCCGGGGAAGCGGTGGCCGGAGCCTGCGCGCTGGAACTCGCCCAGGACCGCAGCACCCGGACACCCGCCAAGCCCGAATACATGGACAAACTCAAGATCAAACTGCTGCGGCTGGGCCCCTGCCGTTCATCATTGACAATGGCATCCAGATGGCCCCGGCTGCCATCGTTACACCGGAAGAAGTAGCCCAGACGCTGTCCACTTACGAGCACCCAGGAATCGAGCGGGCTATGTGCTGCACAAGTCGAAATAAAGGTCCATTCATATGGCCCCGAGCCGCATCTTTAACAGCTTGACAGCTAGCGTGGGAAACGTCACACTGTTGCGTATTATGGTTGTCGTTGCGTAGTACGCATATGAAGGGCGAAACATGGAGACGCTTGCGGTGGTGGGAGCATCCTTGGTTGATGTTTCGGTGGCTAAGCAGCCCGTCCTCCAGGCTTCACCGGCCGCCTGCTCATTATTTGCCATCTACGGTAGACCCCGATTGCTCATCGGTCCTCCCTAATCTCGTGACTACAACATCTCCGCAACACCGGCAGTCCCCACTAACTTCGTAATCCCCACCAATCGCACACTTCCAGTCCTCCCGGGAGAAAAAAATGTCAGCTCCAGTGAACGTGGCTCTCAACTCACGCGGAAAACTCGCTTCATCATTGCCTGCCGAGCAGCTGGCGGAAATCACCGAGTTGTTCGATTCCCGGCGCGTGGGATATTCCCTCGATGCCCCCTTCTACACTGATCCGACGATTTTCAACATCGACATGCAGGCCATTTTTGGCCAGCACTGGATCTTTGCCGCCAGCATCGCCGAGCTCCCAGAGCCGGGCGACTACGTCACCGTCGACTACGGGCCCTACTCACTGATCGTGCTGCGCAACGACGACGGCGGCGTGAACGTCCTGCATAACGTGTGCCGCCACCGCGGCGCCCGCGTCCTGACCGAACCCGCGGGGTCAACCGGAAACCTGGTATGCGGCTACCACTCCTGGACCTACTCCCCGGAGGGCAACCTGATCCATGCCTCGGCGCCGGGGGAAACGAAGTTCGACAAGGGATGCTTCGGCCTCAAGCGTGCCCACAGCCGCGTGGTAGCCGGACTCATCTTCGTCTGCATTGCGGACGAACCGCCGACGGATTTCGACGAAACCTCTAAGATTTTCGAGCCTTACCTCGCACCCCACGATCTGTCGAAGGCGAAAATTGCCTATCAGCAGAACATCGTCGAGGAGGGCAACTGGAAGCTCGTCATGGAAAACAACCGTGAGTGCTACCACTGCGACGGCCACCCGGAACTCGCCTGTTCCCTCTTTCCCACCTGGGGCCTGACGGAGGGCCTGATCCCGGCCCATCTTGAGGAAGTGTGGGACCGTAACAAGGAGGCGCAGTCCTCGCTCGAGGAGCGTTGCCGCCGCTATGGCCTTCCCTATGAGGTCGTCGAGGAGCTCGACACGCGCATCGCCGGTATCCGCATCTCACGGGAATCGCTCGATGGTGAAGGGGAGTCGTTCTCGCCCGATGGGCGCAGGCTCTCCAAGAAGCTGCTCGGCGACTTGCGGGACTTCCGCCTTGGCCGCTGCTCGATGCACCTGCAGCCCAACAGTTGGTTCCATTTCCAAGGGGACCACGTCATCACGTTCGCCGTCTTCCCCGTTAACGAACACCAGACACTGGTACGCACCACCTGGCTGGTGGCTGACGACGCCGCGGAAGGCGTCGACTACGATCTGGAGAAACTCACCTACACTTGGAAGCAGACAAATCTGCAGGACAAGGCGTTCGTGGAGCTGTGCCAGAAGGGCGCCAGCAGCCCCGCCTACGAGCCCGGCCCGTACATGAAGAGCGAATACCAGGTCGAGGCGTTCATCAACTGGTACGTGCAGCGTGTGCAGGAGCACCTGGCATGATTGAACTCCTCACCGAGAGGGCTATCCAGGAACCGCACCGCATCCGCGGTCTTGAGATGCCGTGGAACAGGGTGATGGGCAGCACCGAGGGACCCGCCCGCGCCGCCCACGCATTGGGCCCCTGGCACCCGCAGGAGTTCATGGCGGAATGTGTCGAGGTCGTTCCCGAGGTCGGCGGCATGATGACCTTCGTGTTCCGGCGCTGCGACGGTGCGCCCCTGGCGTTCCGTGCGGGCCAGTACGTGAACGTCGCCTTTCCCGTGAACGGCGGGGACCAGGATCCGGTGGACCGCAGCTACTCGCTGTCCAGTTCGCCCACCCAGCCGTGGACCTTCAACATCACAGTCAAACGCGACCACACTGGACTGGTCTCACCGTGGGTGCACGAGAACGTCAAACCCGGCACCGTCCTGGAGATGCTCGGACCGGTCGGGGCATTCCACCTGCCTGATGCTGACCGCCGGGCACGGTACCTCTTGCTGGCCGCCGGCGCAGGCATCACCCCCATCATGTCGATGGTGCGGACCATCCACTCCCTGCCCGGACAGGTGGATGTTGTGATGCTCTACCACGGAGCGGAGGCCGGAGGCTATGCCTTTCACCAGGAGCTGGCCTACATCGCCTCAGTGGACTCGCGCGTCAAGGTCTTCTACTCTCTGGGCGACCGCAGCATACCCGAGGGGTGGGAATGGCTCACCGGAAGGCTGACGGCGGCCATGCTCGACGAGGTTGCCCCCGATGCCAACGGCCGCCAGGTCTATGCCTGCGGCCCCGAGGGATACCTGAACACCGCCACCGAACTCCTCAAGAAGGTCGGCGTCGACGACACCTCCATTCACATGGAATTCTTCTCGGGAGATCGCCAGACGCTCCTTGAATACCAAGCAGAGCTCGCGCTTGCAGCGGACATTGCCGAGGAAATCGCGGAGGAAATTGAAGATTCCGCGCAAGACTACTATGACAGCCAGCCCACGGAGTTCGGGATCTACGAGCCAGGCTACGACGCCGAGGGAACCCTGAAGGCCACGGGGATGCCGCTAGAAATCGTCGACCCGGATGCACCCGGTTCTGAAGACGGCAGTTCGGGTGTAGAAGAGGAGCCCGGTTCCTCTGATGCGTCGAGTTTTGACACTGTGGGAACGGGAAGCCTGACCCTGTCCTTCATGCGTACCGGCATCAATGTTCGGATTGACCCTGACGAACACATCCTCGGGGTGGCCCAGCGTGCGGGCGTCAGGATCGGTGCGAACTGCAAGGAAGGCATGTGCGGCTCCTGCAAGGTCGTCAAACTTTCAGGGGAGGTCGAGATGAACCACCAGGGCGGTATCCGGGCACGGGAAATCGATGCTGGCAAGTTCCTGCCCTGCTGTTCGACCGCGCGCACCGATATGGTGATCGATGCCTAGGTGTATTCCCCAGAGAGGTTGGGTACGCGGCTGGCGGGTGTCTGACCTTTGAGTGAGGTGTGGCCTCGATGGTGATTCTATCGATGGAGCCAGGCCGGGAACGCTGCGACGCGCTCGGCTTCTGAAGCATAGGGCTTCGCGTAGGCCCATTCCTCGAGCATGGTGCGGTTGAAGCGTTCGACTTTGCCGTTGGTCTGGGGACGGTAGGGGGCGGGTGCGCTTGTGCTTGATGTCACCGCCGAGGGCGTCTCTGAAGGCATGGGAGCGGTAACAGGCACCGTTGTCGGGAGGGTCGACTGGATGTTCGCGAGGCGTTCAAAGGTTCGCTCCCTCGCGTGATGACCGGGAGTGGGAGCCTCCCGGTCATCGCTACGTGCCTCTTCTACTGGAAGTCGGCGGTGGCGGGATCGGCGCCGATACGGCCCCCGGCTCCCTGATCCAGGGCGTTGATCGCTTCGATGTCCTCGGTCTCAAGTGCCACGTTCAGGGCTTCCCAGTTCTCCACGATGCGGGACCCGGTGACAGACTTCGGGATCACCACGTTGCCCAGGGCCAGATGCCAGGCCAGGACCACCTGGGCGGGTGTGGCGCCGCGCTTGGCCGCAATGTCTTGGAGGACCGGGTCCTTGAGCAGGCCCTGTCCCTGGCCAAGCGGGGACCAGGACTGGTGCAGGATGCCGTTGTCGGATTCAAATGCCCGCAGGCCGCTCTGGTTGAAGTAAGGATGGGTCTCCACCTGGTGAATGGCGGGAACCACGCCGGTTGCCTCAATGATTTCGCGCAGGGCGTCAATGGTGAAATTGGATACACCGATGCTCTTGACGCGGCCCTGATTCTGCAGCTCGACCAGCGCTTTCCAGGTGTCCAGGTACTTTCCCTGCTTCGGCTGGAGCCAGTGGATGAGGTAAAGATCCAAGGTTTCCAAGCCCAGCCGTTCCATCGAGCCTTCGAAGGCCTCCAGCGTACTCTCGTACCCCTGGTCCGCGTTCCACAGCTTGGTGGTAATGAACAACTCGTCACGGTCCAGTCCGAAGGCCGCGATGGCCCGGCCCACGCCTGCTTCATTGCCGTAGATCTTCGCCGTATCGATATGGCGGTAGCCGGCCTCAAAGGCCTTTCCGACAACGATCTCGGCGACGTCGTCCTCCACCTGCCATACCCCGTAGCCCAGCTGCGGGATGGTGAGGCCGTCGTTAAAGGTCAGTTCCGGGGACACGGTTTTCAAGATCTGCGGTGTAGTCATAAGGGGCGCAACCGCCCGTGCTGCTGAAATATTTCATCCCACCATGGCCGATCCGATTCGTCGACCAGTTGGTCAACTTCTATATGGCGCTCGGGGGGTGCCTGATCTGGGGACCACTTCACGTATGCGCCGTTATCGGCGTTTGGGTTAGATGCAAGGTGGCAAGCGCTTCGCGGCAGCCATGTCGTTCGGGCCGTCCTTTGCGGCCAGATGAAAGTTGCAGTTGAGGGTGCCGAACAGTCGAAAGGCTTTCCTCATGCAGTCCCAACGAGAAGGCCCCTGGCTGGAAGTGGCACCGACGGCCATTAGCGACGCCCAAAGGCCGCAACACACTCCCGTAAACAAAAACACCCCTCTGACTGATCCGCCCTCCGATCGTCGACCCCCACCGATCGTGATGAAAAATCGAGGTTAGTGAAGACTTTTCCGCGGTTCAGGCCACCGGTTTGATGTTCTGGTTGACGTGGAAGAGGTTGCCGGGATCGTACTTCCCTTTGATCTTGGCCAACCGGGCGTAGTTACCCCCGTAGTTGTCCTCGATGTGCGGCTGGTCGTCGGCGTCGAGGAAATTGACATAGCCCGCGCCGGCCCCATAGGGATGCAGGGCCTGATAGTAGTCCCTGACCCATTTGGTGTTGGCGTCGTTGTCCTCGGGGGACTCCCACATTCCGGCGATGGCTACTGAGAAGTCGGCGTCCCGGTAGGGAAAGGCAGTTTCATCCTGTCCTACCCGTTGGGCTGCGCCATTGATGGGGTAGTAGTGATTGGCGGTTTGGGGGCTGGGCAGTCTGGCTCCGAATTTCTGGGCAACGCCGATCACGTCGTCGCTTAGTTCTGGAAGGAACTCCGCCTTCCAATATGCCTGGAGACCTTTCGGAAGAAGGGGGTCGAATAATGTGTTGAGCATGGGATACGGGAGGGGCCCGACAAATGACCCAGCAACCGGGGCGACCTCTAGGAATTGCTGCCACTGCCGCTCGCCGTCATCGTGGGGACCGGTCCAGCCGCCAACCACAACTACCACGGGCTTTCCGTGGTGCTCTTCCGGCAGGAAGGGGACAGGTGGGCCTTGGTGGAATCCGAGGAAGATTCCCATGTCTTCCGGGGCCGTGCTTATGTAGTCCCGGTACAACTGCCCAACGGTCTGGGCGTACTCAAGGGGGTAGATGACCACACCGCCGTACACCACGTCGACGGGATGCAGGTTGAATTCCAGGGAAGTGACGACGCCGAAATTTCCTGTGCCGCCGCGTAAGGCCCAGAAGAGATCCTCGTTCTCGGTGGCGCTGGCCGTGAGGAACCGGCCCTCGGCGGTGATCACGTCCGCGGATTTGAGGTTGTCGCAGGACAGGCCGTACTTACGGGCGAGGTAGCCGATGCCGCCGCCAAGCGTCAGTCCGGCAACACCCGTTGACCCGATAATGCCGCCGGTTGTTGCGAGCCCGAACGGGTTTGTTGCGTGGTTGAAGTCGGCCCAGGTGGTGCCTGCCTCGGCCCGGGCCGTGGCGGTGGAAGGATCTACCCGGACGCCCCTGCATCCCGCGAAATCGAGGACGAGGCCGCCGTCGCAGGTCCCGAATCCGGGTGCACTGTGCCCGCCGCCTCTCAGCGCCAGGTCCAAGCCCTGGTCGCGGGCAAAATTAACTGCTGCGATGACATCTGCGACTTGCGACACACGCAGTACCGCTGCGGGATGTTTGTCGATCATGCCGTTGTAGACGGCCCGTGCGACGTCGTAGTCGGAATGGCCGGAGGTGATGACCTGGCCGCGTACTTTTTCCTGCAGTGCCTGAAATCCGTTGTTGTCCACGGTGACTCCCATTCCCACTGACCATGCCTTCACGATCAGGAAAGTTGGCATGGCCGCCCTCCCGGCCGTGCGGGACGTTCATTGTGCAGCCGCTGCGGCCCGGAGGAGAGTCCGGAGCAGACGGTTGGGCCTGCCTCCAGCGGCGGAGACCAGATGCACCTGCGCTGCGTGAGTCTTGGCACGCAGCTCTTGGCGTTATTCGGGAACATGCGTGTGCCGGCGAACCTTCTAGGCGAAGCTGGCGTGCCCGCCCTTGGAGCGACGACTAACCGTAACGTACGCCTGCTCGTTTCCGAGGTCAAGAAGCAAGCAAGAAAGGCGGTGCCCGCTCCCTTGTCGTCTGGCAGATTGGCATGTTTCGCCATCAAAGGTTGAGCCAGGAAGGGCTGGTCCCGCCCGGCAGTGGAAACGGCGGCGGCCGCGGAAGTCATTGGCACCGGAGCCGAAGCCTGTCGCCGCACTGCGTCGGCTTCCAACGGATGCAGCCCGGGCAGTACCCGGAACGGCCGTGGCAGGAAAGCGCGTGAGGGTGTCTACGGGCGGGGGACAGGGGCCCGGTTTCGCGCCCGTTGGTTCGCTGCACCTGGAAGTCACATGACAGCAGTGCTGTGAGGGACTTTAGTCCCTATCGAAGAGACGTTCTTCCTAGAAGACTCCACAGGGGAGCCGCGTGGGGACGGCCTCCCGTGTGGAAGGGTGCAGTCCCGTTCAACGGCGCATGGGATAGCACCCTTCTATTACGAAAGGACGAACGGCCCTTCAGCTCCATTAGGTCACCGAGCACATGGCGGTTTCACCAGAGGAACATCATGGCTTTTGAGGCCTGAACCGTCGCTTCTAATCCCGCAGGCGTCCTGCCGCAAGGGAGCGAGAGGTTCGGAAGAGTGCTCTGCGGATGCCTGGGGGTGACCAGTGAGAGGCATGCCTCCGGGGTATCAGGCACGTTGACACGCATGTCTTGGGATCGGACCACATCCAAATGTCCCTGCCGATCTATGTCCAGCTCCGGGGCGAGAAGATGAATGCAACCTTTATCCAAGGGGATGTGCAAGCCTCGCAGGACAGGCCGCGCCCTGAGACGTGGGGATTGGAGTGTGTTGCGGCGGATCGCACCAGGGGAAGAGTTGGGAATGCACGATGAGATCAGGATCAGGAACGGTAAACGTGGGCGTTAGTTCAACGCGGCGGATCACGCGGCAAGGCGGCGTCAAGGGCAAAAGAGGGCTAGGGTTGGTGGCCGCGGCTGCTGTGGCGGGTCTGCTTCTGCCCGCCGGTGCTGCCCATGCCGGTGTCGCTTCCGGCTTCAGGGAGCTGGTAAGTGCGGGCGGTGGCGGGGTCCAGGGGGATCAGGACAGCCAGGCTCCCTCGGTGAGCGCGGACGGGCGGTATGTTGCCTTTGTTTCCGCGGCCGGGAACCTCGTGCCGGATGACACCAACGGGGGTGTGGGTTCCACCGGTTCAGGGTATGACATTTTCGTCCGCGACCGGCTCACGGGTACGACCGAGCGGGTCAGCGTCTCCAGCAACGGACGGCAGGCCGACGGGGACAGCGGCTTCCTGGGTAACATGGGCGGACCGTCGATCAGTGCGGATGGCCGGTACGTGGCCTTCGCCTCCGAAGCGACCGACCTGGTCAGCGGCGACAGGAACGGCACGACGGACGTCTTCGTGCACGACCGGGGGACCGCAGAGACGACCAGGGTCAGCGTCGCCACCGGCGGGGACGAGACCGGCGGCGGACAGGGCCCGGATATCAGCGCCGACGGCAGGTACATTGCGTTCTACTCCTTCGCCGAGGACCTGGTGCCCGGCGACACCGATTTCGCCGCCGACGTCTTTGTCCATGACACCCAGGCCGGTACCACCGACCGGACGGGACCGGGGCCAACGGCGGTTCCTCGTTCGCCCCGCACCTCAGCGCGGACGGGAACTTCGTCTACTTCTCCTCGACCGCTTCCAACCTGGTGCCGGGGATCGAGAGCGACGGCGACACCGACGCGTTCGTGTTCAACCGGGCCACCGGGGACATGACTGCCGTGACAGCTGGGGAAGGCAACCCCGACTCCTTCGTGCTGGTGCACGGTATGGCGGACGGAATGAGCAGCAACGGCAGGTACCTGAGCTTCACCACGAAGGACGACCAGTTCGCCGGCCCGGGCACCGATGCCAACGGATTCACCGACGATGCCTGGCTGTATGACACGGTCACCGGTGACTACACCCTGGTCGGGGTCAACGATGCCGGTGAGCAGGGTGACGAGTTCACCTTTGGCGGGGACGTCAGCGACGACGGCCGCTACGTGTCGCTGGTCTCCAGGGCCACGAACTTCGGGGGTCCGGCCAACTTCCGCGAAAACGTGTACCAGCGCGACCTGAGCGCAGGCACCACGTCGCTGATCAGCGTGGCAAGCGACGGCACCTTCGGTAACGTGGCCAGCCTGGCCCTGTCAATGACACCGGACGGCACCGTCACCGCATACGACTCGCGGTCCTCGACCCTGGCACCGCAGGATTCCAACGGGTCGACCAGCGACATTTTCATCCGGGACATGCGCCCGGCCGCTGACCTCGCCTTGACCATGACCGATTCACCCGATCCGGTCACCGCCCGGCAGGAGCTCACATACAATCTGGACGTGACCAACAAAGGCCCGGCAGCTGCATCAGGTATTTCACTCAAGGATCAGCTACCGGACGAGGACCTGGTCTCCGTGACCGCGACCCAGGGCACCTGCGTGGAAGAGAAGATCAAGGGCGACATCAGCCTCGACTGCGACCTCGGAACCCTGGCCGCAGGCGACACAGCGACCGTCACCGTCGTGATCGTTCCGGCCCGAGACGGAACCCTCACCAACACCGCCTCGGTCAGGGCAAACCAGCCTGACTCCAACACAGGCAACAACAATGTCACCGAAACCACCACCGTGGCGCCCTGGAAGTAGCGCTCCAAGGCCGGACTGGTGCCGCCGAAACCCCAATGGGCGACGGCGGCACCTTCCCGCCAGCACCGTCCAAGAATGCGGCTCGCTGGGGAAGCCCCGTCATATGCGCCGTTATCGGCAGTTGTCAATCGAGGGCCATTCATGACTCTTCACGTCGCCGAGCCACACATCAAGCCAAGGAAACTACTCCACGGCTTAGGGCTCACTCATGAGGGAACGAAACGGGCGCCCCGGAAGTGGAAGAAGCATAGGATGACCGACCCGGAGGAGCACCATGGCAGAGATGATCTGGAACGAAGGCGAGCATGTCGAGGCCCTGGACCTGGCTGGGACGAGAATCAGCGGCACCGTAGAGCAGGTCGCGCCGGAAATCGGGGCAGCTTGGATCCGCGAAGACGGGTTGGGCGAGCGACGACTGGTAATCACAGATGACGTGATCGCATCGGCCTAACGCAGTCCACCGGAGCCGGCATCGCCCGGCCGATGCCGGCACAGGAACTCTGCGAGATCGTCCGTGTCGCCTACGATCCCCCCGCCGCGCTGATCATTGACCAGGCCCACGCCGCCGGCACCCCGGTATCCCTGACCTGGGGCGAGGCCGGCCCCACCGCGGCCCAGGCGAACTGGGACGACTACCGGCACGACAGCGGGTTTTCGGCGTCCTGGACCATGACCGGGGCTCCGCGCGGGTCGGTGAACTCCTCGGTTCTTTCCCGGTTGCTGGCCCCGCATGGGGACATTGACCGTAAACGGGTGTCGCTGCTGTACCGTCCGATGGACTCCGCCCGCGCCGCTGCCGTCGTGGAGCGGGACCAGAACAACGCGAACGTCCGCATCCCTCCGGAACCCGGCCTTCCGCCCGGGCCCTGGTCGATGCCCGCTCCGCCGTGCAGACCGCGCAGGAAGAAGCCCGGGGCGCCGGGCTGGTGAACTTCGGGATGGTCGTCACGGCCACCGTGACCGGCAGGGAACGCCTCCCGGATGCCGTGGCCGCCATTGAGCAGACGTCCGGTCCTGCCCGGGTGCTGCTGCGCCGCGCCTACGGCGCGCAGGACACCGCCTTCGCAGCCTCCCTGCCGCTGGGCCTGGTCCTGCCCAAACACAGCATGCTGCCCTCCGAAATCAAGGATGCCCTGTAATGAACCGCCTGAAGCTCTTCGCCCGCCCCACTGAGAAGACCACCACGGCGGCGGCTAAGACGGCGCCGCAGAAGGCCGGGCGGCAGCCCCGCGAAGCCGGGCCGGGCACCCGCGGCTGGTCCGGACGTGGCGGAGGCATTGGCACAGCTCGTCCCGTCCGTGACGGAGTACCGGGGAACCACGGTCCAGGTCTGCGGCCTGTGGCCTTTTTCCTCCGGCGCGTCCTCGCCCATGATCGGCGTCCCGCTGGGCCGTCATGAAGAAACCCAGGCCACGGTCTGCTGCGACCCGATCAGCTGGTTCCAGCGCGCCCGCCTGATTTCCAACCCTTCCGCCTTCATCCTCGGCAAACCCGGACTGGGCAAGTCCACGCTGGCCCGGCGCATGTTCCTGGGCCTTGCCGCCCAGGGCATCCACCCGCTGGTTCTTGGGGACTTGAAGGGCGAGCACGTCAAAGCCGTCGAGGCCCTCGGCGGGCAGGTCATCAAGCTCGGCCGCGGTGTCGGGTACCTGAACATCCTCGATCCCGGCCAGGCCGTCGAGGCCGCCGGGCTCCTCGAGGACCACGGCCACCACGAAGCCGCCACCCGGGTCCGTGCCGACGCGCACGGCCGCCGCCTCAACATGGTCGTCTCGCTGATCACCATCAGCCGGAACAACCCGCCCACCGATCAGGAACAGACCATCCTGGACCGGGCGCTGCGGGTCCTCGATGACCCGTTCGACGGCATCCCGGTGCTGCAGGACCTCCTGGACGTCATCGTCTCCGCACCGGATGAGCTGCGTCAGGCCGCACTGGACCGCGGCGACATGAAGGTCTACCTGCAGGAGACCCGGGCGCTGGAAGCAACCCTGCTGGGCCTGACCGGCGGCGGGAAGCTGGGAGAAATCTTCTCCCGGCAAACCACCAACCCCATGAAGCGTGACCGTGCCGTGGTCTTCGACGTCTCCAGCATCGACGAAACCGAGACCGACCTGCAGGCCGCCGTGCTGCTCGCGTGCTGGTCCTACGGATTCGGCACCGTGAACGTTGCCGACGCCCTCGCAGACGCGGGCCTGGAACCGCGCCGGAACTACTTCGTGGTCCTGGACGAGCTGTGGCGGGCGCTGCGCTCCGGCAAGGGCATGGTCGACAGGGTGGACGCCCTCACCCGGCTGAACCGGTCCGTCGGCGTCGGGCAGATCATGATCTCCCACACCATGTCCGACCTGCTGGCGCTGCCGGCAGAAGAGGACCGGATGAAAGCCCGCGGCTTCGTCGAACGCTCCGGCATGGTGATCTGCGGCGGCCTGCCGGCCTCGGAAATGCCGCTGCTCACCGCCGCGGTTCCTTTGTCCCGGCAGGAGCAGCAGAAGCTCATCTCCTGGCAGGACCCGCCCGCCTGGGACTCACGCGGCCTCGACGTCGAGCCCCCGGGCCGGGGGAAGTTCCTCATCAAGGTCGGCGGCCGCCCCGGAATCCCCGTGCAGATCTCGCTGACCTCCCTCGAAAAGGACGACGGCCTGAACGACACCGACACCAAATGGCACAAAGACCGGATGGAGCTGCCCGGGGAAACACCCCGGGGAACCGGCTACTCCTGCGCGGCCTGGTGAAGGGAGAACACGGTGAGTGCTCCGAACCGTAAAGGAATGGGCCTCGGCGATGCCCTGCTCATCTGGCTGGCCATTGGCTTCATTGTCGTCTTTGGCGGCGGCACCTACGCGGCCGCTCACATGGGCTCCCGGGTGGCCGGCATCGCGGCCCCGCCTGCCCATCCCATTGACCTGGTCGCCGGGCTGGTCAAGGGCCGGGTGCCCTGGCCAACCCAGTCCACTCTCGCCGCGTGCCTTATGGCCGGCGTGGTCCTCGTGCTGGCCGTTATCGTGCTGTGGCGTGGCAGCAGGGCGCGTCCAAGCGTGCCCGCGTCGATAAGGCCGCCCGCTACCTGGGCCGTGGGAAGTCGCTGGCCGCGTTCTCCGAAAAGGGTGCCAAGGCAACGGCGGAGCGGCTGGGGGTGAAGGACGCTCCCGGCATCACGGTGGGCAAGGTGGTCTCCACCGGCCAAAGATTCATTCAGTCCTGGGAAGACCTCAGCTTGGACATTTGGGGGCCACGGACGGGTAAATCCACCTCCCGCGTGATGCCCGCCATCCTGGACGCACCAGGGGCGGTGGTGTCGACCTCGAACAAGCGCGACGTCGTCGACGGGACCCGCGGCGTCCGCGAGACCACGGCTCCAGTGTGGGTGTTCGATCCGCAGAAAATCGCCCAGGAAGAACCCGGCTGGTGGTGGAACCCGCTCTCCTACGTCACCGACGAAGAAAAGGCCTACAAGCTCACCCAGCACTTCGCGGCCGGCTCCCGCGTCCCAGGGTCCAAACCGGATGCCTACTTCGACCCCAAAGCCGAAGACATTCTCTCCTCGTACTTCCTCGCCGCCGCGCTGGGCGGGCTGTCCATCACGCAGGTCTACGTATGGGTGACGGAACAGGTCAGCCAGGAACCCATTGAAATTCTGAGGGAGCATGACTACGAGCTGCAGTACAAAGGCCTGGAATCCACCCTGAAGCTGGCCGATAAGCAGCGCGACGGTATCTTCGGCACCGCCGAGAAAATGATCCAGTGCCTCAAAAGCAGGAACACGCTCCGCTGGGTCGCCCCGACAAGCGGCGCCACCGTGGCCACCGACGCCCGGCCCCGGTTCAACCCGCATGCCTTCGCCGCCTCACAGGAGACGATCTACATCCTCTCCAAGGAAGGGGCCGGCTCAGCCGCGCCGCTCACCACGGCGCTGACGGTGGCCATCGCCGAAGCCATGGAAGAACGCGCCGAACGCAGCGGCGGCCGCCTGCCCAAACCGGCACTGTTCGCCCTCGACGAGCTGGCCAACGTCGTCCGCTGGGCCGGCCTGCCGGACCAGTTCAGCCACTACGGCTCCAAAGGCCTGATCGTCATGGGCATCCTCCAGTCCTGGTCCCAAGGCGTGGAATTGTGGGGCGAGGCGAACATGCGCAAAATCTGGTCCGCCGCGAACGTCAAGGTCTACGGAGGGGGAGTGGCCGAAGAAGGGTTCCTCCGCGCCCTCTCCGATCTGATCGGGGACTACAGCTACATCAACGTCTCAATGTCCTCCGGTAAGTCCGGTTCCAGCCGCTCACGGCAGGAGAGCAAGGAACGCATCTTCGATGTTTCCAACCTCACGGAGCTGGATCGCGGCCGCGCCGTTATCCTCGCCTCCGGCGCGCCCGCCACCTTAGTCCGGACCATGCCCTGGTACACCGGGCCGCACAAGGACACTGTGGAAGCGTCCATCCAGAAGTACAGCCCGCAGCCAGAAGAAGAGGCCGTGCCGGTAGCTGCCGCACCAATGGCTAATCCTTGGGTGACCGGGTAGGGGAGTAGGGCATGACTATCGACATCGGCCGATTCAGTGAAGCTTCCAGCTCGCGCGTAGAGGACACTGGCGCTAACTCAGGTCAGGAGCAGAAGCCCCCGCAGCTCGTCTACGGCTCAGCCGAGGAATTCCTGCACGAACAGCTACTCCCTACCTACGTCCGCGACGTCGACGGCCGCGCCGCAAAATGGTGCCTCGAATGGTACTTCCACCCCGAAGCAGTCTCCCGCATAGAAGCCCTGTGGCGGGCATGGGAACACCTACGGCTCGACGGAGCAACCGGCATCAGCGTGTGGTTCAAAGACCACGCAGACCACCACATGAGCGTGCTCCTCGACCCCCGCGGGCCGTTCTACAAATGCGACATGCAGAAACACCGCGACCCCGAACACCTCGAACCCAAAAAAGCCCCAAACGGTTGGTTCCCCGACGTGCGATTTCAGTAATGGGTGGCGCTGGAGAAACCAGGTGCCTCTAAGCCTGACGTGATTGGCACGCAGCGCCGGTTCTGTTCGTCTTTGCACCGTTGGATAGGTGTACCCAGAGGGTTCAGTCCTCCTTTGGCAAATGATCGATGTAGGCCCGTGGTGCAGGTGGGGGCGTCGGATGTCGCGCCCATAGGGACATTCTCGGCCCGTCACTTAGACCAGCAGCAGCCGGCCCACCAAAAGGACCGCGCCGAATCCAGCTGCGGCGAGGGCTATGAGACGCAGCCGGCGGCGGTCCAGGAAACGGTTGGTGAA
>NZ_JBNHFQ010000011.1:0-121633 GCF_059090425.1 Arthrobacter sp. B055-34
TCAGCGGCAAATACAGGTTTGCCGGATTACCGGTCAGTCGGGCAAGCGCGAACACTCCCACGATCACTGCAACCAACGGCAACGCGCTGGAGAGAATTCGCTTTCTCAGATAGGCCAGCATGGTTTCGTTCCTCGTTTCCCTGCTGTCGTTTTCAGCTGGCCGGGGTCATCTCGGTCAGGCGCAACTCGTCGCCCGAGGATGAGTTAGGCGTGTAGTTGATAGCTGCAGACTTACCCAAGATGCCCGTCTGGTGTGCGATGGTCGCGAACTGCACGACGTTCTCGTTCTGATAGGTGAAGATGTCTTCGTAGGCCTGTTGCCGGTCCGCGCCGGAAGTCTTGCCCGCTTCAAGCAGCCGCTTGTCGAATTCTTCCGTTCCGAAGGAGCTTTGGGCGCCGTCGCTGAGCATGTACTGCTCAACGGTAAAGGCGGCGTCCCCAGCCTGGTTGCCATGCTGGATCAGGAGCGCGATGGGACCTTGGTCCTCAACGAACGGCCGGATCTGGTACTGCAGGTGCTGCGACGTTTCGGTCATCTTGAGTTCAACGTTGAGACCTGCCTGGGCCAGCTGTTCCTGCAATACCTGCGACAGCTCCGTGACCTTGGGGAACTGTGCGTTGCGGGCTACCAAAGTAATCTTGGTGTCAACCGGCACGCCATCCGCCTTGGCCTCTGCGACAAGCGCCTTAGCCTTCTCAAGATCGAAGGGCCAGGCCTCCAGCGAGGCGTTGTGTCCCACTACCCCTTCCGGGATCAGCTGTGCTGCTACCTTGTCCTTGTTCTGGTACAGGCTGGCGACGATGCCTTCCTTGTCGATGGCGTAGTTGATGGCCTGGCGGACACGGATATCGTCCAGCGGCGCAGTATCGCCACTGAGTCGCAGGCCGATCGTCTCGTTATTCGGGTAATTCACGCCAAGATCTCCGGCGCCGTCATCCGGCCCCAGACCCATCGCGATATCGGCTTCGCCGCTCGTCACCATGGCTGCGCGAACAGTGCCCTCGCCACGCCACTGGTACTCAGCCTTAGGGAAGGCCGGCGCATCGCCCCAGTAGCCGTCCCAGGTGCTCAGCGTAATTTTCTGGCCGGCATCCCACTGCTCAATCTTGTAGGGCCCGGTGCCGATCGGTTCCCGGACCTTCTCAGTGTCGCTGGTGGAGGTCGGTACTACCTCGAGGAAGGACAACCGCAACGGAAGAATGGGATCCGGTTCCGGCGTCGTAACCTTCAAAGTTGTTGCATCCACAGCCTCGACCTCAAGATCGGTGTCGCCGAAGACATACCCTTCGACGTTGCAGCCGAGATCGGAGTTAACAGCGCGGTCGATAGTGTAGGCCGCCGCTTCCGCATTGAAGTCGGTTCCGTCCTGGAACTTCACATCATCGCGAAGCTTCAGGGTCCACTCGGTGTCGGAGGTCGCTTCCCATTCGGTCGCCAGCAGCGGCTCAAGTTCGCCTGTAGTCGGGTTGCGCTCGATAAGGGGCTGGGTGACGTTGGACCGAACAACCACGCCGGTCGAAGTCAGATTTGCTTCGCAAGCCTCCAAAGTGGGCGGCTCCTGCTGAAGGACCACCCGGAGGGTGTCGGACGCGGCACCGGCGGTAGCACCGGCGGCATTCTCTGAGTTGGCTACGGAGCAACCGCTTAGGAGCAAAGCGGACCCGGCAACGACGACGGGTATCTGCAGCCTGAGCTGTCGTTTGACGGATGGTGAAGAAGACATCATTGGGTTCCTTCGGGTCTAAAGCACTGCATTCGGTTCGTTGTCTACGTATGAAGCTCACGTCTGTGCTGGTGTTCCCCAGCTTGTGGCTCGAAGCGCCAACCGTCAATAAGCAGATTTTGTATGAACGGCCGCCAAAACATCACCAGGCCTTGACGTTCCGTGTGACACAGCCCACCCTTCCGCATGATTCCGCGGATTTTTGCGGCCTTTCGGGCATCAATACACCAAGCGTATTGATCTATCCAATTTCAGAGTTGGACGCGCATCGATGGACATCACTAATGTCCAGACTATGACGACACCCCAAGCAGTGCTGCAGGTAGGTCCCTTGATGCCTGCGGTTCAGGATCCGATCACTACCGAGTACGGTGCCGTGCGATTGCCGGACAACGCAGATGAACGCGCAGCTTTCCTTGCAGCCCGAGGCGCTGAGTTCGGCGTCGCCGTGACATCCGGGCGCTTCGGTGTCGGTACCGAACTGATGGAACAACTCCCCAACCTGCGTGCCGTAGTTAACTTCGGCGTAGGTTATGACACCACCGATGTGGCTCAAGCTGCCGAGCGTGGCATCGCTGTCAGCAACACTCCCGACGTTCTCAATGACTGTGTCGCCGATACCGCCCTCGCCCTTTATCTGGACGTCCTCCGCCGGATCAGCACCGCGGACCGCTACGTCCGGCGAGGCGACTGGCTAAGCAAGGGCAACTTCCCGCTGGCGACCAAAGCCAGCGGGAAGCGCGTCGGCATTGTCGGACTCGGCCGCATCGGCAAAGTCATCGCACGCCGCTTGGAAGGCTTCGATTGCCTCATCTCGTACCACAACCGCCGTCCCGTTGACGGCGTTTCATACGAATACCGGGACTCGCTGATCGATCTCGCCCGGGACTGCGATGTCCTCATCGTGGCCGCCGCTGGCGGTCCCGACTCTGCAGGATTGATCAATGCGGACGTCATCGAGGCGCTGGGCCGCGACGGATACCTCATCAATATTGCCCGGGGCAGCGTCGTCGACGAGTCTGCTCTCGTGGCCGCGCTGGTCAAGGGAAAACTGGCCGGCGCCGGGCTGGATGTCTTCGGCGACGAGCCCAAGGTTCCCGTGGAACTCCTGGGGCTGGACAACGTCGTCGTCCTCCCGCATTTGGGTAGCGGCACGCATGAAACCCGCGCCGACATGGCACAGCTGACTTTGGCCAACCTCAAGCGCTTCCTGGACGACGGCACATTGGAAACTCCCGTCCATTAGTCTCCCGCATACACCAGCAAACAGGAGTAGACATGAGTGTTGCCGTTGGCTTCGTCCCCACGGATGAAGGACGCATTGCCCTGCAAAGTGCCATTGATGAGGCGGCCCTGCGCAGCACCAAGCTGAGGATCCTCGGTCCCGCCTTGGCGGAAAATACTCCCGCCGCACAAGCAGAACTGGCGGAAGCCCTGAAGCGTGCCGCGGATCTTGGGGTTCCGGCCACGGTCCGGGACATGGAGGGCGACGACGACCCGGGCGACCTGATCGTTGATGTCTCCTTCGAGAACGACGTCGAGCTCATTGTCATTGGGGTCCGCCGCCGTTCCCGGGTGGGCAAGTTGATTCTTGGCAGCACTGCCCAACGTGTGATTCTCGAAGCCGGTTGTCCAGTTCACGCGGTCAAACCCCCAGTGGGCCCGCGCGGCTGACAGAAGCTGCGGGGCGTGCCGCCAGCACTTCGTCCATCCTAGGCGTGTCTGCATATGAAGACGGCTGCGCGACGGGCATGCGTTTCCGCTACAGTGTCGTCAACGGTTGTCTTCCCTGGAAGGAGGCCCCATGAGCGCACCTTCTGCCGTGCCCGCGCCGGCGGGCACGGCCGCCCTCAGCGGTATTCGTGAAGTGAAGTCAGCGGCCCGGACCGTGGAAGTTCTTGAGTTTCTCGCTGCGCGGCGCAACCGGCCAGTGACGATCCGGGAACTCTGTTCGGAATTGTCCGCCCCGCGCAGCAGCATCTATGCGCTGCTGCGCACTCTCACTGACTTGGGGTGGGTCCGCACGGATCCTACCCGCTCCATGTACAGCATCGGAATCAGGGCACTCCTCGCCGGCACCACGTATCTGGACACAGATCCGCTGTTGCGAATCGTCCAGCCACACCTCGAAGAGCTGGGCAAACGCCTCGGCGAGACCGTGCACTACGGCAGACTGGACGGCTCCGACATCGTCTATCTCGCAACACAGGAATCTCCCGCCTACGAGCGGAAATCCAATCGCGTCGGTCGTCGACTTCCCGCTTATGCAACATCACTCGGCAAAGCGGTTCTGGCAAATTTGGCCACCGATTTGGAAGCGCACTTGCCGGAGAAGCTGCTGCCGTTGACCCAGCACACGATCACCTCGCGCCGAAAGCTCAAGGCTGATCTGGAGGCCAGCAGGAAGCGAGGCTACGCTCTCGACAACGAAGAGAACACCTTGGGCTTGCGTTGCTTTGGAGTGGGCCTCGACTTGGATGACAGCGGCGGCGACGCCTTGAGCTGTTCGGTACCCCTGGATCGTTTGAGCCCGCCCCGGGAGCAGGAGATCGTGAACGAACTCCTCGCAACTGCAACACTGATGCGAAAAATCGTTCGCAGTCTCGACGGCCTGCTGGGCTAACCCGCCGAGCGCCATTCCGCAGGCACCGTGACCGGTTTCACAAAATCGGTCTTTCGCGACATGATTGCAACATAGCCGGAAATAATGTGGTTTCCGGCGTGCCGTTGATCAGATAGGAGCACTGGCCGTGACAACTACGACCAATACCGCCTCATCCACGAAGACCGCTTACCGGGTGCTGAATCCCGCTACCGGCGAGGTGGTTGAAGAATTTCCCACTGCCACTGACGCGGATATCCAGGACGCCCTCGCGGCCGCCCAGGAAGCCTTCCAGTCCTGGAAGGACGTGCCGATCACCGAGCGCTCCAAGGTGGTTTCCCGCATCGCGGAGCTGTTCACCGAGCGGGCCGATGAGCTCGCTGCCATCATTACCCAGGAGATGGGCAAGCCCATCAGCGAGTCCAGGGACGAGGCCGAGTTCTGCACGGACATTTTCAACTACTTCGCCACCGAGGGCCCGAGCCTCGCGGCGGACCAGGAGATCAAGGCCATCGGCGGCGGCCGCACCATGATCCAGAAGCTCCCGGTCGGCCCGCTGCTGGGCATCATGCCGTGGAACTACCCGTACTACCAGGTGGCCCGCTTCGCCGCGCCGAACCTGATGCTCGGCAACACCATCGTCCTCAAGCACGCGGAGAACTGCCCGAAGTCCGCCCTGGCCATCCAGAAGATCATGGACGACGCCGGCCTGCCCAAGGGCGCCTACGTCAACGTCTTCGCCTCGCATGACCAGGTTGCCGAGATCATTGCCGACCCGCGCATCCAGGGCGTCTCCCTCACCGGTTCGGAGCGCGCAGGTGCTGCCATCGGCGAGATCGCCGGGCGCAACCTCAAGAAGGCCGTCCTCGAACTCGGCGGCTCCGACCCGTACGTGGTCCTGGACTCGGCCGACATCAAGGCGGCCGCGGATCAGGCCTGGGAAACCCGGATGGAAAACACCGGCCAGGCCTGCAACTCCAACAAGCGCATGATCGTCATGGAAGACATCTATGACGACTTCGTCGCCGAACTGACCGAGCGCGCCAAGAACATGAAGCCCGGCAACCCGGCCGAGGGCACCGAAAACACCTTCGGCCCACTTTCCTCCCGCGCCGCGGCGGAAGGCCTCGCCGAGCAGCTGAAGGACGCCGTGAACAAGGGCGCCACCGTCCACGCCGGCGGCAAGCTGGTGGACGGTCCCGGCTCCTACCTTGAGCCGACGGTCCTGACCGGCGTGACGAAGGAAATGCGCGCCTACAAGGAAGAGCTTTTCGGTCCGGTCGCCGTGGTCTACAAGGTCTCCAGCGACGAGGAGGCCATTGCCCTGGCCAACGACACCGACTACGGCCTCGGCGGTGCCGTCTTCTCCACCGATGAGGAACGCGCCCGCAAGATAGCCCAGCGTCTGGAGGTCGGCATGGCCAACGTCAACGGCGTCGGCGAGGGTGCGGACATTCCGTTTGGCGGCGTCAAGCGCTCCGGCTTCGGCCGCGAACTCGGCCCGCTCGGCATGGACGAATTCGTCAACAAGCGCCTCTTCTACATCGCCGACTGACAGCGGCAGCAAGCAAATAGAGTACGACGTCGGCACAAAGGTGAGCCGAAAAACTCACCCAAGTGCCGGCGTCGTACGTTGCTGCTCCCGGCGTTTTCTGCGTCCGATAAACTGAGTGACCATCATGAGCATCCCGACAAGCAGTCCGAAGTCAGTACGCATCGACGCCTGGCTGTGGGCCATCCGTGCCTACAAAACCCGCTCCGCCGCTACAGCGGCTTGCCGTGCCGGGCATGTGCGGTTGAACGGGAATCCGGCCAAGGCGTCGCAGGCCGTGGTGCCCGGCGATACCCTGCGGGTGCGCCAACCGGGCTATGAACGCATCCTCGAAGTCCGGCAGCTGATCGCCAAGCGGGTCGGGGCCGAGGCCGCCTCGCACTGCTACACCGACCACACGCCGGAACGGCCGCCAACGCCCTCGCTCGGCATACCGCAGCGGGACCGCGGCACCGGCCGGCCCACCAAGAAGGATCGCCGCGAGCTGGAGCGGCTCCGCGGCCACCGCGGCTGAGCAACGTGACGATTCTCCGCGACCCGCTGCCACCCGCTACGGCCCACCTCAGCCTCCGCCACCCATCTCAAAAGGTCTTGCGCCGCAGGAAGTCCACACTCCTGGACAGGACGAGCTGCGCGGCCCTGCTGTCCAGCTTGAACTGGTATTCATGGCCGAGCGCCGGCTCGTACCCGACCGGGAAAAACAAGGTCTCGATGTCGGCCCCTTGATCGCTGAGCGCTTCGGCAAGTGCGAGGGAATGCGGCAGCAGCGGATCCGCGTTGCCGGCAGTCACGAACGCGGGCGGGAAGTCCGCTCCCACGCGGCCGGTGATGGATGCGAGGTCCACCTGCGGCATGGCCAGGTAGTTCCTGGAACCTGTGTAGGCCCACATCACTGTCCGCAGGAAGCCGTTGCCCATGCCGCCCTTGGCACTCTTGATGGACAGATCGTATCCGCCGCAATGCAGCAGCACCGCACGAAGTTCCGCCAGCCGGATGGGAGCGGGAATGCCCAGCCTGGCAGCGTAATCGGCATCGGTAATCAGCAGCGCAAGTTGCGCGGCAATCTGGGCTCCCGCGGAGTCGCCAGCCAGCACCAGCCGTTCCGCATCCACCCGCAGCCGTTCTGCATGTTGCTGCAGATAGGTCAGGGCGGCGGCTGCTTGGCGGACGGGTTCGGGGTATTTCTGCGCCTGCGCCAGGGAATAGCCGACCCCCACGGCGGTAAAACCGTAGGAAGCGAGAATCCGCAGGTAGTTGGCCACGTCCTCTTTGCTCCCGGAAACCCATGCCCCGCCATGAAGCCAGACGATGGTCGGCAGACCCCGGGCTGTGTCGGCACGATCCGGATAGTAAACGTCCAGGTAGGCACTGTCGCTGCTGTCCAGATACTGCTCGTGCAGGACTTCCGAAATGCCCTCCGGCACGTGCTTGGCCATCTCACGCGAGACCCGGCGCCAGTTCCGGTCGAACACGGTCCGGATCAGCAGTACCGCCGGTTTGGGGCTGACCAGGCTCCAGGAAAACAGCGACACCACCAGTGCGCCCATAACACCGGCGACGACGGCGAGAACCCGCCAACCTGGCGGCGTCCGCCGGGCTACGGCCGCCTCGAGGGAGAGTTCGTCGGCGC
Organism: Arthrobacter sp. B055-34; assembly: GCF_059090425.1. Lineage (NCBI taxonomy): Bacteria > Bacillati > Actinomycetota > Actinomycetes > Micrococcales > Micrococcaceae > Arthrobacter > Arthrobacter sp. B055-34. The sequence goes on from NZ_JBNHFQ010000011.1 coordinate 7,509, forward strand.
TCATGCTTCATTATGAACGAGGCCCGGGCCGCCGGATAGCTCTTGTAACGAGCGGATAATGCCCCGGCTACTCCACCACAAAAAGATGCAGTCGGACGGCTTCCGGATGCCGCTCCCCCGTACCGATGATGATCTTCGATCCAAGCCACGACCATCGTTCGCCTGCCGAGCTCAGCTGCGGGCTGCAGCGGAAATAGATCCGTTCCGGCGGCACGGACTCGCCCCGGACCAGCGCGGCAATGTCTTGGGCCGAGCCCGAGCGCAAGCCGAAGTTTGAGACATAGATGCGGTCGCCGTCGTCGGTCTCGATCGCGTATTGCGCCTGCAGCTCGGTGAGTGTGTCGGACTTGAGGATCTGGAAGTCCGCGCCGACCGGAAGCACCTTGCCGTTCAGGGCAGGGCCCTGAACCGCACCGCCGATGATAGGAATGATCCGCCGGTGCCCCTCGGAGGTCTCGCCTACTTCGACCGGCTCGCCGACGGCGACATCAATAGTGGCAAGGAAGGTCAGGCTAGGTGTCTGGGGTGTGCTCATGAAAAAGACGATACCAATGGCACGGAGCGATACTCAGGCAATACACAGGTTGCTCCCGGTCAATGAACAACTTGGGCCCTTAGTGTGAAAACACCTCATAAAGGTGCGAGTGATGCGGCGTCGGCCGGTCGGAGTTTTCCCCCAACCTCCAGACCGGCCGGCGCCTTTCTCTTTAACCGCGCCCTCAGCGGCGGCGCCGAACCCCAAGGTGAGACGCCGCCGTCGTTGTTGGCAGCTGGGGACTCAGGCCTCCTTCGCGTATTCGGCGGCGCTCAGGAATTCGTAGCCGACAAACGGCTCATTACCCTCAACCCAGGCATCGTGGCCCGGAGGTATGGCATAGGAGTCACCGGCCTTCACCGTGGCACGAGTTCCGTCGCTGAGTTCAACAGTTATGGACCCGCCGGTGCACAAGCCTACGTGGCTGACCTGGCAGGAATCGGTTTTCACGACCGGTTTGATGCACTCGGACCAGCGCCACCCTGCTTCGAACCGGAACCGGGCCATCGTGTAGTCGCTGACCGTGACCACGTCTACCTGCGTCTTATCGGGACGGCGTTTCTCATCCGGGTCGTCAAAGGACCGTGAGGCAAGCTGGGATACAACATTTGCAGCCATTTTCTGCTCCTGCGGAATAGGCGAGCCGTACGACGTTCCCTCCGGGCAACCCGGCTCAAGCCACTCCGGAAGCGGTCTACCCTGACGCCATTGATGGATGTCTCGGCGAAAGGGGTCTTGGCACAAAATTCGCACCTCCCACCTTCCTCCGATCGGCGCAGCTTGTCGAGGGCCGGACGTGGCCCACGATTATGGAACTGCGCGTCCCCGGGCAGCCACCCACAGTGAATACCACTCGTCCCGCGTCATGGCCGCGGCTATCCGTTCGGCTTCCGCGGAGGCCCGGATCCGCTTCGGGTTGCTGGTGCCGACCACCGGTCGGATGCGGGCCGGATGCCGCATCAGCCAGCCCAGCACCACGGCTTCGGGTGAACAGTCCTTGTTCTCGGCGAGCTCGGTGACCAAGGCTGCCGTTGCCGCGTCCGGGCCGGTTTCCGCCGTCCCGGCAGCCCCACTGTAGCGGCCTTGGGCCAGCGCACCCCAGGCTTGCAGTTCGACGTCGTTCGCTTGGCAGTACTCAAGGGTGCCGTGCGGGAATCCGATCTCGGCGGCTTCGGTGTGGTTGACCAGTACGCCGGATTCGAGCCACCCGCTGCGGTGCAGGCTCATCTCCAACTGGTTGGCCGCAAGCGGGTCCGGCAGCGCTGACTGGAGCCAGCGCATCTGGTCCGCGGACATATTGGAAACGCCCAGCCGCAGCACTTTGCCGTCGTCCTTGAGCTGCTGGAAAGCGGAGGCGATTTCCTCCGGATGCGCGAGCGGGTCAGGACGGTGGATCAGCAGCACCTCGATACGATCCGTGCCCAGCCGCTCCAGACTCTCTTCAACCCGGGCGATGACCGTTTCCCGGGAGGAGTCGTACTGCCCGATGCGGCCGGCGGCCGGGAGCCGAATACCGCATTTGGTCTGCAGCTGGATCCTGTCGCGCAACTCCGGCCTGTCCGTGAGGACGCGGCCGAACGCTTCTTCCGCCTTGCCGTGGGCGTAAATGTCGGCATGGTCAAAAACCGTGATGCCCGCTTCCAGCGCCGCATCAACGGCCGTGTTGGCCGCCGCTATATCGGCAGCTTCCAACGGTCCGGAACCCCAGCCGCCACCCAACCCCATGCAGCCGAAAATCAGGCGGGAACCGGCGTCGTTCATTGGAAATCCTTCCCTCGGCGAGGCAATACGGCGTACGACGGCGGGCTGCCGCGACACTCCCGTGCGGGAACGCCCCTAGCGGGGTGTGCGGTAAACCGGCAATAGTAGAAACGGGACTGCTGCTGCGAGGTCTGCCACGAACAGAGGAGCGAACAATGGAAATTGCCAAGGACGATGCCGGCGATATGGTCATCGGCGACGTGAGCAGAATCGGCGGCCGGGCGCTGACTGTCGGTATCACCGGCATCTCCGGTGACGAAGTGCTCAGCATCGGCTGGGTTGAGACCGGTGACAGCCTCAAGCTCAATCTGGAGGATGCCGTCACCCTGCGCGATGAGATCGACCGGATCATCAAGGACCGGCACACCGGCGAAGATATCTAGCCCTGGACTGCGGGCGGCGCCACGATCACCCGGTGCTGCCCTTCGCACAGGTAGACGGCCAGAGTCCCCTCGGGGACCGGGCCTTCCGCCGGCCACTGGCTCTCGTCGAGCCCGCGCAGTCCCGCGCCGCAGAAAGGACAGGGCTGCGGCCCGGTCTCTGGAACACTATCCCGCTGTTCGTCTGCCACAGTCACGTCCCTCCGAGTGCCACCGAACCGTTTCTTCAACCTACGTCGTTTTGCCTCCCAGCGGAACCTTCCGCACCGGACCGCAGCTCAAACCTGGGTTTCGCAGTCCAGCATGCGGAGCACACGGAGGAACAAGCTCGAACTCATCGTGTTCGAAATTCACTCTTTTTCCTTCTTCCATAATCCGAGAAACAAATCTCCCCTTGTGAAATAGAAGGATGCGGCCTAAATTAGTCAGAGCCTCTCCGTGAGGTAGACCACAATCCCCTAATTGAACGGTTTGGACCGATGAAGATCCCCGACAATGCCGCGTTGAAGGCGAGTTCGACGCCGGCCAAGAAGAAACGGCTGTACCAGTCGCTCTTCTTTCAGATCCTGATCGCCGTAGTGGCGGGTGTACTGATCGGCCACTTCTGGCCAAACATCGGTGCGGAACTCCGTCCCTTGGGCGACGGCTTCATACGACTTATCAAAATGATCATCGCCCCGCTGATCTTCCTGGTCATCGTCACCGGCATTGCCGCGGTGGGCGATGTGAAGTCGGTAGGACGCGTAGGCGTCAAGGCGCTGGTCTATTTCACGGCCGCGACGGGGTTTGCGCTGGTCTTCGGGCTGGTTGTGGCCAATCTTGTCCAGCCCGGCAAGGGCCTGAACATCGATCCAGCCACCATGTCCGAGGATGCCCTAGCCGAGAAGACCGGTGGCGCGCAGCCGGAGGGCGCTTCCAACTTCCTGCTCAGCGTGATCCCGGACAGCCTGGTCGGCGCGTTCGCCACAAACTCCCTGCTCCAGGTGCTCTTCTTCTCCGTATTCTTCGGATCCGCCGTCATTGTGATCGGCCAGGACCGCTGCAAACCGCTGCTAAGCCTGTTCGAGACCATCCTGGAGATCGTCTTCAAGATCATGTCCTGGATCATGCGGGTAGCCCCCATCGGTGCCTTCGGTGCCATGGCGTTCATCATCGGCCAGTACGGCATCGAGACCCTGGGAACCTACGCCAAGCTGATCGCGGCGTGCTACGCGGCGGCGGTGATCTTCATCGGCTTGCTGTTCGCGGTGGCATGGTTCATCGCCGGCGTTCCGCTGTGGAGCTTCCTGAAGTACACCCGGGAAGAATTCCTGCTGGCGCTCGGTACCGCCTCAACGGAAGCAGTGATGCCGCGCATCATGACCAAGCTGACGAATGCCGGTTGCTCCCGCGCCACCACGGGCCTGGTAGTTCCTACCGGCTACTCGTTCAACCTCGACGGCGCCGCAATGTACCTGTCCATCTCGCTGCTCTTCCTGGCGCAGGCCTTCGGACATGATCTGAGCCTGGGGCAGCAGTTGGCCGCGCTCGGTGTGCTGCTGCTGACCTCGAAGGGCATGGCCGGCGTGCCAGGCTCCTCGTTCCTGGCCCTCTCCGCGACCGCCGCAGCCCTGGGCATCTTCCCCGTGGCAGGCGTGGCTCTGATGCTCGGCGCAGACCGGTTGATGGACTCCATGCGTGTTGCCGTGAACCTGCTGGGCAACTGCGTGGCCACCTTCGTAGTGGCGAAGTGGGAGAAGCAGTTCGACCGCGAGGCAATGAAGCGGGCCTTCGCCGGCGAGATCACCAACGAGGCATCCTCGCTGTTCCTGGACAAGGAAGATGAGTTCGAAGAGGACGAGCGGGAGCGCGCAGCCAAGGGCCTCGGCCCGGCCCCGCGTTACGCCGGGGGCCCCTCGAGGGACGAGTATGAAGCCATCCACATGGTGCCGCTGCGCAAGCACGGTCCGGACCCGGATCCGGCATCGGCTTCTGCGTTGGACACCGAGAAACAGCAGGCGTCCGCTCAGGACGAACTAGCCCGAAGTCGGGACTGACAACCGGCTGATTCCCTCAAGGACGACGCCGGCACTTTCGTAGGTGCCGACGTCGTCCTCTATCTGTTGGTTGGGCTAATCCGCGTTTGAGGTTCAGGCGAGGACCGCGACTTTCGATTCCTTCCGACCGAAGATGTAACGGTCCACGGAGTACGGGCCAGGACCGATCAGTGCAATGGCAAGGGCCGCGGTGCCCAGAATCAACACTTGGGAAAGGCCTCCTTGCTCCACGTAAAAACCGGAGGGGAGGTGGGCGAAAATGAGGGCTCCAGCCATGTCGGCCACGAACAAGAGGGCGATCGGCCGGGTCAGTACGCCCAGGATCAGGGCCATGCCACCGAGGAGTTCCAGGTAGGAGATGAAGGGACCGAACAGTTCGGGCAGCGGCACACCCAACTGCGTGAAGTAACCAGTGACGCTGGCTACTGTATTCTGGCTGACTTTCTGCCACCCGTAGGCGACAAATATCAGCCCCGTGATGACGCGCAAGGCAGTAATTCCAACGTGCTGCAGCTGTATGCGGAAGGAATCGGACATCGGGTTCTCCTTCGGACGGGGCGGTCCTTGGACTGCGATTAGTTGACATGTCCATCATCTGTCGAGGCACTTGAAAATTTCTTGAGCCTGAGGAACAGGCTTAGGGCGGCTGAGCGGCCAGCCGAGTAACCGGCAAGCCCGCTAGGCTGGAAGGTGTCCCGAAATCCCGCCCATATCCACCGGATCGCACGCGTCATCACCGAGATTTTCGCGCCCGCCGTCCTGGTGACGCTGGTGTTGGTGACCTCGCCGTTCACCCTGCCAGAGGTGACAGTTGCGCAGGCTGCGGTGGCCGCATTCTTTGTCACGCTCCTCCCTTTCAGCGTTGTGGTCCTGCTGACCCGTCGAGGCAAACTCAGCGACATCCACATCGGGACGCGGACGCAACGGGCTCCCATTCTGGCGGGCACCGCCGTCTCGATCGGGGTTGGTCTCTGGCTGCTCACGCTGATGCAGGCACCGTCGGCATTGCATTCGCTGATCTACACCGTGCTGCTGGGTCTGGTCGCTTCCCTGCTGATAAATCTGGTCTGGAAAGTGTCCGTGCATGCCGCGGTCGCTGCGCTTTTGGGAGCGATGCTGGTCTCGGCCACACTGCCGCTGGGAATCCTCTGGGCAGCTATCCCTTGGGCGGTTGGGTGGTCGCGGGTCCAGTTACTGGCCCACACCTGGCCGCAGGTGGTTGTTGGCTGGGTGCTCGGTCTGGCCATCTTCGCCGCGTACATCACTTTCCTGCGGTAACAGTGCCTGTACCGTACGGTGGAACGGTGATTGACGAAGAAATTCCGGCCGGCAGCAGGGCAGTCTGATGGCGAGGACGATGGACAATGCCAGCCCCGATGAACAGGCGCAGTTCCGCTCCGGCGTCGCTTCGATAGCGCTGGGACTTTTTGTCAGCCAGGGTTATGAGGCCACCAGTGTCGATGAGATTGCGCAGGCGGCGGGCATCTCGCGCAGCAAGTTCTTCCGGCAATTCCGTTCCAAGGAAGATGTCATCTTCGCCGACCACGAAACCTTGCTGGAGCAGGCGGAGGTGCTGCTGGCACGGAAACATGACGACCCCTGGGAAGCGGTCTGCCGGGCCGCCTCGATGGTTTTCGAGCATTTCGCGAAACAGGTCGAAACGTCCCGGCAGCGCTACCAGGTGGTCAATACGGTACCGGCACTGCGGGACCGCGAACTCGTCACGGTCTTTCGTTATGAACGGCTATTCGGCCAGTATCTTCGCGACGCCGTCTCTGGACTGCCGCCGCTGGATGCCGTGCGGTTTGCGGCAACAGTCATCAGTACGCACAATTTCCTGCTCCGCGAACTGATGCGCAACGAACGGCAACTGGACGTCGGGGAACTGCAGGCAGCGCTCGACGATGTGCGGCGCCTGTACGGCGTGCTCCCGTCTGCGGACGCAGGCCCGCCGGCCGAGGAGGAAATGGTGGTAGCCGTGTTCCCCAGGTCCCTCCCGCCCGCTGAACTCGCACGCCGGCTCCAGCAGAAACTGCAGCGCGGCTAGCTTTTTGAGACTGAGTTTCCCTTGACTTGATACTGAGTTTCATCACATACTTCTACGGTGACTACCCCCGAAACAGTTTCCGACGTCGTTGTTTCCCGCCTTGAGCACGAGGGTTTCCGGTTTGCCTTGCTCACCTTGTCCGGTCCAGCCGGTCGGCCGGCCACTCTGGGGCCGGCTTCGTTGGATCGCTTGGACGCAGCCCTAGACACGCTGGAGATATCCGACGTCGATGCCGTGGCCGTGACCGGGACAGGCAGGGTGTTCTGTGCCGGCGCCGACCTGGACAACATGTTGGAGGCCGAAACCCCTGAGGACTCGGAAGGAATTGCCCGGCAGGGCCTGCACGTTTTCGGCAAGCTGGCAACGATGCCTGTACCGACCTTCGCGTTCCTCAACGGCGCGGCGTTGGGCGGCGGCCTCGAGCTGGCCCTCCACGCGGATCACCGCATTGCAGCAGCCTCGATACGCGACATCGGCTTTCCGGAAGTCCGGCTCGGGTTGATTCCCGGCTGGGCAGGGATTCCGTTGTCCGTGGCGCTGATGGGCCCCGAGGCTACGGCCAAGCTGGTAGTGCGCGATTCGTTGCTCGGCCGCCATCTCACTGCACGGGGTGCGGAGGCCGTTGGCCTGGTCGATGCCGTAGTACCTGAGCCCAAGTTCCTGCCCGCCGCACTGGACGTGGCCTCCGCCATCCTCGCAGATGGGAGGACCGCCCACCGGCCACAGCCGAGCCAAGCCGCTTGGGCGGACGCGCTGAAAGCTGCCCGGTGCGAGTTGGACAGCCGGCTCCACGGCGCGGCGCCTGCGCCCTATCGTGCACTGGAGCTCATCGAGCGGACAGTTCAAGACGCAGCGTCCCCCGAGGCCGAGGTCCGTGCATTCGGCGAGCTTGTCCTCTCCCCCGAGGCCCGCGCCAGCATCTACGCCTTCCGCCTCACCCAGTCCCTAGCCAGGAACCCTGCGGGGCGTCCGGCAGTCGATGCCCTCCCGGTGTCATCCGTCGGAGTCATCGGCGCCGGCCTGATGGCCAGCCAGCTGGCGCTGGTCTTCGCCCGGCAGCTTCGTGTCCCGGTTCTGATGACGGACCTGTCAGCCGAGAAGCTGGACAAAGCACTGGACTGGATCGACGCCCAGCTCGCCAAGCAGGTGCACCGCGGCACACTGACCGAGGACGCGGCCACCCAGATCCGCAGACTGATCAGCGTCACCACAGACAAGCAGGATTTCGCGCCGTGCGACGCGGTGATCGAGGCAGTCTTCGAAGATCTGGCGGTGAAGCAGAACGTCTTTGCCGAGTTGGAGCCCATCCTGCGGCCCGACGCCCTGCTGCTGACAAACACCTCATCGCTGTCCATCGAAGCCATGGGCACCGGCCTGGCGCATCCGGAGCGCCTGCTCGGTTTCCACTTCTTCAACCCGGTGGCCGTCCTGCCGCTGCTGGAGCTAGTGCGGACGCCGCAGACGGACTCGACGAGCCTGGCCACGGCCTTCGAGCTCGCCGCCCGGCTGCGCAAGACTGCCGTCCTGGTCGCCGATGCTCCCGGGTTTGTGGTCAACCGCCTGCTGACCAGGCTGTTCAGCGAGGTGCTGGCGCTGATTGACGACGGCGGTGATCCGGCCGCCGTCGACCGCGTCCTGGATCCGCTGGGGTTGCCGATGCGGCCGCTGGCACTGCTGCGCTTTATCGGTCCGGTGGTGCAGCAGCACATTTGCGAAACCATGCACAGCGCGTTTCCGGACCGGTTCCGGCTCAGCGCCACCCTGCGCAAGATTGTCGGCGCGGGACTGCCCGGCTACTTGGACGACGACGGCGAAGTCCCGCCCGGGGTCCACGCTCTCCTGCCCGCAACACGCACTGTGGATCCAGCCAGGGCGCGGAGCCGGATCATCGCGGCGCTGGCCGACGAAGTCGAGCACATGCTCGCCGAGGGAGTGGTGGCCGGGCCGGAGCAAATCGACCTGTGCATGATCCTCGGCGCCAACTACCCCTTCCACACCGGCGGTCTGACACCGCTGCTGGACCGGCTTGCCGGCACCAGCCACCACCCGAGTCCCGCCAGCGCGGGCAGCCCGAGAACAAAGGACAGCATCAGTGCCTGACTATGACGTTTCCGCTCCGCTCGACACCGACTACTACGGCGTCTTCAACGGCATACCCGCGGCGGACAGGGCTGTCTGGGAACGAGCCCGGACGTTCACCGACGAAGCGGTACCGCAGATGAACGATTACTGGGACCGCGCGGAGTACCCCCTCCATCTGGTTAAGCGCATGGGCGATCTGGACCTGCTTTCCGACGGTCTGGCCGTCCCCGGGCAGGAACCGATGTCGCCCCTGGCCGCCGGCCTGGTCAACATGGAAGTCTCCCGGGGCGACGGTTCGCTGGGCACCGTGATCGCTGTGCAGGGCGGGCTGGCGATGCGCTCCATCGCCTACTTCGGCTCGCAGGAACAGAAGGACCGGTGGCTCGGGCCGCTGGCACGGGGTGAAGAGTTCGGCGCGTTTGCCCTGACGGAACCGGACCACGGATCGGACTCCGTCTCGCTGGAGACCACGGCAGTGCGCGACGGCGATGATTTCGTGCTGAACGGTGAGAAGAAATGGATTGGCAACGGTTCGGTCGGCGGTGTGACGGTAGTCTGGGCGCGGGACGAGCAGGGCAACGTCCGCGGTTTCCTGGTCAGGCAGGACACCCGGGGCTACGAGGCAGAGACGATTACCGGCAAAGCTTCGCTGCGGGCCATTTACCAGGCCCGGATCCGGCTGGAAAATGTCCGCATCCCGGTGGACGACGTACTGCCCGGCACCCGCACCTTCAAGAATGCTTCAACCGTGCTCGTCGCTACCCGGCTGGGCGTGGCATGGTCCGCCCTCGGCCATGCCACCGCAGTCTACGAGGCCGCGCTGAATTACGCGAAGCAACGGACGCAGTTCGGCAAGCCGCTGGCCAAATTCCAGCTGGTCCAGGAGCGGCTCAGCCATATGCTCGCCGAGCTGACCAGCATGCAGCTGCACTGCGTCCACATGGCAGGCTTGGACGCGGCCGGTGCATTGCGCCCCACGCAGGCCTCGATGGCGAAATACCACAACACGCGCAAGGCACGCGAGCTGGCATCCATCGCACGCGACATGCTTGGAGGCAACGGCATCTTGCTGGAGAATCATGTAGTCCGCCATCTGCTCGACATCGAATCCATCCATACCTACGAGGGCACCGAGAGCGTGCAGGCCCTGCTGATCGGCCGCGAAGTCACCGGCCTCAGTGCCTTCGCCTAAACCCCGCCAAACCAGGAGCATGACAGTGACGTCAGTAATTCCCGCCGACATCCAGGCTGCCAACGACACTCCCCTGAGCCCGCTGCGTTTCCTGCAGCGTTCGGCCGAGGTGTTCGGCCGCAAGACCGCCATCATCCACGGCGACCGCAGCTACAGCTACCAGGATTTCGCCAGCGAAGCCCAGCGGCTGGCGAAGGCCATCAGGAACCGGATCGAGCCGGGCGACCGGGTGGCGTTCCTTTGCCCGAATGTCCCTGAACTGCTGATCGCGCACTTCGCTGTGCCGCTGGCCGGCGGCGTGCTGGTGGCGCTCAATACCCGTCTTTCGCCGCGGGAAATCCAGTACATTCTGGAACATTCGGAGTCCAAGCTGGTGTTCGTGGACTCCGAGTTCCTGGGGTCGCTGGCGGGGCTGCGGGCGCAGCTGCCCGAACTCGCCGAAGTCGTGGAAGTCTCCGACAGCACGGTCCCGGGTCACCCCATGGCTGCAACCAACGCCACCGGTACCATCGCGACAACCGGCTACGAACAGTTCCTGGCCTCGGCACCGAAGGCACCGGATCTGCCGTGGAGCGTGGTTGATGAGCGCACCCCGATCACGCTGAACTACACCTCGGGAACCACGGGACGGCCCAAAGGCGTGCTCTACTCGCACCGCGGTGCCTACCTGAACGCCCTCGGCGAGACCTTCCACAACGGTTTCACCGGCGATACCCGCTACCTATGGACCCTGCCGATGTTCCATTGCAACGGCTGGTGCACCCCGTGGGCGGTCACCGCCGCTGCCGGCACGCATGTGTGTCTGCGCGCCGTCCGCGCGGACGCCGTCTGGGATGCCGTCGATAACCAGGGCATCACCAACCTGTGCGGAGCGCCGACCGTCTGCAGCATCATCGCCGAAGCCGACCAGGCACACCCGCTGGAGTCCCCGCTGCGGCTTACGACGGCGGGAGCACCGCCGTCGCCAACCATCATCGGCAAGCTCGAAGCCCTTGGAATCACAGTTGTCCACGTGTACGGATTGACCGAGGTATACGGCCCGAACACCATCTGCGAGCACCAGCCGGAGTGGGACTCGCTCCCCGCCGCGGAACGGGCCGAGAAGATCTCGCGCCAGGGCGTGGGCATGCTGCAGGCGGACAGCGCCCGGGTGGTGGATCCGGACATGAACGACGTGCCTGCAGACGGGAACAGCATCGGCGAGATCGTCCTGCGCGGCAACAATGTCATGCTCGGGTACTACAAGGATGAGGAAGCCACCGCGGAGGCGTTCCACGGGGGCTGGTTCCATACCGGGGACCTGGGCGTCATGCATGCCGACGGGTACATCCAGCTCAAGGACCGGGCCAAGGACATCATCATCTCCGGCGGCGAAAACATCTCGACAATTGAGGTCGAGCAAGCCATCGTCTCCCACCCCGAGGTGCTGGATGCCGCCGTCGTCGGTGTTCCGCACGAAAAGTGGGGCGAGCGGCCGATGGCCTTCGTGATCCGCAGCAGCACCGCCACCGTCAATGATGCGCGCCTGCGCGATCACCTGCGGGAACGGCTGGCCGGGTTCAAGCTGCCGGACCGGATCCTGTTCACCGACGAACTGCCGCGGACTTCCACCGGCAAGGTGATGAAAGCGGACCTGCGCGCCTCCGCCCTTCAGGCAGCAGCAGCCCAAGCGGCAGCAACCCAGGACGCTCAAGAGCCTGTCTCATGATCATGTCCGTCAGCTAGGCACCGGCCCAGCTGCCACCTTTTTACAACCCATACGGAACCCCGGGCAATATTTGCCCGGGGTTCCGTATGTCGTCTGCCAGAGCCGCCAGCTGCTCGGTGGGATTTTGGTTCAGGTGATGCTTAGCCGCCTCAATGCGCCCTGCTTCGTGCCACGTAACTAAGAAAGCGAACCTATAAACCGTTGACTCCGCCCTCGGGTGAATGTACGCTCATAAAAAGTGAATCGAGATTCACTTCTAACGAATCAACATTCATTTAAGGACCTGCAATGACTTCTTCAGCACCTGTCGAAACCGGGGATCCGGGAGCGGCAGCGCGTGCAGCCCGGACAAACCTGCGCACCAAGCAGCTCCTCAGCGCGGCCGCACGGTTGATGGAGCGCGACGGTTCACACGCGGTCTCCATGCAGGCCCTGGCCGACGAAGCCTCCGTCAGCGTAGGCCTGATCTACCGTTATTTCGGCAATAAACAGGACCTGCTGCTTGCCGTCATTGTGGAGGTACTGGAGGCTTTCGCCACCCGGGTTCCCGCCGCGGTGAAGGCAGCTGGAGAGGATCCGGTCGAGCGCGTGGCCAAGGCCTTCGCCGCATACTGCGAGGTCATCAATGATCACCGACACGCGGCCGTGCTCTCCTACCGCGAATCAAAAACTCTCGGTGACGAGGGCCGCAACCGGATCAAGAATCTTGAGGTCGAAACATCGGAGCCACTGCGGGCCACCGTCCAGGATGCTGTCGCAGCGGGCCGCTTCGTCAAAGTGGATGTCGACCTTTTTGCCTACAACCTGCTACTGCTCGCACATGCGTGGGCACTCAAGCACTGGTACTTCGAACGCTCACTGGATTTCCCTACCTACGTCCGCAAGCAGACCGCTGTGGCGCTCGGAGCCGTTGTCGCTCCGGAGTACCGCAGCCAGTACGCCCATCTGCTCGACCTCGACTAACCGAAAGGTTCGCCTCATGAATAACTACGAAGACATCATCTATGAAGTCGACCAGGCTACAGCCATGATCACGATCAACCGGCCGGAGCGCTACAACGCTTTCCGCGGGCGCACCGTTGAGGAACTCATCAAGGCCTTCCGTGCTGCTTGGGCAGACCGGTCAGTACAGGCCGTCGTCCTCACCGGTGCTGGGGAAAAGGCGTTCTGCACGGGCGGTGACGTCAAGCAGCGGGCCGAGACCGGCGATTATGGCCCCACGGAATCCGGCATGTTCGAGATCGGCAACCTGCACAAACTGATCCGCGACATCCCCAAGCCCGTGATTGCCGCTGTCAACGGCGTGGCAGTGGGCGGCGGCCACGTCCTGCATGTGCTTTGCGACCTGACGATCGCTGCTGACCATGCCAAATTCGGTCAGGCCGGCCCGCGCGTGGGCTCCTTCGATGCCGGCTTCGGCTCTGCCTATTTGGCCCGGGTTGTTGGCGAGAAGCGCGCCCGTGAGATCTGGTATCTCTGCCGGCAGTACGACGCCGTGACAGCAGAACGCTGGGGTCTGGTCAACACAGTGGTTCCGGCCGACAAACTGTTGGAAGAAGCGAAAACATGGGCGGCCGAGATTGCGGAAAAGAGCCCGACCGCGATTCGGTTCCTCAAGCAGTCCTTCAACGCGGACACCGACCACCAGGCCGGCCTGAGCAATTTGGCCATGTCCGCCCTGGACCTTTACACCGCGTCTCCTGAGGGGATGGAAGGCGCAGCCGCCTTCGCCGAGAAGCGCAAGCCCGATTTCAACCAGCACGTGCTGGCCCACTGACCGCCCTCCCCATTTGCACTGACAAGGAAGTCACCATGGATTTTGCGTTGACCGCGCAGCAGCTCGAATACCAGGCGCAGGCGAAAAACTACGCTGACAAGATTGCCTCCGGCTACATGCAGCGTGAGGACGACGGTTTCGTCTCCGCAGAACTGCGTCGAGAAATGGGCTCGCTGGGACTCATTGCCCCGGAGCTACCCGTGGAACTGGGCGGACGCGGGCTGGACCGCCTGACCTCCGGCCTGATTCTGGAACAAATTGCCCGCGGCGACTTCAACGTCTCGTATGTTCAGGTTGTCGGGTCGTTGGTGGGCCAGATCCTGGCGCAGAACGCCCAGCCCGAGATCGCCAAACGGTGGGTGCCTCGGATTTGCAGCGGCGAGTCCATCGTCGGCATCGGTCTCTCCGAGCCAGACGCTGGTTCCGACGCCGGGATGCCACGGTTGTGTGCAGAGCGCCGGGACGGCGGCTGGGTCCTGAACGGTGTGAAGTCCATGTCCTTCAACCAGTCCGCGGACGCCGTCGTCGTCTTCGCCAAAACAGATCCTGATACACCCCGTGGCCGTGGCATCAGTGCTTTCATCGTCCCGCTCGACGGCGAAGGTGTGAGCCGGGAACGCTACGCCGACATGGGCACCACTGCCGTTGGGCGGGGCGCCGCCCACTTCAAGGACGCGTGGATACCCGAAGACCACCTGCTCGGTGCGGAAGGCAAGGGCTTCACCCAGGTCATGCAGGGCTTCGACTTCAGCCGTGCCCTGATCGGGCTGCAGTGCTTGGCAGTAGCCAAGGTCACCGTGGACGAGACCTGGGAGTATGTCAGTCACCGGGAAGCATTCGACCAGCCGCTGAGCAAATTCCAGGGCGTCTCCTTCCCTCTGGCCGAGGCCGAAACCATGATCGCGGCAGCCCAACTGCTCTGCTACCAGACTCTCTGGCTCAAGGACCAAGGCCTGCCGCACACCTCGCAGGCGGCCATGTGCAAATGGTGGGCGCCCAAGGTTTCCTTCGACATCGTCAAGGACTGCCTGCTGCTGCACGGCCAGTACGGCTACAAGACGGACCGGCCCATTGAGCAGCGGCTGCGCGACGTACTGGGCCTGCAGATCGGGGACGGTACCGCGCAGATCATGAAGATGATCATCGCCCGCCAGGCCATCGGCCGCGAGCTGGCTCCCTGACCACCGCCACCACCTTTACTTCAGACATTCATCTCGCAAAGGAGCGAACCATGGGCAAGCTTGAAAACAAGATCGCTATCGTCACGGGCGCGGGCAGCGGCATCGGCCGGGCTATCGCCGGCAAGCTCGCTGCGGAAGGCGCTACCGTCGTCGTCAGCGATATCAATGAGGCGGCGGCCAAAGAGACGGCCGCGTCGCTGGGCAACAACTCGATCGGTGTGCTGACCGACGTCACCTCACGGGAATCCGTCGACGACATGGTCCGGGCTGTCAAGGAGGAATTCGGACGCATAGATGTGCTGGTCAACAATGCCGGCTGGGACAAGGTGGAGCCCTTCCTCGACAGCCAGGTTTCCGACTGGGACCGGGTGGTCGCCATCAATCTCTACGGCACACTGCACTGCAGCCAGTCCGCCTTGGCAGTCATGAAGGAACAAGGTTCCGGCGCGGTGATCAATATCGGCTCCGACGCCGGCCGGGTTGGTTCCTCGGGTGAAGCCGTCTATTCGGCAGCCAAGGGCGGCATCATCGCCTTCACCAAGACGCTGGCCCGGGAAATGGCCCGCAGCAAGATCAACGTGAACTGTATCTGCCCCGGTCCGGCGGACACCCCGCTGTTCGCCGGCATCAGCGAGGGCAATCCCAAACTGCGCGAGGCCCTCGAGAAGTCCATCCCGATGCGCCGGCTGGCCCAGCCCGAAGACCTGGCTAACGCCGTCGCTTTCTTCGCCTCCGACGAGGCCGCCTACATCACCGGCCAGACGCTGTCCGTCAGCGGCGGCCTGACCATGAGCTGACCGGTCCGACCTCGAATAATCCAGCTTCCGGCACCCGACTCAACGACGAGCATAAGGAACCACTGCCATGACTTTCGACATGCTGCTGACGCAAGAGCAGATCGACCGCTATACCGGCCAGGGACTCTGGCAGAACAAGACCCTCACCGATTACCTCGACGAGGCCGCCACTGCCACCCCTGACAAAACTTCCACGGTGGACTCGCGCGGCACCTTCACCTATGCCGAACTGAAGCAGCAGGTCGACCGCTGCGCGCTGGGGCTGCTTGAAATGGGCGTCAGGCCCGGCGAAGTGGTTTCCATCCAGCTGCCTAACTGGCGCGAATGGCTGGTCATTCATCTGGCTGCCATCAGGATCGGCGCCGTCACCAACCCGCTGATTGCGATCTACCGCGACCGCGAAGTCGGCTTCATGATGAAGCGGGCCGCTTCCAAGGTGCTCTTCATCCCGCAGGATTTCCGCAAGTTCGACTACCCGGAAATGGTTAAGCGGCTCCGTCCAGAATTGCCGGCGCTTGAACAGGTTGTAGTGATTGGCGATTCCGGCAGCAACGGCGAGGGTTTCCGCTCTTGGGAGGATTTCATCGGCACACCGTGGGAGGAACGTCGCGACGCCGGCGAGTTGGCCGGGCTGCGCCCCGATCCCAACAGCCTCTCCGTCATGATCTTTACCTCCGGTACTACCGGCGAGCCGAAGGGCGTGATGCACACGCACAACACCTTAGTGGCCGGCAGTATGCCGTGGCCGGACAAGCTGGGCATGGATAACAGCGCCGTCATCCACATGGCCTCGACCTTCGCCCACCTGACCGGCTACCTGTACGGTGTATCGCTGCCCATCCAGCTCGGCGGCACTGCCATCATCCAGGATGTTTGGAACGCCGAGAGGTTCGTAGAGCTGATCGAGCAGCACGGCATCCAGCACACTTCCGGTGCCACCCCGTTCCTGCACGATCTGCTTGAGGCCGGCAACCTCGCCGAACATGACACGTCCTCGCTAAAGCACTTCTGCTGCATGGGTGCGCCGATCCCCCGGGTCATGGTGGCCCAAGCCAAGGAGCGGCTGCCTGAGCTCAGTGTCTTCGGCGGCTGGGGCCAGACCGAGTGTTGCCTGGTCACCATGGGCCACCCGTCGGATCCGTTGGAGAAGATCATCAACAGCGACGGCCGCGCGCTCGAGGGCATGAGCATCCGGGTGGCCGACTTCGACGGCTCCGAGGCTGCGCCGGGGACAGAAGGCAAGCTGCAGGTGAAGGGCCCCTTCCTGTTTCAGGGTTACGCCGGGCAGCTGGAGAAGACCCGCGGCGAGTTCGACGGCGATTGGTTTGACACCGGCGATCTGGCCAGCATTGACGAGGACGGCTACCTGCGGATCGCCGGCCGTACCAAGGATGTGATCATCCGCGGCGGCGAGAACATCCCTGTCGCATACGTGGAAAACGTGCTCTACGAACACCCCAAGGTCGACGCCGTCGCTGTGGTCTCCATCCCGCATGCAAGATTGCAGGAAACCGCTTGCGCCGCCGTCGTCCTCAAAGACGGTGAATCCGAGCTCACCCTCGGCGAGCTGCAGCGGTTTCTGACCGAGAAGGGCGTGGCCAAGCCATACTGGCCCGAGCGCGTGGAAGTGGTACCAGATTTCCCCCGTACTCCCAGCGGCAAGATCCAGAAGTTCCAGCTGCGCGAAAAGTTCGCTGCGGCCGTGCAGGAAAAGAACCAGGCCGTTCCGGCAGGAGGAGCCCGATGAACCCCGTTGCCCATGTTGCCGAAGCCGTGCCGGCGGCTGCCGCAGAACCGGCTGTGCTGGCCAATTCTGACGTGCTGAAGCTGGATGGCCTCTTCAGTCCCGGTGAACTTGTGCTGCGCGATACGGTGCGTGGTTTTGTACGGGACCGGATCAAGCCGAACATCAAGCAGTGGTACGAAGACGCGCACTTCCCGGTCGAAATCGTCCGGGAGATGGGCCGGCTGGGCCTGCTTGGCATGCATTTGAAGGGCTATGGCTGCCCGGGCCGCTCCGCCGTCGAGTACGGCATCGCCGCGATGGAACTCGAAGCGGGTGATTCCGGCCTGCGCACCTTCGTCTCGGTGCAGGGCTCGCTGGCCATGAGCGCCATCCACAAGTGGGGCTCAGAGCAGCAGAAGAACACCTATCTTCCCGGCATGGCCAAGGGCGAAATCATCGGCTGCTTCGGCCTGACCGAGCCCACCGCCGGTTCAGACCCCTCCAGCATGCAGACCACCGCCGTGCGCGACGGCGACGGCTGGGTCCTCAACGGCGCCAAGCGCTGGATCGGGCTGGCTTCCATCGCGCAGGTCGCGGTGATCTGGGCCGCCACCGACGACGGCGTGCGCGGCTTCCTGGTCCCGACGGATACCGCGGGGTTCACCGCTACACCGATCGAGCCCAAGCTCTCCATGCGCGCCTCCATCCAGTGCGACATCGAGCTGGACAACGTCCGCCTCCCGGCAGACGCGCTGCTGCCCGGCGCAAAGGGACTGCGCGGCCCGTTCTCCTGCCTGAACGAGGCACGCTACGGCATCATCTGGGGTGCCATGGGCGCCGCCAGAGACAGCTACGAGGAAGCCCTGAAGTACTCGTTGGACCGGCTGCAGTTCGACAAACCGCTCGCGGGCTACCAGCTGACCCAGGAAAAGCTGGTCAACATGCTGCTGGAAATCCAGAAAGGCACCCTGCTGGCCATCCATACCGGTCGGCTCAAGGACGCCGGAACCCTGGAGCCGGTGCAGATCTCGGTCGGCAAGCTCAACAACTGCCGCGAGGCCATCAAGATCTGCCGCGAGGCCCGCACCATCCTCGGCGGCAACGGCATCACCCT
Source organism: Arthrobacter sp. B055-34 (assembly GCF_059090425.1). Classification (NCBI taxonomy): domain Bacteria; kingdom Bacillati; phylum Actinomycetota; class Actinomycetes; order Micrococcales; family Micrococcaceae; genus Arthrobacter; species Arthrobacter sp. B055-34. Next base: position 25,845 of record NZ_JBNHFQ010000011.1, read on the forward strand.
GGATTACTCGCCGCTGCGTCACGCGAACAACCTCGAATCAGTCCGCACATATGAGGGCACCGACGAGGTCCACACCTTGATCCTAGGTAACCACATCACCGGCCAGCCGGCCTTTCGGTAAGGGGAGCAGATGAGCTACGAAACCATCCTGACCGATGTCCGCAGCCAGCTGGGCATCATAACCGTCAACCGGCCGCAGGCCCGCAACGCCCTGAGCAAAACTGTGCTGCGGGAGATCCGCGCCGCCCTCGAGGACTTCGTGGGCAACGACGACGTCGGCGCTGTCGTCTTCACCGGCGCCGGGGACAAAGCCTTCATCGCCGGCGCGGACATCACCCAGCTGGTGGACTACACCCTCTTCGACGGCCTCTCCTCCGACATGCAGCGGCTCTACGACTACATCGAGGACTACGAAAAGCCCACCATCGCCGCGGTCAACGGCTTCGCCCTGGGCGGCGGCAATGAACTGGCCATGGCCTGCGACATCCGCATCGCCGCCGAAAGCGCCCGGTTCGGGCTGCCCGAGACCAACCTCGGCGTGCTTCCCGGTGCCGGCGGCACCCAGCGGCTCACCCGGCTGGTTGGCAAGGGCCGCGCCGTCGAACTCATTCTCACCGGACGTGTCTTCGACGCCGCCGAGGCGCTGCGCATCGGGCTCGTCACCGACGTCGTGCCTGACGCCGGACTGATGGAGGCGGTCCAGCACACGGCCGGGCAGATCCTGGCCAAGGGCCCGCTCGCGGTCCGGCTGGGCAAGCTCGTGATCAAGAACGGCGCCGAAACCGACCAGCGCACCGGCCTGCTGCTCGAACGCCTGGCGCAGTCCCTGCTGTATTCCAGCGAGGACAAACGCGAAGGCGCCGAGGCCTTCATTGAAAAACGACCAGCCAAGTTCCAAGGCAAATAGGGCAGGGAAACAATAAATGCAGATCAAGAACATCCTGGTCATCGGCGCCGGCGCCATGGGCTCCCAAATCGGCATGGTGTGTGCGCTGGCCGGCTACCGGACCACCGTGCAGGACGTCGCCGAGGAATCCCTGACCGCAGCCCGGGAACAGCTCAACATAAGGATGGACGCCAGCGTGGCCAAGGGGCGGCTCAGCAGGGCCGACGCGGACGCCGCCCTGGCCCGGCTAGCCTTCACCACCTCGCTCCGGGACGGCGCTGCGGACGCCGACTTCGCCATCGAAGCGGCCACCGAAAAACTGGACATCAAACGCCGCATCTTCGCGGCCCTGGACCAAGCCGCACCTCCGCACACCATCCTGGCCACCAACTCCTCCACGCTCGGTTCGTCCAAGGTTGCTTCCGAAACGGCCCGGCCGGACAAAGTCTGCAACATGCACTTCTTCAACCCCGCCCTGGTGATGAAGTGCGTGGAAGTCGTCCGCCACGCCAAAACCTCGCAGGAAACCGTGGACGCCACGATGGAACTTGCCCGCACCTTGGGCAACGCGCCGGTCCTGATCAACCAAGAGATCCCGGGCTTCGTGGCCAACCGGCTCATGGGCGCCATCCGGGACGAAGCCCTGCGGCTCTACGCCGACGGCATCGCCAGCTACGAAGACATCGACACCGCCGCCAAGACCGCGCTCGGCCATCCCATGGGACCGTTCGAACTGATGGACCTGGTAGGCCTGGACGTGAGCTACCTGATCCGGCAAGCCACCTACGAAGAAACCCAGGACCCCGCGGACCTACCCCACCCGGCACTGAAGGAACTCTACGAACAGGGCCACTACGGCAAGAAGACCGGAAAGGGCTGGTACTCCTATGACCATTAATGACCAGTACACCGCAGCCCTGGCCAAGGGACTCACGGACGCGAAAGACACGGACTGCTACCTGCTCCTGGAGCAGCTGACGGACGAGGACCGCGCGGTCAAGAACAAGGTCCGCGGCTTCGTCAACGAACACGTACTGCCGGTCATCAACGGCTACTGGGAACGCGCGGAGTTCCCGCATGAGCTGCTGCCGGAACTGGCCAAGTTGAGGATCATCGGCTCCACCATCGAAGGCTACGGCTGCCCCGGCATGAGCCGGCTGGCGGCAGGCATGGCGACCGTGGAAATGTCCCGCGGCGACGGCTCGATGAACACTTTTATCGGCGTCCAGTCCAACCTGACCATGGGCACTATCAACATGCTCGGCAGCGAAGAACAGAAGCAGCGGTGGCTTCCCCGCATGGCTGCCCTGGACCTCGTCGGTGCCTTCGCACTGACCGAGCCGGAGCATGGCTCGGACTCCGCCCAGCTGGAAACTACAGCCCGCAGCGACGGGACCCATTGGGTACTTAGCGGGCGCAAACGATGGATCGGCAACGCGAGCTTCGCTGATGTCGTCGTTATTTGGGCCCGGGATGAGGCCGATGGCAAGGTCAAGGCGTTCGTTTTGGAGAAGAACGACGACGGCACTTACCCGCCGGGGTACAGCACCGAAGTGATTACCGGGAAAATCGGCAAGCGGGCCATCCTGCAGCCCGACATCGAAATGAAGAATCTGCGGATCCCGGATGAAAACCGGTTGCCGGGAGCGGAATCGTTCCGGGATGCTTCGCGGGTGCTGGCGTCCACCCGCGGCGGCGCCTCCTGGGAGAGCCTGGGCCACGCGCTCGCCACCTACGAGGCCGCGCTGACCTATGCGCAGGTCAGGACCCAGTTCGGCAAACCGATCGCAAGCTACCAGCTGGTGCAGAACAAACTTGCCAATATGCTGGCCGAGCTCACGGCCATCCAACTGATGTGCTTCCGAATGGCGTCCCTGCAGGAAAGCGGGCAGTGGACCGGCACCATGGCTTCCGTGGCGAAAATGCACACCGCGCAGAAAGCACGCTGGATCTGTTCCGAAGCCCGTGACATCCTCGGGGGCAACGGGCTGCTGTTGGACTTCCATGTGGGACGGCACCTGACGGATATGGAAGTGGTCCACACCTACGAAGGCACCGATTCCATCCAGTCCCTGCTGATCGGCCGCGCCACCACCGGAATCTCGGCTTTCGCATGAGCGACGCCCCAGCAGAGAGCAGATCCGCCAGCCTCAACGGCAGGAGAGCACTGGTGATTGGTGGAGGCGGCATCGGTGCACAGGTCTGCCTTGATCTGGCGGCTGCCGGGTCGACGGTGTTCTTCACCTACCATCGCAGCCGGGAGGTTGCCGAAGAATTGGCCCAGCGGCTGACTCCGTCCGGGTGCGCGGGATTCGCCCAACTGGACGCGGCGGACGACACCGCGGTGACCGACGTCGTAAATCGCGCCGCAGCAGCCTTGGGCGGAGTGGACATCCTGGTCATTACCGCCGGGCACCGGCACGAGCTGCGGTTGTTTCACGAAACTGAGGCGGCCGCTGCTCGGGAGATAGTGGATACCGAACTCTTAGCCGTCATGAACACTGTCCGTGCGGTACTGCCAATCATGCGGGACAGCAACTACGGCCGCATCGTGGTGGTTGGTTCGGACAGCGGCAAGGTCGGCTCCAGCGGGGATGCCGCATCCTCGGCGGCCAGAGGCGGCGTGATTGCCTTTGGCAAAGCCATTGCGCGGGAGAACGCAGCCTTGGACATCACGGCCAATGTCGTCTGCCCGGGTCCTACCGACACCGCTCTGCTGCAGGACATGCTGGCGTCCGATGGTCTGACCGGCAAGGTCATGAACGGCATGGTTAAGGCCATCCCGAAGCGGCGGCGGGGTACGGCGACCGAAGTCGCGTCAGCTGTCCTGTTTCTGGCAGCCGATGGCGCCGGCTACATCACAGGCCAGGCCATCAGCGTCAGCGGAGGACTGACGATGAGTTGACCCGCACGGAGGCCAACCCGCCGGTAACAGTGCGCTGACTGTCCGGCGGCGGCGATACGCTGGGTAAACCTTTCAGCACTACCTCCGGGGGTCAGCATGTCCAATCCGTACCAGCCGTCGAATCTGCCCGTGCCGCAGCATCCCGCGCCGGTCTACCAGCAGGTCTACGTCCAGCCCCAGCCGAAGGGCGCCAGCGTCACGGCCATGGTGCTGGGGCTGGTCTCGCTGTTTCTCGGGTTCACTTTCGTGGTGCCCATTGTGGGATTCATCTTCGGTCTGGTTGGCCTGAACAAAGAACCCGCGGGCAGGGGAATGGCGATCGCCGGCTTGGTGCTCAACGGCCTCATGCTGCTGGGCTGGGTGCTGCTGTTCATCTTCGTCTTCGGCATCTTCGGCGCGGTAGCCACCTCCAGCACCATGGTCTGACTCCCTAGTGCGCTGGCACATACCCCGTCTTAAAATGGAGGGGTGACCTGTCGGCGTCCTTGCAGGCGGGCACTGCCAGCCATAGGAGAAACACCATGGGTATAGGTAACAGGATCAAGCGGGCCGCCGAGCGGTTGGGCGGCAAGGGCAGGATGGGCACCGGGCATACTCCCGGCACCACGCGGGGCAGAACGCGCGGTACTTATGGATCGGCCGGAGCCGCCGGCACGGAACACGGCGGCATCGGCGGGAAAATCATGGGCGCCCTGAGGAGAAAGCACTGAGCGAACGGATCCACGGGATTCTTGACCGGGCGCAGGAAGAAATGCTCTGGGTCGGCCCCGACCACCCGTCATACCGGCTGCTGTCGGAGCTGACCCACGCTGTCCGGGATGCCTGGCAGGAAGGCTTCGAACACGCCCGCCACGGCGCCGCCGAAGACAACCCGTACCGCTACTGATTACGACGGCGATGCCCCCTTCCCCCTCGCCCGGCACCTTGCCTGGGTGGGGACGAAAGGCAGGCACCGCCGTCGTTGGTCTTGCGGTCAGCGCAGAGTGTGCTGCGTCAGCGCGAGCGGACCCGCGCCAACACGTGCTCTTCCGCCAGCGGCCCGGCCTTGATGCCGGCGGGCACCCGGAAGAAGAAGACCAGCCCGATGACCCACCACAGGCCAAAGAGGATCCACGGCTCGATGCCCAGCTGAGCCGGCATCCCCGGCATGTACAGGCTGAACAAAGCCACGCCCAGCACGGCCGCGGCGATGCCGATCGCGACGCCGCCCTTGCCTTTGCCGCCGATCCGCAGCGGCCGGTCCATCTCCGGTTCGCGGCGGCGCAGGATCAGAAAGGAAATCGCCACCATGGTGTAGGCCAGCACGATGCTCGGCGCGCCGGAGTCCACCAACCAGACCAGCATCTCCACGCCGAAGAACGGCGCCAGGACGCTCAGCCCGCCGACGAACAGCAGGGCATTGTGCGGGGTGCCGTACTTGGAGTGCAACTTGCCGAACCAGGCCGGCAGCATTCCGGAGCGCGCCAGCGAGAACATCAGCCGGGATGCGCCGAGCAGCAACGAGTTCCACGAGGTGAGGATGCCAGCGATACCGCCGGCGATCAGTACCTTGGCCATGATGTCCGAACCGAACATCGCACCCACGGCGTCCGCCGTCGCAATGTCCGTCCCGGCCAGCTCACTGGCCGGCATGGCCGAAGACGTGGTCAGCACCACCATCACGTACCAAATAGTGGCCAGGATGACCGAGACCACCACGAGCCGGCCGATCTGACGCGCCGGAATGTTCACTTCCTCGGCGGACTGCGGAATCACATCGAAGCCGATGAACAGGAACGGCACCACCACGAGTACCGCGAAGAACCCGGTCATGCCGCCGTTGAAGAACGGCTCCATATTGGACACTTCGCCGCCGGTAAATGCTCCGGCGATCATGACCAGGCCGATGGCCAGCAGGAACAGCACCACAAAGGTCTGCACGATGCCGGCTTCCTTCACACCACGGATGTTGATCCAGGTAATAACGACGGCGGCAACGGCCCCTACCAGCGCCCAGGTCAGGTGGACGTCGAAACCGGCGACGTTCCAGAGCTTGATCTGGCTGAGGTTGGGAAAGATGTACTGGACGGTCCGCGGAAGCGCCACCGCTTCGAAGGCCACGATGGTCACGTAGCCGCCGATGATGGCCCAGGAACCGATGAAGGACGGGCGCGGTCCCATCGCCCGCATGATGTAGTTGTGCTCGCCGCCGGCCTTGGGCATTGCCGCACACAGCTCGGCATAAGTGAGTCCGACCACGCCCATGATGATGCCGCCCGCAAGCATGGCCGTCACTGAGCCCATGGTTCCGGCGGACTCCAACCAGCCGCCGGTCAGGACCACCCAGCCGAAGCCGATCATGGCCCCGAAGCCCAGGGCGAGGACGTCGAGGCGTCCCAGTACTTTCTTCAATGAGGGTTCGGATTCGTGTTGTGATACAGCCACGCCGATGCCCCTTTCTCGTTCAGATGCCGTTCGGGCATGGAAAATTGCCGGCGGCGCGAAGGTGGCACCGATCACGGCAAGAGTAACTGCACGACATTACTACGATGTTTCGGCCTGAAATGGCCATGTTGCGTTGGCTGGGTCTTCTTGCCTGTGGTCCGCCGATGTTGGACAGCGCAAGGGCGAGCAGCATCATCATGCTGCTCGCCCTCAGATCCGCTCTCGGCTGATGAACGGGCTGGAACCTGTGGCTAGGGGTTGTGCTCAACTACGAAATCCCCGCCGGGGAAAACCACCGATTCGTGGCCGTCGTCGAACCGCACAAAGTACGGAGGAGCGCCGTCATCACCCCTGACCTCAACAATTTCCCCGTGCCGGTCGGACGACTCTACGGTCCGGCCGCGGACAATGATCCTGTTGCCTGGCGATGCCTTCATCGTGAAATACCTCCTGGCCCTAGGGTACGATCGACTGCGCCGAAGGGGAATAGCCCGTGCTACTTCTTGAAGACCTCGGCGCTAACCGGCGTGGGGTTGGCGAAGAGATCCAGCACCGGGCAGTGCGCGTCCACGGTGCGGCGCAGCTCCTCGTAGCGTTCCTGCGTTTCGGGGCCGCTGATGTTCACGTTCAACCGCACGGCGCTGAATCCAGGACGCACGCTCTGATCGGCGCCGAACAGGCCCTGCACGTCCAGATCGCCCTCGGCGTCGATGCTGATCTCGTCGAAACGGATACCCAGCTGGTGTGCGTACAGCCGGTAGACCACTACCTGGCAGGAGGCCAGGGCACCCAGCGCGTACTCCACCGGGCTCGCGGCGGTGTCCTCACCGGCCAGGCCCGCCGGTTCGTCAACGGAAAACTCGTGCCTGCCCGCGGTGACACGGGTGGCTACCGGGCCGGTTCCCTGACCTGCCACCTTGAACGTCAGCTTGGCATTGGCGGTGTCTTCGGCAATCTTGCCGGTCCAGAAGGCGCCGGCCTCATCCAGCCGGGCGGCACGGTCTTCGGCCAGATCACGGAGAGCTGTTTCAGTCATGGTGGAATCCTTCCTGTCGGCGCACGCCGGAGCAGGGCGCCATACTTACGCCTCCCGTTTGGGCCGGCGTCGAATCTTCACCTGGGGCACCCCGCTACAGCTACGAGGGTTGCCGTCCAACCGGCCAGGGCCGAAGGTTGGAACTCTTGATTCTGCGTCCGATTCTGCCCGCCGCACCCCGGAGCACTCAACCGCGCCGTAACATGAGGACTTCTGTATTTCCTAGCGGCCCAGTTCGCCCTCGGGGCGGCCAACCTGGCCTTCAGGCTGGTGCTTGTCGCCGGGGAGCCGGGCCCGGTCATACTCCGGACTGCCTGGTACGGGCTCCGCCTTGTGTTCGTCCTCGGCGGGCTTCTTGGGCGGTTCGCGGAAGTAGTCGGCGTTGGCCAGGTTCCAGTCTTCGCTCCAGCCGCGGGGAGGATCCTTGAGCAGTTCGCCGGGCTCCATCCAGTTGTAGATGTTCTCGTAGGAGCGCGTGGTCAGATGGTCCACGCGGCGCCGAAGCATCCGCGGCGAGACCTCGTCCGGGGATTTGCAGCCCATCGACGCCATGATCTGCACGCTCTCGTCCACTGTGAGCTTCTGGTAGTTGAAAACGCGCTGGCCCTTGTCTTCGACGTTGAGCGCGCGCACCAGCCGCGGGTTCTGCGTGGCCACGCCCACCGGGCATTCGTTAGTGTGGCATTTCTGCGCCTGGATGCAGCCGGTGGCCATCATCATGGTCCGCGCGCTCATCGTGAAGTCCGCGCCTTCGATCAGGCGTTTGACGATGTCCGAGCCGGATGCGACCTTCCCCGCGGCGGCAATGCGGACCCGCTCCCGCAGCCCCACTCCGATCAGGGCGTTGTGCACCAGCATCAGGCCTTCGGTCAGCGGCGTGCCCACGTTGTCCTGGTACTCCAGCGGCGCCGCGCCGGTCCCGCCTTCGGACCCATCGACGACGATGAAATCCGGAGTCACTTTCTCCTCCAGCATCGCCTTGCAAATGGCGAGCACGTCCACGCGCGAACCCACGCACAGCTTGAAGCCGATGGGCTTGCCGTCGGAGAGATCGCGCAGCTGCTTGACGAAGCGGATCAGCTCCCGCGGTGTGCCGAAGGCGCTGTGGCTGGCAGGCGACACACAGTCGACGCCCATCTCCACCCCGCGTGCTTCGGCAATCTCCGGGGTGACTTTCGAGCCTGGCAGGACACCGCCCAGACCGGGCTTGGCCCCTTGCGAAAGCTTGATGCTGATGCCCTTGACCTCGGGGCGCGCCGCCTTCGGAATAAAGGCCTCGGGGCTGAAATGGCCGTCCTTGTCGCGCGCGCCAAAGTAGCCGGAGCCTATTTCCCAGATCAAGTCGGCACCGTATTCGAGGTGGTACTTGGTCAGGCCGCCTTCACCTGTTTCCTGCACGAAGCCGCCCAGCGCCGCACCTTTATTCATCGCGAGCACGGCATTCTTCGACAGCGAGCCGAAGCTCATGGACGAGACGTTGAACAGCGAAATGTCGTAGGGCTGCCTGCAATCAGGCCCGCCCAGCGGTATCCGCGGATGCTGCTTGGGCGGCGCTACCGGGGCGGTGGAATGGATCAGGTATTCGTAGCCGATCTGGTTCACTTCGCGTTCCGTACCGAAGGCCTTGTGGCTGTTCTCGCCTTTGGCCCGCGCATACACCAGCGACCGCACATCCCGGTTGAACGGCTTCCCGTCCACGTTCCGCTCGACAAAGTACTGCTGGATTTCCGGCCGGATGGATTCCAGTACGTAGCGCATATGCCCCAAGATTGGATAGTTCCGCAGGATCGAGTGCCTGGTCTGGACCACATCCCAGATCCCGATCACCAAGAGCGCAACAACGACGGCGGCCAGCACCCACCAGCCAACGGAACCGAACGACGCGGCCACGATGGTAATAAAGCCCAGCACCGCAAGAACAACAAAAACCAAAAAGCGTGCCATGGCCCGAGTCTACGACCGACGCCGGAGGAACCGGACGGGTCCGGCGGATTCGTCCGGTTCCTGAGCACACCCGGGGCGTCTGGAGTCAGGCGCAGCAGTCTGCTGGCTGCCGCCCAGCCGGTGCCGGCGCCGTTAGTCCTCTGCGCCTCAGCTGCGGCATTAAGCCGTGGAGCCAGGCCAGCGCCCGATTGTCATGCGTCTTGGCTGTAGCTGCTTGCCGGGTGGGCACCAGCGCCTTGGCCCGGTTCCTGGGTGACCTCAAGGCCGTCCCATTCCCTTGGTACTGCGAGCGCTGGCGGGTCCGCTCTGCCTGCGCCATCAGCTGCTGCAGTTCGATGTTGTGGATTTTCAGCCAGTATTCCGGAGGTTGGAGGCTCATGGCTGGTCCTGCTTTCTTCACGGATTCCGATAGGTCTTAGCATCAACGCCGTGCACACCGGATTCCATGGCCGGGAAAACTGCCAGTTTCCGTCGATTTCCTGCCATCGCTCCCCGGCCACCGCTAAATAACGACGTCGAACTCCACCGCCGCCGATAGCTGGCCGTTCACCTGCACTTGAAGCAGGTGGCGGCCGGCGTAATGCACCCGGGTGGTCATCGGCCGGAGGGCATGGATCTTCCTGAACCGGCGGGTCTCGCCCGGTTTCAGTTCCGCGACTGCGAGTTTGAAGACCTTCGGGGCCAGCGTTCCGTTGGCCTTCACGTAATGGACCACATAGTCCACGGCCAGACGCGCCGGGTGCAGCGAGTCGTTGGTGACCGCAACCGTGAACGCGATTTCGCCCGGCAACTGCACCTCGATCCGGTCCAGTTCCGGCACGGCGATGCTCACCGCATTCGGAGTGAAGCCCAGCAAAGCAAGCGCGCCGGGGTGCGCCTTCTTGACCAGTGTCCGCAGCCCGTGCCGCACCACCCACGGCGTTCCGTCGCCGGGATCCCCCTGCCATTTCTCTACCAGGGCGACCACGGTTTCCGGGTCGTGGCGGGCGATGTCGTTGAGGTGGTTCGCCACGGACCGGCGGACGAGTTGGCTTGGATCGGCGTGCAGGGCATCCAGGAGCGGCAGCGTCGCTTCCGGGCGGGCGATGATTTCCGGCACGCGGACCGCCCATGGAAGGTACGGCCGGGGCCCTTCGCTGGCGAGCCGGCGGACCTGCTCGTCCGTGTGCCGCGTCCAGTCCTGCATCTGTGCCAGCGCCCGGTCAAGGTCCTGCAGAAGCAGGCGGCGGATCGCGAACTCCCCGGTGAGCCGGGGAGTCAGCTCGAAGAGCAAGGCCAGGGCATCGTCGAAGGCGCGCGTGGTGCCGTCCTGCAACGCGAGCGTGACGGCAGCCTCCGAGACAGGCCAGATCATCCAGCCGCTGAAGGACTCATCATTCAGAGCAGTGCGGACAATGTCGGCTGCCTGATCGTAGCCGACGTCCAGATCGGACAGCAGCGCAGCCGTCAGCAGATCGCAGCGCGCGCGGAGCGAGAGCGGCTCCAGCTTCGCCTCGGCGGCGGCGAGCGCCGGCCAGTCCGAACGAGGTGAGCCCTGGCCAAGCGTTGTCCTCAGTCCCTCCACGGCCTCCGGACTCAGCAGGTCGTTCATTGCACCCATGTGGTCCTCCCGGTTTCCGAACAGCTCTTGCCAATGTCCCCTCTTCGGCATCTTATTGTGCGCAAAGACTTCTTGCTGCTGGTTACTGAGGGTGATGGAACGTTGCTGCCCGGTTCTGTGCCACCGAGAGTGCGTAGAGCCGTTGAGGTGCTCGCCGTTCGTCCGGCGCAGGCGATTCTGGAAATCGGCGGTGGCACCGGCGCTGCGGCATCCTTGATCTGCGCGCAGCTGACAACGGGACGCTACCTGGGGATCGACCGCTCCGAAAAGGCTGTGTCCGCGAGCCGACAACGCCTCGCAGGCTTTATCGACCGGGGCACCGCAGAAGTGCGGTGTGCACCTCTCGAAGACGCCGCTTTGCAGTCCGCCGGCCCTTTCGACACGGTTTTTGCGATCAACGTGAACCTCTTCTGGACCCGGAACGCCGTCGAGGAGCTCCAAAAACTCGCCCGCATCCTGTCCGACGACGGCGTCCTTAGGCTCTTTTTCGAACCTCCGCCAAGCTCACCCGTCCGGAGGATCGTTGAAACGGTGTCCGTGAGTCTCACGGAGGCCGGGTTTGAAGGCACCTGCACCAATCAGCCGTTGGGCAGCAGCAGCCTGATTGCCTTCCACGCGGTCCCGGCTGTATCTACGCGGCGGGAAGAAAGACGTCGCCGTCGTGGGTTGGGAAGCCGATCTCGCGCCGAATGGGCCGCCCACAAGGAGCATGAAAACAGATTCTTCATTTCCCCAACTCTTTCCCCAACATTTGAGATGTTTGTACCCCTCGACCGACTTAGCTCACGTCCCACCCGCGAACAGGCCCGGCGGCAAACCATTGACCCTGGCTGCACCCGGGGGTACGAATGAGGGACGCGAACTAGTTGGAGGTATGGCCATGTCGTCCGAGTCGACCAACACAGAGATTCCCGGCTACAACTACGGAACCGCCGAGCATTCGCCCGTCACCCTGACCGAGTTGGAGGAACTCAAGGCCAGTGTGATGCTCGATGAACGCGACACGGCGCTGCTGCAGCGGGCAGGCGAACTGCTCGATGACCAGGTCGATGACATTCTCGATGTCTGGTACGGCTTCGTTGCCAGCCAGCCGCAACTGGTGGCCCACTTTTCCCAGCCCGGGGGCCCGCCCATCGATGAGTACCTCGCGGCGGTCCGTCCGCGTTTCGGGCAATGGATCCGGGACACCTGCTCCCGCTCCTACGACCAGGAATGGCTGGATTACCAGAACGAAATCGCACTCCGGCACACTCCGGCCCACAAGAACGAGACGGACCATGTCGGCTCCACCTCGGTAGTGCCGCTGCGGCATCTCATCGCATTGACCGGGCCGGTCACGATCACCGTCCGTCCCTTCCTGGCGCGCAAAGAGAACGACGGCGAACAAGTTGATGCCATGATGCAGGCCTGGCTCAAAGCGGTGCTGCTGCAGATTGCCTTGTGGTCGCGGCCGTATACGCGGGAAGGGCAATGGTAGAGATGGTCAACGAAGCCAAAGATGTGAACAGCGACCAGCAGGCCATCGCCGCCGTCGAACACCATCACGGGCAGATGCTGACCCGGCTGAACCATTTGACCCGCGCGTTGGTTGACGCGGTTGAAAGCGGGAAGAAGCCGGCGGAACATGACGCGCACGCACTGCTGGTGGAGTGGTGTGAAATCGAGCTGATTCCGCATGCCATGGCAGAGGAATCAGCCCTTTACGAACGAGCCCGTTCCCGGCCGGAGGCAACGCTTCTTGTCGAGGGTCTGCTCGCCGAGCACCGGGTGATCACCAATTCGTTGGAGGAACTGCGCGGTGCCCAGGGAATCCGGGCCGCCGCCCTGGCCACCGCGATCGAGCGCCTCTTCGCGCAGCACCTGGACAAGGAAAACAAGCTGCTGCTGCCCTTCATTGTTTCCCAGCCGGATCTGTCTCTGGTCGAGGCGGTCGAAGGGCTGCATGAGATTGTCGGCGAGGCCCACCCCCATGGCGGCGAGCATCTGCATACGACGACGGAAACCCGGCTGGCCTGAGAGGAGGCCTACATGGCTGCATCATTCAAGACCGGCGACCACGTGCGGTGGAATACAGAGGGCGGCGAGGTTTCCGGCACTATCACCAAGATCCACACGAAGGACTTCGAATTCAAAGGCCGCACCCGGCGCTGCTCGCCGGATGAGCCGCAGTACGAAATCAAGAGCGACAAGACGGACCATGTCGCGGTCCATAAAGGCTCGGCGCTGCATAAGGCCGGATGAGCGGGCCGGGCACGGCCCTGGACTGCTACTCCCCCGGCTGCTTCATCCATGACATGCAGTAGTTGAGATTGGCGTTGACTGTCGCCACGGCCGCTTCCTCGTCGCCGGCGGCAATGGCCGCCACGAGCGCCTCATGCCCGGCTTCCAGGCAGCCGTCGAATCCATTGCGCAACCGCTGGGCCATTTTCGTGCCGTGGAAGACATCACCGAAACTGCCGTAGAGCTCGTGCAGCAGCCTGTTGCCCGAGGATTCCGCCACCTTCAGGTGGAACTCCCAGTCGGCCGCAATCCACTGTTCCAGGTCCTCCGCCGCCCAGGCCTCGCGGCGCTTGGCGAGCATCGTCCGCATAGCCGCGATGTCGTCGTCGTTAGCTAAGCGGGCGGCCAGACGCGCGGCCTTCGTATCCAGAGCGAAGCGGACCTGCAGTACGTCCTCGTCCTCGTAATCCCGGTAGGCCTTGCGGGCGGCACCATGGATCTCGCTGGCCGCGCGGACGTAGGTGCCGTCCCCGCGCCGGACCTCCAGCATCCCCGAGTGGGCCAGCGCCTTGATCCCCTCGCGCAGCGTCCCCCGTGAAACGCCGAGCTGCGCCATGAGCTCGGGCTCGGGCGGGATCCGTTCCTGCAGGGGCCACTGGCCGGAGACGATCGCCTCGCGCAGCCGCTCGGTGACTTCGTCGGCAAGCTGCGGGCGGTGGACTGAACCGAGCGTCATGCCTGGCTCCCCTCGCCGCGACGCCCAAGCAAACGCCCCCGGCCGCCCGAGCGTACCCGGCCACGGCCCCGTCCGCGTCCACCGCCACCGGCGCTGAGCCAGTACGCCAGGAACAGCTGCAGCACCGCCACGGCCACCATCAGCTCCAGCGACAGCGTCCACCCGCCGGTGGCCGCGTGCAGCAAACCCAGGCCGAACGGACCCACGGTCGCCACGAGATAGCCCACCGACTGGGCAAGAGTGGACATCGCCGTGGTTTCCGCCGCGTTGTTGCCGCTGCGGCTGATCACCACCATGACGATCGGGAACACCGAGAACCCGATGCCGATCAGCAGCACTGGCACAAGGACCAGCTGGTTGGGCATGACCAGCAGACAAACGTAGCCCAGGAAGCTGGCGCCGGTGGACACCATGAACGCCGGGCGCAGCAGCCGTGGCCTGCTGGCCATCGCCAGCACCAGGACAACTGCGGGAATGCTGATCAACTGCAGAGCACCGAGCATCAGCCCCGCGGACGCCGGATCCAGTCCGCGGGCGATGAGGATGGAGGGCAGCCAGCTGATGATCGTATAGACCAGCAGCGCCTGCACGGTGAAGAGACCGGTGATCAACAGGCCTTGGCGGGTGAGCAGCAACGGCCACGGCGAGACGCCCGCGCCGGTTTCGGCTACCGGGCGCGGTTTGGAAGACACAGCCAGTGGAATGAACGCGAGCAGGGCGACGACGGCCAGAAGCGACCACGACGCAAGGCCCATAACCGGCGAGTTCAGCTGCATCGCCACCGGGACACTCAGCGCAGCGGCAGTGGTCGCGCCGATCGACATGGTGATGGTGTAAACGCCCGTCATCGTCGAAGTCCGGTGTGCAAAGTGCTTGCGGATGAAGGATGGCATCGCCACGTTGCAGATGGCCAGCCCCGACATGCTGACCACCGTGCCCAGCAGCAGCATGCCGACCGAATCGACCACGCGCAGCGCCAGTCCGGCCGTGAGAAGCGTCAATGCAACAGCGATCGCGCGTTCCAGCCCGACGAGTCTGGTCAGCCAGGATGTGGCGGCGCCGGCAACGGCGAAGCAGATGACGGGAATCGACGGCAGCGTGGCCGCCACCAGCGGTCCGTACCCCAGCAGCAGCTGCAGATCGTGGAACAGGGCGGCGGCGCTGGCTACCCCCACGCGCAAATTCAGACCAATAAGTACGACGGCGGTAATCGCCAAGAAGGCCGCAAGCCTTTTCGGCGTGGCCGGCTTCGGCGCCATCAGACGCTCTTCCAACTCCGGAGCAAGAGTTTCATCCAGGACTTCGCCCAAGTTCTCATTAGCAGGTTCATGAGGAGGAGCTTGAGTAATCCGGGACGACATATGTAAACATTAGACGTTTGATGTCTGTTCGCGCAAAGTGGGCAAACACGAGCACGGCACTCTTGACGAAGTGGTGGCTGATGTAGACACAGCACTTCTGCTTCTGAGTCCGATGAGGGGCTGAGAGACTTGAAATGATCAGAACACTGTCCTCTAACCGCATTCTCTGCCTGGGACAAACTGGAAGGAAGTACCGGTGCGCATATTGATTGTTGGCGCGGGAGCTACCGGAGGTGCGTTTGGAACGCGGCTCCAGGAAGCGGGCAGAGACGTCACGTACCTTGTTCGCCCTGAACGCCAGAGACTCCTGCAAAGGGATGGCCTGCGCTTCTTCGCCCCAGACGGGGATCGGACGCATGCCGTTACAGCCGTCACCACCATCTCTGAAGGTGATCATTACGACTTGGTGGTGATTGCGGTGAAAGCACCCGCACTTGAGGGGATCCTCGACACCGCCGCCCCAGCGATCAGCAACAAGACACTGATTCTGCCGTTCCTCAACGGTCTTGACCATATCGACGTGCTCGAAGACGCCTATCCGGGGCAGGTAATTGGTGGCCTAGTGAAAATCGTCGCTATGGTCGACGAGTCCGGTGCCATCCGGCAGATGACAGCACTGTCCACAATGACCGTCGGGGCGTTGACGGCCGACCCACTTCCTCCCTCCCTCGTGGAAAACCTGGATGTTCCCGGCATCGACCTGACCATCACGACGACGATGATGCAGCAGCTCTGGGAAAAGTGGGCATTCATCAGCGCAGCCGGAGCTCTCACCTGCCTGCTACGCAACAATGTGGGCGTGATCCTCGAAGCAGGAGGTCGGCCCCAAATCCTGCAAGCCATCACCGAAGCCGAAAACGTTGCCGCAGCAGCTGGCTACCCCGTGAGCGAGCTGGGGCATCAGCAGAGCCTGCAGATGCTGTCAGCTCCGGGGTCTGCGTTCACTTCTTCGCTTTACCGGGATCTCCAAAGGGGGCAGGCAGTCGAAGCCGAGCACCTTCTCGGGTCTCTCGCGGCCCGGGCACGAACCCTGAATGTCGATACGCCGCTCTTGGATCTCGCCGTGACGCAGGTGCGGGCTCACCACATCAACCCGTCCGGTGGAGGGATTTACGACTCGGCCTCCGCCTCAGAAATCACGGGTCCGTCACATCATGCGGGACCAGCTCGTGAAGCTCGATAGGTCCACCCGGTATGTCCCAGAAATGTAACCGGCGGGCGGCCGGAGCGTTGACTTCCACCGACATACGCATGCAGCGGGCCCGATCAGAGGAGCGGACAACCGGGCCGTCATCACCGCCGAC
This sequence comes from Arthrobacter sp. B055-34, assembly GCF_059090425.1. NCBI lineage: Bacteria > Bacillati > Actinomycetota > Actinomycetes > Micrococcales > Micrococcaceae > Arthrobacter > Arthrobacter sp. B055-34. The sequence goes on from NZ_JBNHFQ010000011.1 coordinate 42,261, forward strand.
GCCGGTTCGCAACTGGTGGAGCTGACGGGCAGGCATGCTTGTAGCCCTGCCCGTCAACAGATCAACGAGGCCCCGCAGCGCTTTCCGCCGATGCTCAGCAGAATGCGTGTAGAAGGAGTCCAGAAATTTCGGACCAACCGTGAACTCCTGCATTGGCAGCTTCGCCTTCTCCGTCGCCGCGACCCGCTCAACCCATGCAAGATAGAGCTCGTGCCGGAAGTGTTCCTCTACTGTGGAGAATTTTGCGTCCCCTCCTTCTGCTCGGCCAAGCCTCCGTTCCGCGACACGTGCCCGGTTCTGGGCCTTCATGAGTAGTTCAGTTTTGTGCCGTGCCTCGGAGCGCAGCGCATGGATCGTCCGGGCGTCGTCCTGGAACTCCCTGCGGAGGTTGTCCAGTTCGACTTGGAGCTCGTCCGCCCGCAGGCTGTCGGCGTCCTTGTTTTGCCGCTCCTTTTGCAGACGGCGGTTCTCTGCGCGTGCCGCTTCGAGTTGTAGCTCGACTTCTTTTAAGGCAGGTCTCGAAGGTGCTGCCGGGGTCCTTGGCGTGGAAATGCCGCGTTCCCTGTCTTCCGTGCCGGCTCCTGCACCGCCTTCGGCGAGTTCCTCAAAACTGGGCGGCAACAGGTTCCGGCCCAGTTCCAGCCATGGCGTCCCGCCGGCTAGCAAAGCGGGCGCCGGGACTGGCATGTCCTCGTCGTCCACATCGATCAGTGACAATCTCTTGCGGCCACGGTCCAGCAGTAGCCGCGCTGCCACTACATGTCCTGCGGTCAGCAGCTCGTCTGCCTGGTCCAGTGGGTTGGAGCTGATGTCCGCTACCGGAACAGTGACAGAGACGTTCGGGACAAGAGTCAGCTGAGCTGAGTCCGCCCCCACCGACTCAACCAGGCACAGCACAACAGAACCCCACTGGTAGACCTGTCCCGTACCGGGAATGTAAACGTCGTCCGACACGTCCATGATCTTGGACTCAGGATCCACGAACCCCGAAACAGCCTGTCCATTCGTCATGAGCCAATCGAGCCGGACGTTCGGGATCACGTCTTCATGCCGCACAACGGCCCGGCTTCCATCCGCAAGGTGCAGCAGAGCCCGCTCCCCAGCCCCCAGAAAGCCAGCCACCACACCAGACTGCCGGACAGGCTTTGTCACGCGATCCTTCCGGCCAGCCAACGTTGCCGCGGCCACCGGTGGAAGCGGCATCGCATCCACCAGGTCGATCAGCTCATCGGCTGCCTTCCGCAGCTCCCCAGTGGCACGGGCGACAACGTACCTGCTGGGACGGCCATCCTCCAGGGTCGCACCGGCAGGATAGGCCCGGGCCGAGTCACCGAATACTTGCCAGTGTTCGGGCAGAATTTCTGACAACTCGTATGCGGCGCCCACGTTCCTCAGTACGACAACCTCAGCCCATCCATCCAGACGTTCAGCGATGTATTGGGCGTCAAGGTTCAATGCCTCCGAGTCAGTCCGCTGCGAAATGACCACGAGATGTTGCTCGCGTTCCCTTTGCATATGTGCGGCAAGCTCCGCCCCTGTTCCGTCCCACAACGCCCAGTTCATTGCAGCTCCCCTATCTATCCCCCAACGAGGTGCTCGTCCCAGAACCACCCCGAATTTCAGGTTAACCGTTCGCACTGACATTTTTACTGGGCCTGAGCAGCTCGGCTCCTGGAGTCAGCTTCGGCAGACTACTTTTTCTCCTCGATCGTCACAGTCCACGAGTCGATGTTGGCTGCGCGCACGTCGAGAAAGTACTTGCCCGGCGTCTTGTGCAGGGCTGTTTCGCCGGCGCCCGGCTTGTCGAGGACCATAATCGGGAGGCCGCCATCTACAGCCAGGTCGGTCCCTTCTTTCTCCAGGTAGGCCGCCACCACAACGAAATCATTTTCGGCCCCTTCAAATTCATATGTCAGGCGTGTTTCGCCTCCGGTTAGTTCGAAGGTGGGGCTGGCGGCGTCAGCGCTCCCCTCGAGCGAAGCCACCTCGGTCCACTGTTCCTCGGCCGGAGCCGGTTCAGCCGCCTCGGCCGGAGCCGGTTCAGCCGCCTCGGCCGGAGCCGGTTCAGCTGCCTCGGGCTCCGGCGCCGGCTGCTCCTGAACCGCGGCGTTCGTGTCCGCAATCGGCGCAGGACCGGCAGTGCCCTGCCCCGCGGAACCGCCGGTGATCGCGCTGAGCACGATGAGGACCGCAGTCACGATCCAGGCAAGAACTTTATGCTTACCGTACCCGGCCAGCGGCAGCCCGCGTTTGTCCCTCTGGCCGCCGGCCAGCACGATGATCAGGTCCACCAGGACCCAGACCCCCAGCCCTCCCAAGGTGACCAGTTTGAGGATCCCGGTACCAATCTTGCCCAAGTAGAACCGGTCCACTCCGAAGACCCCAAGGAACAGGGACAACAGCCACGTGGCCAGGAAGGACTTGCCGCCCTCCTGCGACTGGGCTGCATAGTTGTTTGCCGGCCGCCCGGCCAGCGGTTCGTTCGGTGCGTAGTGAGTCATGGTTGCGCCTTTCATCGGTCCGCCGTTTGGCGGACGTTGTTGGTTTACTGCTTCTCCCACGTACCGCAGCGGGTCGTGTTGAAGTCCTGCCCCTTGGACAGCGTGACCGTTGGCCGGCCACCGCCCGGGATGTCGTTGGTGATGATGTCGTCGCCGTTGGTACCGGACGTGTAGATGCCCCAGTAGCAGGTGGACCCGACGGAATCCGTGGTGCGGTAGGTGCCTGCGGCGATGTCCACGCCAACCGTCCAGGTACCTTCGCGGATGGTGTTGTCCGCCTTTTCCTTCTCGGCGCCGGAGACTTCCTTTTCCCGCTTCGCGACGGCAGCTTCGGCTTCCTTCAGCTCCGCCTCGCCCTTTTCGAGGTCCGCGGTCCGTTCCTCGACAGCGGACTCACGCTTTTCGATGCCGCCCGCCATCGCGTCGTAGTCGGCTTTGAGCTCGCCATAGTCCGAATCGAGCCCGGTCAGCTCTGATTCCACAGCGTCCCTCTCCCCCAGGAGAGCAACGTATTCATTGCTCGCGGTCGGATCCGTCACCGCGGTGCCGACGCCGATCCCACCGCCAAAAAGTACGACGCCGGCAATCACCAGGGCGATCGTCTTCCCTCTGCCGGTTGCCCCAACTTTTGCCTTGTCCATGCTTCCCCCAACCTTTCCGAGCTACTTCTTGTCGACTGTTTCGACGACGATGTCCAGGCCGTTGTCCGGGTGATAGCCCCACGACGCCGAGAACTCTCCCCATTCCCCGGTTTGGCGTCCGTCTAGGGCCCGCGTGCTGTCGATCCGCGAGATCACGCTCTGCGGAGTTTCAAGGGCGATCAGCACGCAAGTAACCTCGGCATACTCGGCCCCGGTGGATTCGCTTCCCGCCGTCTGCATCGAGATGCTCTGGCCCTCGTCCAGCAAGCTGATGCCCGTTGCGTCAGCCACCTCGCAGGATTCGACGGCGACGGGAATGGCGTGCGAAGTGGACGGGAAGTCGATCTGCCCCATCAGGACGCCCGCAACCAAACCGACACCGACGCCGCCTGCAGCAAATAGGAGCCGCCCCTTGTCCTTCCGCCGCGCCAGAGTAGCGTCGGCGTTTCCGTCCGGCTGCCCAGCCGAGCCATTCAAGTCGGCGCCCGCCGCTGGTTCCGGAGGAACTGTGTTCGGTGGTTGCGTCATGACGGGCTTCCTTGTCTGGTGCGGAATGCTTGGTAGCTAATGGGCGGGAAGGCGAAGCAAGTCCCCCACAACTTGGCTTCAGCCTCCCCGCCTGCAGTGCCGGTCTTTCACCCCAGCCGGCCTTGCTCTTCAAACCTAGGACGACCGCCATCAAAGGCGGACACAAACAACTGATAAGGGGGATTATCAGGACACGCTCTACCAGTGAACGTTTATCCAGTACGCTGGAACCCACGCACTGAAAAAGGGGGAATCAGATGACTGGCACGGCCGCGCCGCTGCACATCTCCCTTGCCGATATCGCGCTCCTGGCCCAGGTCAAGCGCCCGGTGGTGACCATGTGGCGCAAACGCAGCGAGGGGACCGCGCTGCCCTTTCCTGAACCGGTGGCCATATACGGAAACCAGGAACTCTTCAACGCCTTCGAGGTGGCGGAATGGCTCAACGCCACGGGGCGAGGCAACAATCCGGAAGCCGCGCAGGATCTCGCGGCCTTCGCCGTTCCTACCGGCCCAAACCTGGACAGCGCACACTTCAACGCTGTGACGGGCCTGCTCGCGCTACGCTCACTCACCGGTGGCCCCGTCAGCGATCTCAGCGAGGCAGATCTGCTGGACGCCGCCGACGAGCAGGATCCGGACGACACGTTCCTCTACTCGGAACTCGAAGCCCTCGCTGGCGGACTCGTCCCGTTGGCTAAGTACACGGACCTGCTGGTGGACGCCGCCTACAGCGCTCCCGCCGCCTTCGAGCGCCTCATGGCGGACCGCTTCCGGGTCGGTTTGCGGGAGGAATCGCTCGCGGCGCTCACCGATATTGCCATCCGCACGGTCGCCGCGATCGCCGTCGAGCTCTCGGCCGGGGAACCGCAGCCGGTCTTCGCCGACGCCACACTGGGCGGGAGCGACCTCCTGGTGGGTGTCGCGGATCTTCTCCACGAAGGGCAGGCCGCCGTCCTCGCGGCGGGAAACAACGACGACGGCGCGGCGCGGCTCGGGCGGCGCAGGTTGCGGCTCCATGCAGCACACCGGGACAATCTCCGTATCAAAGACGCTGCAGGGATCGGCGCTGAAAGTTCGATCGTTCACGTGGCTCAGTTCCCCTCCCCTGCCCAGCCGGAGTTGTCGCCGGAGGATCTGCTCACCGCCGTCGACGACATTGTGCTGCGGATGGATGACTCCCAGCGGGCCGTCGTTATCGGACCCGCCGCAGTCCTCGCAGACGCTGCCGGCAACCGCCGCGTGGAAGACATTCGCTCCGACGTCCTGCGCTCTGGCCGGGTCCGTGCCATCGTGAAGCTGCCGCAGGGCCTGCTCAAGAGCAAATCCCGCCAGGCCCAGGCCCTCTGGGTCCTCGGCCCGGCCCACCAGGACGTTCCCATCGGCGAACGCTGGACCATGACCGCGGACCTGTCCAACGTCGAACTGGACGAGGCCGCGGTGCAGGACCTGGTTTCGGACATGGCTGCTGCCATGGGGAACCGTGAGCTGGTCCGCGCCCACTCTTTCCGCTTCGCGCGGCTGGTACTGACGCATGCCCTGCTCGCGGGCCGGGGTGCGCTGACGATTGCCGCCAGCATACCGCGGTTGAAGACCCTGGTTCAGGCAGCGACCGCCGCCGAAGACATGGTTCGCGCCGAGCATTTGATTGCCCGGCTGAACTCATCGGATGTCGAGGCTGTTCCATTGGAAATCACGGTGGAAACTGCACCCACCCGTTCCACTGGACAGACAAAATCAGGTCCTGGGCGCTCCACCGTCGACCAGCTGCTGAAAGCCCGGCACCTCGTCTACATTCCCGGAACACGAGTGGATGAAGCCGATGTGTCAACCGAAGCTGACGGCGGTGCCCGTGTCTTTGGAATGGCCGAGCTCCATAGCAGCTCCGATCCCGGTGGACGTCGGATCGACAGGCTGGTCTTCGCTGCCAACCACCCGCGCGCCCAACTGACAGAGCCGGGCGATATCGTCTTCTGCACCGGAGCAAAACCAGCCGTTCTCGTGGACAAGGAGGGCTCCGCCGTCGTGATTTATCCGGCCCGGGTGCTGCGGATCAGCGCCAAGGATCCCGGCGGACTGTTGCCCGAGCTCCTCGCAGCGGACATCAACGCCGCCCCTGCGGGCAACTGGCGGAAATGGCCGGTCCGCACCCTTCCCGCACCACAGCGGGAGCCGCTGGCCGCCGCGCTGGCAGAGCTCAACCGGCACCGCCGGGCCGCAGAGGACAGACTCGCCCGGCTCAACAACCTCACCGATTTGCTGATGGACGGCACCTCCCGCGGACGGCTCGCCGTCGTCCCACCCGAAACGTCAACGGAAGGAACACCCTAGTGCCCCCGAAAAAGAAGGCCGACGCGCTGCCGTCGACCATGAAGGAACTCAAGGACACGTTGTGGAAGGCCGCGGATAAGCTGCGCGGTTCCATGGACGCCTCGCAGTACAAGGACGTCATCCTGGGCTTGGTGTTCCTGAAGTACGTCTCGGATGCGTTCGCCGAGCGCCGCGAGCAGCTGCGGGTAGAGCTGGCCGCGGACGGCATGAACGAAGACCAGATCGGCCAACTGATCGACGACACGGACGAATACACCGGCCGCGGCGTTTTCTGGGTGCCGGCGAACGCCCGCTGGGAATACCTCGCAGAGAACGCCAAAGGCCTGCCCGCCATGGACGGACAGCCGCCGAAGAACATCGGCGAGCTAGTTGACGCCGCCATGGATGCCATCATGGCCGCGAACGCGTCACTCGCCGGCACGCTGCCGCGCATCTTCAACCGGGACAGCGTGGACCAGCGACGCCTCGGCGAACTGCTGGACCTGTTCAACACCACCCGCTTCCGCGGCGAAGGCGCCACGCGCGCCCGCGACCTGCTCGGCGAGGTCTACGAGTACTTCCTGGAGAAGTTTGCCAAGGCCGAGGGCAAGCGGGGCGGCGAGTTCTACACGCCCGCCGGCGTCGTGCGCGTACTCGTGGAAGTCCTCGAGCCGACCGACGGCCGCGTCTACGACCCGTGCTGCGGCTCCGGCGGCATGTTCGTGCAGACCGAGAAGTTCCTGGACGCGCACAACGAGGACCGCACTGCCATCTCTGTCTACGGGCAGGAGCTCAACGAGCGCACGTGGCGGATGGCGAAGATGAACCTCGCTATCCACGGGCTCAACGCCAACCTCGCACCACGCTGGGGCGACACCTTCGCCCGCGACCAGCACCCGGAGATGCAGGCCGACTTCGTCATGGCCAACCCGCCCTTCAACATCAAGGACTGGGCGCGCAATGAATCGGACTCCCGCTGGCGCTACGGCGTCCCGCCGGTCAACAACGCCAACTACGCCTGGATCCAGCACATCATCTCAAAACTGGCCCCCGGCGGCTCGGCCGGTGTGGTCATGGCCAACGGCTCCATGTCCTCCAACTCCGGTGGTGAAGGACAGATCCGCGCGCAGCTTGTCGAGGCCGACCTGGTCTCCTGCATGGTCGCCCTGCCCACCCAGCTCTTCCGATCCACCGGCATCCCAGTCTGCACTTGGTTCTTCTCCAAGGACAAGTCCGCGGCTGGCCGCGGCACCGTGGACCGCACCGGACAGGTCCTGTTCATCGATGCCCGGAACCTCGGTTACATGGTGGACCGCGCAGAACGCGCCCTTTCCGATGAGGACATCGCCAAGATCGCCAACACCTACCACGCCTGGCGCGGCACGCCTTCCGCCGTGGAACAGGAATTGAAGTACGACGACGAACCAGGCTTCTGCTATTCGGCCACCTTGGCGGAGATCAAAGAAGCGGACTATGCTCTCACCCCGGGACGCTACGTCGGCGCAGCCGAGATCGAGGACGACGGCGAACCCATCAGGGAGAAAATTGTCCGGCTCAAGAAGGAACTCTTCGAACAGTTCGAAGAATCTGAGCGACTGGCGCAGGTCGTTCGTGAGCAGCTAGCGAGGCTCCCGTGAGCAATTGGCGTTCCACGACCATAGGTCAGTTGGCGGCTTCAACTAAGTCCGCTTTGGCAACAGGGCCCTTTGGTTCATCGGTTTCCTCGAAGCATTTCCGCAGTGAAGGTGTTCCAATGCTGCGAGGCAGCAACCTAAGCGAAGGCGTTAGCGTCCGGCTGAGTGAGAGCGACCTTGTCTACCTTGAACCAGCTCTCGCAGCGACGTTCGAGCGGAGCGTAGCCAAACGCGGAGATCTCGTATTCACCAACTGGGGCTCGGTTGGTCAGTTAGGTCTGATCGATGAATCGTCGCGTTATGACCGCTACATAGTGTCTAACAAGCAGATGAAGTTGACACCTGATTTAGAGCAGGTGGATCCTGTTTTCCTCTACTACTATCTGAGTCAGCCGAGAATGATCTCCGAGGTCAAGTCCCGCGCCATCGGCAGCACAATTCCTGGGTTCAACCTCGGTCAATTGCGAGATCTCCCTGTCAATATCCCAGCATTAAGTAGCCAAAAGACCATTGCCGACGTCCTCGGCTCCCTCGACGACAAGATCAATGCCAACAACAAGCTCGCACGTACTTTTGAGGCGCTCGGCACTGCCAAGTTTAGTCAGTTGGGTCTGGACTCGGAGCCTGTTGACGGCGGCTGCACCATAGATACACTATTCGACTTGAATCCGCGCAGGACCGTGGTAACAAATGGCCCAACTGTCATCGATATGCAGGCTCTCCCCACATCCGAACCGCTAATCGCCACATGGGGGATCGGAAAACGAAAGGGCGGAACTCGCTTCATGAATGGCGACACTCTGGTCGCCCGCATAACGCCATGCCTGGAGAATCGCAAGACCGCCTACGTTGATTTTCTCTCCGACGGCGACGTTGGCATAGGTTCAACAGAATTCATCGTGATTCGCTCGAAGGCGGGCCTACCGCTGAGCCTTTCCTATTTCATGGCCATCAGCGAGCGCTTCCGCGAATTCGCGATTCAGAACATGGCCGGGACCTCTGGCAGGCAGCGCGTGGCGGCAGCTGATTTGGCTCGTCATACCCTCTCGCGTATCGATAAGGAATTCCTTATTGAGTTCGGACGGTGGGCAGACGAAAATCTGAAGATCCTCGGGTCGCTTCGCAATGAAAATACTGCCCTCGCCACAATACGTGACGCCCTCCTACCGCAGATGATGTCCGGCAGGCTCCTGATTAGAGAGGCTGAAGCACTCGTGGAAGCAGCGGTATAACGTGTCTGCAAATCTGCGGGTTGTGCAACAGGCTGTTGCACAACCCGAATGTTGCAAGCGTCGCTTGCACAATTGGACACAGATGTTGCAACAGCCTGTTGCAACATCTGAATCGCTCAGTGGGCAACTTGCAGATGCCATCTGCAAGTTTTGGAATGCTTCATCTTGAAGGCAGATAGATTCTTTTAACACACCGTCCACGGGGGAAGGGCTAGGGCATGACACTTCAGACAACGTTTACAGAGGCCGATTGGGAGGGCTTGGCCCTCGATCTGCTCGGCGAGCACGGTTGGCTACCGATGCACGGGGACGAGATCGCGCCAGGGTCAGGCGAGCGCGAGACTTGGGACGAACTGCTCATCCGCCCGCGACTGCTGGCTGCGCTGCGACGGCTGAACCCTGGGATTCCCGAGCAGTACCTGCAGCAGGCCCTAGCTGAGATCGCTGCGCCGTCATCTCAGGACGCTATTACGGAGAACCATCGCATTCACAAGATGCTGGTCGAAGGCTACCGATTCACCTACCTCGATCCGGAAGGTGCGGAGCAGAACCCAACGCTCCGGTTGCTGGGCGCCGAGGAGACGGACAACGACTGGCTCGCCGTCAACCAGGTCACACTGGTGCAGGGTGACTGCCGGCGGCGCTTCGACGTCGTGCTTTATTGCAACGGTATGCCGGTGAGTGTCCTCGAGCTCAAGAAGGCCGGGGCCAAGACTGCCGACGTCGCTGCCGCACACGCCCAGCTGCAGACCTACCTGCGTGAATTCCCGATGGCGTTCCGCTTCTGCATTTTCACCTTCGCGTCCGACGGACTCGAAGCCAAGTACGGCACGCCGTTCACACCGCTGAACCACTTCTCCCCTTGGAACGTGGACGACGACGGCAATCCCGTTCCGCCGGACCAACTGGTTGACGGCGAGGCGGTCCTCGCGATCGAAACCGCAATCTCTGGGCTTTACAACCCCACGCGTTTCCTGCAGCTAGTTGAATCCTTTACTGCGTTCGATGCCGGCGCCGAAGGCCTGTTCAAACGAATCACTAAGCCGCACCAGTACTTTGCCGTTACCAAGGCTGTGGGCAGCACGATTGATGCAGTACGCACGAACGGCAAGGCCGGCGTCGTCTGGCATACCCAGGGCTCCGGCAAGTCGATGGAAATGGAGCTCTACACCAACAGGGTCATGCGGCACCCTGCCCTGAAGAACCCGACCGTCGTCGTTATTACGGACCGCAACGAACTCGACGGGCAGCTCTTCTCCGGATTCGCCCGCTCGCGGCTGCTGCCGGAGGTGCCGAAGCAGATCCGCAAGCGCAAGGAACTGCGAGCCGAACTCTCTGGCCGGATCACGGGCGGCATCTACTTCACCACCCTGCAGAAGTTCGGGCGCACACAGGAAGAGAAGGATTCCGGCATAGAGCACCCGCTGCTGAGCGACCGGAAGAACATCATCGTCATCGTCGACGAGGCGCACCGCAGCCACTACGACGACCTCGACGGCTACGCCCGGCATCTGCGCGACGCGCTGCCGAACGCGACCTTGATCGCGTTCACCGGCACACCGATCTCTTTCGACGACCGCAACACCCGTGATGTGTTCGGCGATTACATCGATATCTACGATCTTTCGCGGGCAGTGGACGACGGCGCGACCGTGCCCGTCTACTTCGAGCCGCGGCTCATTAAGGTGCAGCTTGCCGAGGGCGTGACGCAGGAGGACCTCGACGCTGCGGCGGATGAGGCGACCGTCGGGCTGGACGACACCGAACGCGCGCGGATCGAGCAATCCGTGGCCGTGGTCAACGCGGTTTATGGTGCCCCCGAGCGGCTAGAGGAGCTGGCCAAGGATCTGGTGTCGCATTGGGAGCAGCGGCGCGGTCTCATGGCACCGTTCATTGCGGACACCGAGGGTTCGGCCACCTACGGCAAGTCGATGATCGTCTGCGGGACCCGGGAGATCTGCGCGAACTTGTACGCGCAGATCGTTGCGCTGAAGCCAGAGTGGCATTCGGACGAGCTGGACAAGGGCAAGATCAAGGTGGTCTATTCCGGCGATGCCTCGGATATGCCGCCGGTGATCGACCACGTCCGCCGCGACTCCGCGAACAAGGCCATCAAGGAGCGGCTCAAAGATCCGGGCGACGAGCTGGAGCTCGTCATCGTCAAGGACATGATGCTCACCGGCTTCGACGCCCCGCCGCTACACACGCTTTTTCTGGACCGGCCGCTGAAAGGTGCGCTGCTCATGCAGACGCTCGCCCGGGTCAATCGCACTTTCCGTGGCAAAAAGGACGGGCTCTTGGTGGCCTACGCGCCCCTGGCGGAGAATCTCGCCAAGGCTCTGGCCGAGTACACGTCCACAGACAAGGAGAGGAAGCCCGTCGGCAAGAACGTCGACGACGCCGCCGCGCTGGCTATGGAGCTGGTCGATCAGGTGCGCGGGCTTCTGGCCGGATACAACTGGAAGGCTGTCCTGCTCAAGGGCGGGCCGAAGGCGTTCCTCAACGCCGTCAGCGGTGCCGTCAACTACCTGCGCAGCCCTGCGACTCCAGGCAACGAGCCTGACAGCGACTCCCCCATGCTCTCTGCCCGCTACCGCCAGACAGCCGGCCAATTGGCCCGGGCTTGGGCGCTCTGCTCCGGTTCCGGGAAGCTGGAAGAGCTTCGCCCGGAGATCCAGGTGTATGAGGAGATCCGCGTCTGGATGGGCAAGTACGACGCCGCGGACCGACAGTCCCGTGGTGAGCCCGTCCCCGAAGACATTCAGCGGATGCTTGGTCAGCTGATTGCGACGGCGACGGACGCCACCGGTGAAGTTCTCGACATCTACGATGCCGCCGGCATGCCCAAGCCGTCGCTCAACGATCTGACACCGGAGTTTATCGGGAAGACGCAAAAGGCGAAGAACCCGCAGCTGGCCATCGAAGCGCTGCGCAAGCTGGTAGCGGAGGAGTCTGTCCGGACCACGCGGCATAACACCATCCGACATCGGGCCTTCTCCGAGCGCATCACTGAGCTGATGCACAAATACACCAACCAGCAACTGACCTCCGCCGAAGTCATAGCCGAACTCGTGGAACTGGCGAAGGAGGTCGCCGAGGAATCACACCGCGGCCAGCGTTTCTCCCCGCCGTTGAACGAGGACGAACTAGCCTTCTACGACGCAGTCGCCCAGAACGAGTCGGCCGTTGAAGTCCAAGGGGAAGGCATTCTGGCCGAAATCGCGCGCCAACTGGTCGGCATCATGCGCCGCGACGTCCGCACTGATTGGACAGTCCGCGAGGATGTCCGGGCCAAGCTGCGCTCATCGATCAAACGGCTCCTGGTGATCAACGGCTATCCGCCAGACAAGCAGCCCGAAGCCATCAAGCTCGTCATCGAGCAGATGGAGTCCATGGCGCCGCGATCGATTGAATCCCAACAACAATCGCGAGCTACCTCATGAGAACCCCGCGACTTCACTTATCGGACGAATTGGTACAGGCAGCCAAAGACGCAGGACTGAAAATCGCAGCCGACCCGTCCTTATCCGCTAAGAATCAAATAAGTCGCATTCAACACGATAAAGAAATTCGCGTGAGATGCAACCGCTGGGCATATTCACAACGGAAGCTACTGCCGACGCCTCAACAGTCACCGGGCTGCTTTATTGCACTCATTGGCTCCGCGCTCTTCGTTGCTGCATCGTACGTCCCAGAATCGATGATGGTGTTACTAGGCATTACGGGAGCGGCAATTGGACTAGCTGGCGCGAGCTCAATGTACAACAACACATTAGGCACCAAAAACCCGCAGTACATCAAGAGACAAGTTGAATTAACCCTTGCAGATCTCGAAGAAATTGCTTATCAGAGTGCTCAGGCGGCTTCTTCCCGCGTCGCTACTACGATGACGCCCCTGGTTCGGCAGCTAGATCCTGCACCGATAAAATCACCGACAGCAGCGTCCAGCACTCGCCCAGTGGCAAACCGAAGAACCGCCTTGTCGCTTGAATCGGCGCGAGATGATTCACCAGCCGTATGGACCAAGGCGTTGGGAATCAACCCTATGGATGCAGAGCTTACAAACCTTAATTTTGACGAGGTGCACCAAGTCAGCCATCCGCCGGGCACAGAATACATAGTCTATGTAAACGACCAACATCGCCGCATGGACCTGAACAGGTACTTCAAGCTGATTACAATATGCCGCTTATCCCGCCGCAGAGGGGTAATTTTTTCATTAAACGGATTTACGGAGAATGTCATAGACCAGGCAAATTCCGATGGCGTGTTGTTACTTCAAGTTCAGAGTGAGGATAGGTACCTCGAGCCCGAGTCAAAGGAAGCACTTTCCTTACTAGACACGATGAAATCTAGCGGGCGGTTCGAAAACCCTGAAGGCAAAGCTCACAATGCATCTACGGATATCGGAGACCACCCTTATTCTAAGGGGGATCATTCCTAGGATTGATGGTGGAACAGTGTGCACCTAATCCTCGTTTTAGCTTCTCCAGAGTCCAATATTGTTCGACGTCTATGACTGCGAGTATTTACTGCATATGACATCCCTTATCTCCTGGCTCGATGCTTCCACCGAAGAAAATAACCGGATGCGAGAGCTGGTGAAACTGTTCGGCTCCCCCGAGACGACTGACGATCTGGGCACGGGCCAGCTACGCGATGCGATCAGCAACAGCTTGTTCCCCGGTACGTCGGTGCTGCATGTTGGCGCCCGGTACATGCTCCTGGTTCCGTGGGCCTACCTCAGCAGCCGGCACGGAGCGGCTCAGCCTGACCAGTTACGGTTCCGGACCGAAGAGTCGGAGCGCCGGCTGATCGAGCGGTTCAAGGAGATCGGGGTGGACAGCTTTATCGGCCGGGACGCAGGCCGGAATGTGCAGCAGCTTCCCTCTGCAGCCTATTGGTCAGCCCTGCGCCGGTACGGAATCGTGAACCCGGAACTCGACCGAGCCAATGTAGCCCAGCTGATGTGCGCTGACCTGCCGGTGCCTGAAGAAGGCGACGACGCTTACTTCATCTGGCATCCGAGCCTGCCAAAACCGCCGGAGGGCTTCCCTACGACTGAAGACCAGGGGCTGGAACTGACCAACGAGGAAGCGGAATGGCTGCAGGAGCGCATCCTGACTACCTGCCCGAACACTATGCTGGCCCATCTGGTCACCGCGCCGAACCGGCCCGAAGGAGAATCGCCAACACTCTGGCTCGATCCGGCCTGCCGGAGCGTCACGGGAGAGACTGCCCTCTGGCTGCGGAATGCCGAGGCGTTCTCCTTTGTCCACCACGGCGCGAACACGCTCTACCAACACCTGCTTGCCGAGCGAGCCAGCAAGTACCTAGGGAACGAGTCAGACGTGCTTGAACAGACCGAGAAACTACTCGAGGAATGGGAAGAGCAGCGTCCAGCCAAGCAGGAACTCCTACAGCAATGGGATCTAGAGGATTTCCTCTCCCGGGCACGAAGCCTCAACGGGGGCATCAACTCCAGCACAGCGGGCTTCGCACGGACCATCACCGAAGCCGCCCGTAACCCGTACAAGCTGATCGACAATGCTGTGGTGCGCGCCGCCGTCGAAAACCGGGAGAAGCTGATGAAGAAAGCCAACTCGCGGTTCAAGAACGAGCGCAGGATGCGCGCGTGGACGCCGCCATCGGCCGTCAACGCCCTTGGTTTTCGTTGGACCAATGTGCGGCGCACCGTGCTGGACATCCATGCCGGGCTGGCAGCACTTCCGGAGATCGCAAATGCTTGATGCGAGCAATCGGCAGGCACTCACGCAGCAGCTGCGGCCGCCGACCGGTTTCCGGCTCTCGCATGCGGTGGGCACCACCTTCACGCTGGACATGACCAGTGCCCTCTCCGTGCCGCTGAGCTTCGTAGCCGGTTCCGGTGAAGAATTCACCAACCCCGTGGCAGTGCTGAGCGCCCTGCGCAAGGTGGCGGACCGCGTGGACGTCTTCTGCCAGGCCGGACACATCAAAGCTCCCAAAGATGCGTCGGATCTGTTGGCGCTGCTCGAGCCCATGGTCCATCAGGTCTCGGCTCCGAGATACGGGCTGTTCCATCCGAAAGTCTGGCTGCTCGAGTTCGTGAACGACGACGAGTGCCGCTACCGCTTCCTCTGCAGCAGCCGGAACCTCACGCCTGATGCCAGCTGGGACCTGCTGGTCAGCCTCGACGGCGCGCCGGCCGACGAAAATACCGAGGCTGAGCCCGACAACGGCCCGCTGGCCCGGTTCATCCTCGGCCTGCCGAAGCTGTGCACTGTAGATTACGACGCCGAGCGGCTGGCTCGTCTGCGTCTGCTGGCCTCACGTCTCGAATCCGTCCGCTGGGAACTCCCGGACGGCATAGACCAGTTGGCGTTCCGCCCGCTCGGCACTGGTGAGGAACCAGCGTCCGGCTCCGTCGTCGCGCACCTGGGCGCGCCCAAAGCATTTCCTGCGCTGAACGGCAAAACCGGTGATCAGTCCTTCTTCGGCGGGGAGAAGTTGGTGATATCGCCCTTTGTGGACAATGTGCTGCTCGGCCGCTTCCACGACCGCTGGACTGAGAAGGTATATGTCTACTCCCGTGCCGACCAACTGGATCTGCTGGCACAAGACACCGTTGCCAACGGCCGGACAGAGTTCAGGGCCTTCGATGAACTCGGAATCCCCGAGTCTGCGTCCACCGGACTGGAGGAGAAAGACGCCTCCGGCGGCTTGCTGGTGGCGGAGGATCTTTCGGGGCTGCATGCCAAGGCATATTTCTGCGATTACTCCCACTCCACCTATGCACTGCTTGGCTCCTCGAATGCCACCGAAGCAGGGTTCTCCAAGAACGTCGAGTTCCTGCTCGAAATGCGCGGGAAGAAGACCCGGATCGGTGTCCAACGGATTCGCGAGAGCCTGAAGGACGTGCCCTTTGCGGATTACCTTGGCTCAGGCGGTGAAACCCGGTCAGAGCAGGATGAGGCGGGCTTCAGGCTGGAATCCGCACTGCGGGAGGCGGCAGCCAGGACGTTCCTGCTGGATGCAGAGCGCGACGACAATCCTGTTGGCAAGACGACGTATGCCGTGGCGGTGACGCACAACTGGTCGCCTCAACCGGAACTCAACGCCCAGCTGAAGTTACTGTCCCTGCCCCAGGCGAGCACCGCCGTCGTACCTTCAGACGGAACCCAGACGCACAGCTTCCACGGCGTGCCCTTGGCGGACGTCACGCCGTATGTCGTCCTGACACTTGAGGACCCGGTGGCGAAACTCAGCAAGAGCACCGTGGTGCAGGGCAGTCTTCGCACGGACCCCGACGGCCGTCTGGAAGAGATTATTGCCCGCCAGTTGGACGATCCGGAAAAGCTGCGGCAGTTCCTGCTCTTGTTCCTCACCCCCGAAGATGCGCCGCCGGGCAGCGGCGCGGGAGCATCGTGGTCCTTCGGAGCAGGCTTCGGCGGCGGTGGTGTCTCAGGACTTTTCGAGGCGCTCGTCGGGGCTGTGGCGTACACCGACGCCCCGGAGGTCTTTGCCGACTTGAAGATTGTGATTGACCGGCTGCTGGACATGCGCGGCGACGACGAAGAGATCCAGCAGCTGCATGCCCTGTGGATGGCCGCGGTGGAAGCCACCGGAACCGAACTTAGCGACGCCGGAGAAGGGCCAGTTCATGGGGTTTGATGCCCAGCCAGCGATGGAAAGCCTGCGCGGCTTCCAGCGCCGCACTGTGGAGCATGTGTTCCGGCGCTTCTATGTGGATGACCAGCCCGCAGATGCTTTCCTGGTCGCGGACGAAACCGGGCTCGGCAAGTCCATGGTCGCCCGGGGTGTCATTGCTAAGGCGATCGAGCTGATGGACCAGCCGGACTCCGGGGTAGATCGGATCGATGTGGTCTACGTCTGTTCCAACGCGGATCTGGCCAAGCAGAATCTTGGCCGGCTCAACGTCACCGGACAGGCGGATATCGTCGAATCCGGCCGGCTGACTCTGCTGCCCACGGAACTCGACAAGCTGAACGCGCGTCCTGCTCCCGGTACGAGCAAGAGGGTCAATTTCATTTCGCTCACACCCGGCACATCATTCAACGTCGGAGGGGCCACCGGCCAAGTCAGGGAGAGGGCGGTGCTGTTCCGCATGCTCGAAACCCTCGACGTCATCACGGAGGACAACTTCGGCGAGGCCATCGAGCTGCTCCGGGCGACGGCGAACGCCAGTACGATGCAGCGCCATGCCGCACGCATGAAGGACCGCTTTCCCAAAGGCTTTGCGCCGTCGGTCCGCAGCAAGTTTCGTACTCTTGCGCATAGAAGCGGCAATCTGCCCGCTATGCGGAAGGCACTTCGCGACGCCCGTCGGGACGGCACGGAGAGCGTCCGACCGCGGATGGGCTCGGTTATTGGCGGACTCCGCAGTGACTTGGCTCAAGCCGGGCTCGAATGTTTGGAGCCGGACCTGATCATCCTTGACGAGTTCCAGCGCTTCCGCGACTTGCTCTACAAACCCGCAGATGGCGAGGAGGACGCAGCCGCAGAATTGGCCCGGCAGTTCCTCAATTACGACGGCGCCAAGCTCCTGCTGCTTTCGGCGACCCCGTACAAGGCGCATACCTCCGCCAACGACGCCGAGGGCGATGACCACGCGGCCGACTTCCGCCAGCTGCTCAAATTCCTGTCCCGCGAAAAACCCGGTTACATCGAGGCCCTGGCCGCAGACCTGGACGAACGGCGCCGGCAGCTCATGGGCCACATCGAGGACGAAAGCCTGACCGGGCGGATTGAAGACTCGCTGAAGCAGTTCATGTGCCGGACCGAGAGGCCGCAGCTGGGCGAGGATGACATGCTCACGGTCATCCCGATGGCACCCGTTGATGTCCGTGCCAAGGACCTCGCCAGCTTCAGGTCCATGTCCGCCGTCTTCCGGGCCGGCAAGGCAGGAAGCCCCATGGAGTACTGGAAATCCGTCCCCCTGTTCGCCCACTTCCTGACCGACTATAAGATCGGCCGGGTGATCGATGGGCGGATCCACGGAGACCACCAGGCGGTCACTTCCCTGCTGCCGGACCTCTGCACTATCGACGCCCAGGCGTACAGGCGCTACGGGGAAGTGGAGACCGATAGTGCAAAATTCCGCGCCGTCCGGGACCACACGACGGGCCAGGGCTGGTGGCAACTGCTGTGGATGCCGCCGTCATTCCCCTACCTGAAACCAGGCGGTCCCTTCGCCGCAGTCGGCACCGATGTGACTAAGCAGCTCGTCTTCTCTGCGTGGAACGCGACGCCCACCGCGCTGACCACAATGCTCTCCTATGAAGCCGAGCGGCACATCATGAGCGGCTCCGAACTGCACGGAGAAAACACGGCTGAAGCGCGCAAGAAGTTCAGGGGACGTCTGCGTTATCGGGTCAGTGACGGGGAGCCCCGCGCGATGTCGGCACTCGCACTGTTCATCCCCCACGCTGAAGTTGCCATGGCCGCCGACCCCTTTGCCGTCGCTTCCTCCCGTGGGTCTGCCGTAGCCGGCTCCGATGTCCGGGCGGCAGCTGCCGCTGCTGCGCGCGTCCGGACCGGCGGAAGAATGGCGGGCGAGGCGAGCAGGCTCGGATCCTGGGCGTCCTACTTCTCCATTGCCGGCGCGTTGCCGCCGCAGTGGAACGGCGAAGTAAAGCTCATTCGTCAGGAGATCAAGGGTGTTGCGGACTATCTGAAGTGGCTTGGCCACAGCGACGCCCCGGATGCGGAAACCGATTCCGGCGATGAACGTCGGTCAGGCAGCGACGGCGAAGCGGACCTCTATATGGTTCACATTGACAGACTCTTGGAGACTGTCGCCGGCCCCATTTCAGGCTGGGAACCAGGACTGGAACAGCTGGCTTTGAACTCCCCAGGCAACTGCATGTACCGCGCGCTGAACCGCATTATCCCCGATGGTTATGACCAAGCCGAATTGTGGAAGGCCGCGCTCTTTGCCGCTACAGGCTTGCGGACGCTCTTCAACCGTCTCGACGCCACAGAGCTGCTCGACAAGCTTTACCCTGAAGGCGACTACTGGCAGAAGGTCCTGCAGTACTGCGAGGACGGCAACCTGCAGGCAGTTCTGGACGAGTATGTATTCCAGCTCCGCAGCCAACAGCCGTCCGGCGAGATCAAGAATGAACAGCTTTGGTCGCTGGCCGATGACATCCGGCAGGCCCTGTCGCTAAAGCCCGCCCAGATGCTCGCCAAGTATCCGGACCGGTCGCACGATGACCTCCGCATGGGCGTGCGTTTTGCCGTCCGGTACAGCAATACCAAGACCGACGACGGCGATACGAGCCGCATGCCCGACGTCCGGCGAGCGTTCAACAGCCCCTTTTGGCCCTTCGTCTTGGCGTCTACGTCAGTGGGGCAGGAAGGAATCGACTTCCATTGGTGGGCCCACTCGGTCATCCATTGGAACGTTCCCGGCAGTCCGGTGGACTTCGAACAGCGCGAAGGCCGCGTCCACCGGTACCTCGGTCACGCTGTGCGCAAAAACGTAGCAGCGGAGCATGGCTCCAGCGTCATGAAACCGGGAGTCTCTAACCCTTGGCAGTCGCTGTTCGAATCGGCGGCCGACCACGTTGCTGCCCAACCCGACAGCGATACCAAAGAATTCGCACCGCATTGGATACATCGTGGGCCGCACAAGATCGAGCGCCGGCTCCTGGACCACCCGCTCAGCCGCGACGTCCCACGCACCAACCACATGCTTTCTGGACTCGCGAAGTACCGTCTCACGTTGGGCCAGGCACGTCAGGACGACCTGCTGGGATTGATCAAGGACGGTGTGCAGGTGAAGCCGCTGGATTTGCGGCCTTAGCCGAACCCACCGTTTGTCATGGAAACTCTTAACCATAAATAGTCAGACTCGAGCGGCCGAACCTGTTGTTCCGCAGCACGCATCCTCGGGTACTAACGACGCCGCCTAGCCGAAGTTTTCCCGAAGGATTGTTGGCAGGAAGCCGAGCTCATCTAGCTGACGAATGATGAACGGTGTCAAGTCCCCTGGAGCCATGACAAGACGATAGGTCCGCTTCCCTTCCGCAATCGGTTCAAGCATGTTGCGGTCGAGCAGTTTGCGGATCCGTTGGCTGCGTGTGGCAGGGGATCCGGGCAGCGCGGGTGCCAAATCAGCTGCCTTTACTTCCGTCATTTCCGCCACGATCCCCAGCACTTTGGCTTCTTCGGCCGAAAGGTGGCCTGCATCCACGGCACGCTTAATCGCAGGTAGCAGGAGTCTTTCGACGACGAACTCGCTGTCGCTCAGGTGTCTCAGCCGTTCCAAGTCATCGCGCATGCCTTCTAAGAGATAGGTGCACCAGCGGATGATGGCATCCGGTTCCAAGGAATCGGCATCCTCCAGATGCAAGTAATAGGACGACCTGTCAGCCCCAAAGAAAGCCGTCGGATTAAGTGCACGATAACCAGTCGCGGCGGTAAAACCCAGGTTCACCAGCATCGCGTAGGTGAACAGTCGACATACCCGACCATTACCGTTTCCAAACGGATGAATCCATACGAAGCGATGATGTGCGATAGCCGCCTTCAGGAAGTTATAGTTCTGCTCAACTGGCTGGTTGACGAAATCCAGGAGTTCGCTCATGTCTCCCTGCACGGCGACAGGTGACGGCGGCGTATGGTTGGACCCACCGATAGTCACCTCGGTCGTTCTATAGGCACCGGGAGTCTTATCGCCTTCTCGCTCCAGTCCCTCGACGGCGATCTTGTGCAGTTCCCGAACCAGACTGTGGGTAATGGGAGTATCTGGCTCTATGACGCGGTCTATGAATGAGGCCGCTTCCTGGAGCTGCACAATCTCCTTCACACCCTCGGATGCGGAACGTTTTCGGTCGCCTTCGCGCCAAGCCGCACCCTGGACCGCATCGACGATGGACGTCCGGTTACCTTCGATTCGAGCACTCATGATGCTCGTCATGAGTTGAAAGAGAGACTTGAGTTGAAGAAACACCGTAGGATGGGTCGTTCCGGATCCGAGGTCGCCCCTCAGACGCTCAAGATCAACGATTACCTTCGCGAGTGGGGAGCTGAAACTGAACTCCGGAAATTCAATGGGACGCATGCCAAGAATTTATCAGACCAAGGGTGTCATTTAAGTTGACTAGTTGGTTTGCCTTAGTTTGCTGGGAACTTTGATCAGCCCAGAGCACCAAGATTTAAAGTTTCCGATGTCTTTATTGAAACCACGTAGTCTCAAAACTGTTCCTCGCTATGGCGGCCCAAGGCAAGGGCCGAGGAATCATAGTCGCTTGAAGAGGTACAAGGCGAAGCGGCACGTGACAATGAACGACGTCTGATGCCGTCGAGTTCCCGCAAGTTCGGGTGACCTCAGCCAATGGTCCGACAAGCGCAGTTGACTTTCAGGGCCTCGCGCCCTTCAGCGCCTGCATATCGCGACGGCGCTCACTCTCAATAATCTTCATCATCTGACGTTGGATCTTGGCCACAGCATGCCTATCCAGTTCCTTGCGGAGCAGGGCAAGTTCCTCGGCAGCGATCTGCCTGCGGATCCCGTCTCGCTCTGCAACAGACGATGCCTGTTCCAACGCCTTTAGATAACGCTCTTCCATAACAGGATTTTAGTTCCCGCGGCCCGCCCGAGCTGACAAATTGGGGGCAATGGTCAGCAGCAGGATTGCTTGGTCACTGCTCTCTCAATTTTGACTCTATCGACTGACAGCCTCACCGTAGAAAAGTCGTTCATGAGTGAATAAATTAGCGATGAGTGACCGCTGCATCTCAACGATAGGGGTTGCCTGCAATGGCAGCGCAAGGGTAGAGGGCAAAGCTGCCAAAGAAAAGATCGGCAGGAGCCTCTGGCTGGCAATCAACGCGCCTAGCAATATCCGCGAGGGCGTAATCGTTTCCAGATCGTATGAACAGCTGAGCTTCGCCTCCCAAGGTCTAGCGCCGCCAACATATAAAAAATGTTGGCAGGTCCTCAGAACGTGTAAAGAATCCGAAGAATTCTTTACACGTTCTCACCTAGATATATCTGCCCACCGTGGTGGCTGCAACCTCCGAAGATCCGTCAACTACAGTTCCCAATGCCGGCTCTCCAAATGTGTTGGAGACCCGGCATAGAGCTGTCCGTCAGGACAAGACGTCTTTTGTAGCGAACCTGCTGTAGGCGAGCGCGCAGAAGACGAGGATGTAGCCGCCCTGCAGCAGGCCGTTTGCGGCGAAGGAGTCCCAGGAGATTGGCTGGCGGAGCAGGTCCGCAAAGCCCAGCCAGTGGTGGCTGAACAGCCAGGGGTGCAGCCATTCGAGCTGCGGAAGGTTATCG
Source organism: Arthrobacter sp. B055-34 (assembly GCF_059090425.1). Taxonomy (NCBI): domain Bacteria; kingdom Bacillati; phylum Actinomycetota; class Actinomycetes; order Micrococcales; family Micrococcaceae; genus Arthrobacter; species Arthrobacter sp. B055-34. Next base: position 64,400 of record NZ_JBNHFQ010000011.1, read on the forward strand.
AGGATCTGGGATACGACGGCGAGCACAGCGGTTGCGGCCATGGCGCCGACAGGTACTTCTGTCAGGGTGGAAATGAACAGACCGATGGCCGCGAGCCCGAGCAGGGACAGACCGACATAGCAGGCCACCAGCAGCAGGCGCAGCAATGACTCCCCTACGCTGATCGTATCTCCGGAGAGTAAGGTGATCGGACCTACCTCGAAGAGCGCTGAGCCGACGAGCACTCCCGCCGTAGCCACAGAGAGTGCGGCGGCGAGGCAGAATACTACGGCGGCGGCATATTTCACTGCCAGCAAGCGGATCCGTCCCGCCGGTGCCGCGAGCAGATACCGCAGGGTTCCGTGGCCGGCCTCGCCCGCGATAGTGTCCCCTGCGACGACGCTGACGGTTAGCGGCAGGAACAGCGGGATTGAGACGACCATGCCGGTCAGCGGGATGAAGAGCCCGTTCTGGCTCACGCGATCCAGGAACGGCGGGCCCTGGCCGGGACCCGGATCACGGGAGGACAGTCGGACGGCGAGCCCTATCAGCACCGGAACGGCAGCCAGCGCCGCCAGCATGGCCCAGGTCCGCCAGCGCCGGAAGAGAACCTTCAGCTCGGACCCCATCAGTGCCCATCCAGCGGTGGCCCGGGATGAAAATGCTCGTGACCGGGCGTTGCCAGAGGACGGACCGCTTTGTGCAGATGCGGGCAGCTTATTGGACAACGTCGAACCCCTCCCCCGTCAAAGCCACGAACCGCTCTTCAAGGCTGCTGCTTTCCACCGCGAACCCGCGGACGCGGACACCTTCGGCAACAAGGGCCGCGACAATCGATTCCGGTTCCACGGCATGATCGGCGAGCGGAGCGCGGACGGTACTGCCGCCGTCGTTGTTTGGACGTGGCGGTTCGGGGGCGAGGCCCAACCGCTGGAGGACGCGGCGGGCATCCTCGGTGTCGGGAGTCTGGACTTTGACGTGGGCGAGGCCGACCCGCCGGAGTTCGTCAACGGTCCCCTGCGCCACCAGTTTGCCGGCGCTCATAACGGCGGCGTGCGTACAGATCTGCTCGACCTCCGCGAGCAGATGGCTGGACACGAAAACGGTGGCGCCTTCAGCGGCCAGGGAGCGCACCAGGCTGCGGACCTCGCGCGTTCCCTGCGGGTCCAGACCGTTGGTGGGCTCGTCCAGCACCAGCAGTTCGCGCGGCATCAGCAAGGCATTGGCGATGCCGAGCCGTTGCTTCATACCCAGGGAGTAGGCGCGGACTTTCTTGCCGGCGGCGTGGGACAGTCCCACGCGGTCAAGTGCCTGGTTCACGCGAGCCCGCCGGGTGGCCGAGGAGGCATGACGGTCGGCGGTGTCGAAACGGTGCAGGTTGGCGGCACCGGAGAGGAAGGGGTAAAAAGCCGGGCCTTCGATCAGCGCTCCGACGCGGGGAAGCACCTCGCGCAGACTCGCCGGCATGTCCTGCCCGAGCACCCGGACGTACCCGCTCGTGGCGGCGGCGAGGCCGAGCATAACCCGGATGGTCGTGGTCTTCCCCGAGCCGTTCGGGCCGAGGAAGCCGAAGACGGAGCCGTGCGGAACCGCCAAGTCGATGCCGTCGACGGCCGTTTGGTGGCCGAACCGCTTGGTCAGCCCGGTGGTTTCAATCGCGAGTTCGGTAGATGGGAGGGCGCCGCTCACCGGCCCTCCGCTGCCGCCTGCAGTTGCTCCAACGGTACCGATCCGGCGAACACTCGGCCGTCGTCGGTCACGAGGACGTTCACCAGCACCGAAGAAAGCAATCGGCCGCCGTCGACCTCCTGGGCGGTTTCCGCGATAACCGGCGAGTCTGCCCAGTCCTCGGGCAGTTTATCCGCCGGCAGGCCGATAACGGTTTCCCAGCCGGATCCGTACTTGGTGTAGTCCTTGTCGTGCTTTCCGTCGGCGCCCTGATGACGGTCGCCATGGTCGCCCTTGGCGTGCTTTGCATGATGGTCCTCGACAACGCGCTCCGTGACGGTGGCGCCGGGCGGCGGCGTGAAGTTGAAGAGATCGTCCGACGGCGCGTCAAGGCTCAGCTCTGTGAAGCCAACCTCGAAAGCAGGAGCATCCTGGCCGCGGGCCTGGACGTCGACGCTGAGCGGCACCCCTGTTTCCGAGTCCACCGCGATCGAGACGGACCCGACCAGAGTCTCGGAACTGTCGGGAGTCAGCACCAGTTCATAGGCGGCACGACCGGCAACCTCCGAGTCCGAGCCCACTGTCACCTCCGTGCTGGGCTCGACCGAGGTCAGGAAGTGCTCGGCCAGATCCTCCGGGGTCCACGCTTTGTCGCCGTGATGCCCCGCGGACTCCGAGCCTTCCGGAAGGATCAGATGGGTGGCGGCATTCTGCTTGGAGCTGTATAGCCATACGTCCCGGCCGTTGCGGATGAGATCGCGCTCGGCCAGCCGGTCCATGATTTGCACGCGTGCTTGGGAATGACCGTCCAGATAAACACGAGCTGTGTGGGATCCGCTGAGGAGTTCAAGTGCGGAGGCGACACCGGAAGGAACACCGGACGAAGCACCGGACTCACCGGACGGTGAGTCCGTGGGCAGCTGCGGCAAACCCAGTTCGGACGACTGCTCAACAGTTCCGGACAGTGAACGTACGGAACTGTCCGCCACCATTTCCAGGACTTCCTGCGGCGTTTTCTCCGGGAGGTCCGTGGCCGCACCCGCCTGAACTGTACCCAGCACCGCGCCGCCCGCGATGACCGCAGGAACGACGGCGGCGGGGAGCCAGCGCTTCCATACAGGTGTCATGACAACCTCCGACGTTGCAAGTCTTATTCCAGACTACGCTCAATCGATCAGGTGTTCACGGATGCAGTTTCTTCTGCTCCGCGTCAGGCCGCAGTCTTCAGAACCCGGGACTCCGTATCGAGTTCAAGCAGCCGACGAGCCTCTTCAAGGGCGGTCTTTGAATCCTTCTTGTCCATCTGGGCCAGCGTCAGCAAGTTCGCGATCCGCTGCTCGCGCCGCATACCTGAGACTTCGTCAGCGAATTCGATCATGGCAATGACACGCGCATGGGCGCGGCGTCCGCGGGCATCGTTGCTCGCGTCGTCGGCCTCGATGTCGCCTAGGATGGCGATAGCTTCCGCCAGTCGCTCGTTCATGTATTTCTCCCCTATTTACGGCCTTGTACAACAGAAAAGCCGTTTCCCCTCGACGATTCTGTTTGATTGCTTTATCGAACCATAGGCGGTTCAAGCCAAAGTTGGAATAGCAGATTGTAATTTACGTCATAGTGACCTTAATTACAAAACGGAATGTCCGTGCAGGTCACAAAGCTATGGCCGCATCCGGCGACCAGTCCCAAGTGAAGCAGCACCCTCTTGGCAGAAGCATCGAACTGTGCCACGTTGGAAATTGGATTTACCAACAATTCAAGGAGGGTGATCCTGATGCCCAAGACAGACAAGAGCGGAAAGCCGAAGAAGAGCGAACTGCCCAGCACGCTCAAGCGTTCCGGCAAGAAGGCCCAGGAAACCTTCGCCGAGGCGCATGATTCGGCCGCCGAGAGCTACGGGGACGAGGAGCGCGCACACCGTGTGGCCTACAGCGCCCTAAAGCACACCCATGAGAAGGTCGGCGACCACTGGGAGCCCAAGGAGAAGGCCGGCCCCTCGGACAAGCAGGCCAAGGGCGGCAAGGACACCTCCCGCAAGACTGCCGGCGGAGTGGATGCCAACGCCTCCAAGGAGCACCTGTACGACCTGGCCAAGAAGCTCGACGTGCCCGGACGCTCCAAGATGAACAAGTCCGAATTGGTCGACGCCTTGCAGAAGGCCAACGACAAGGAGACCCGTAAGTCCCGGTAGCTATCCGGGGCCCGGCATCACCTGACGCCGTGCGTCCCCTTATCGGTTGCGACCTGATCATCGATTCCGCTTCCCCAGCGGTAGAGGCGCATCGCCCAGTAACCCGCCGCGCCCATTACCAGGAAGCCGCCGACACCCACCACGGTCAGATTCGTGGCGACGCCGATGATCAACAAGACCAAACCGACAATCCAGGCAAGCACGGCTAGAACAAGCTGTCCGTGGTCGGGCCCCAACAGATCGGACCGCATTATCTGGGCCAGCTCCGGGTCCTCGGCGGCCAACTGCAACTCCAGCGCATGAAGCTGCTCCCGCTCCTCATCCGACAGCGGCATAACGCACCCCCTTGATCAGAAGTCCGGAGAAACAAAAGCGCCGGCCATGAAGGCCGGGCTTTCGCCGGTATAGCTATCATCCGCTTCTAAATCGAAAATTGCTAGTTTTAGAGCGTGCTTTCCCTACTAGCTGATTCCGGGCAGACGTAGCGACACAAACCGGTGCTGTCAGGAATGGAAAGTCTTCACCGTCCATCATGGGCTGAGTCAGGGCGTGCTCAAGACGAGACGACAAGATCCGTCTCCTTGAGGCGTGGGTTCAAGCTGCCGTCCGGAAACCGCAGTTGCTGCTGGCTGATTCGGGGCTGTTGGAACTGCGGGCGGCCACCCGATAGCGGTTGCAGTACGAGTCGTGGCAGAGGAAGGACCCGCCGCGCATCACGCGGCCGCGCCCGATGGTCGGACCCTGCGGATTCGCCGCCCGTGCATTGCGGTAATACTTCGGGAGGAACCAGTCGCTGCACCACTCCCAGACGTTGCCGCTGACCTCGTACAAGCCGTAACCGTTAGGCGGGAAACTTTGCACCGGAGCCGTGCCTAGGTAGCCGTCATCAAGCGAGTTGACGCGCGGGAACTCGCCCTGCCAGATATTGCAGAAGTGTTCTCCGGCCGGCCCAACCAGCTCATCCCCCCAGGCGTAGCGCTTCCCCTCCAGCCCGCCGCGGGCGGCGTACTCCCACTCGGCTTCGGTAGGCAGCCGCCGGCCGGCCCACTTGCAGTAGGCCTCGGCGTCGTTCCACGACACCTGCACCACGGGATGGTCCGGCAGTCCTCCCAACTGGAGAGCGGACCAGTGGGATGTGCCCAATCCGCCCCGCAGACGTTCAGCCACCACTGTGCCCCTGCCACGTCGCCCAGTACGTCCTCCGGCTTGGCTTGGACCTGGAGATGGAAGACAGCGGAGCTGCCGAAGCGCTCCGACTCCGTTCGGTAGCCCGTGGCCCGGACAAACCCGGCGAACTCCGCGTTGGTCACCGCAGTCGCATCGATCCTGAAGGCGTCCAACGCGACGTCGTGCACTGGAGTTTCCCCGTCGGCCGGGTATCCCTCGCCGAAGTGATCCCCCATCCGGAAGCTCCCCGCTGGCAGCAGCACCTCGCGGCGCTCCGCACTCTCTGGCCGCCCGGCACTCTCGATGCCTTCCTCCGCCGCGCCGGACGCGGCATCGTGCCCAGGGTTACTGAGGGCTGGCCGCGATGGACTGCCGCAACAAGACACAGAAGCTCCTTCCCCATTGCCAGGTTTGTCTTAAAAGGTACCGTGCCGGCGCTCCTAGCGGGCAGGGTCCGTGGCCGGTTCGGGGGTTTCGGCAGGTTGCGCGACATCCTCGATGTACCGAGGGCGGTTGATCATCACGGCTCCGGTCATCATGACCAGCAGGCAGACGCCGAGCATGGCGAAGGAGGCGTTCCAGCTACCGGTGGCCTCCTGGACGACGCCGAACAGCAGCGGGGCGATGCCGGCGCCAGCATAGCCGATGCCTTGGCTGAAGCCGGCGAGCACAGAGGCGCCGTGGGTGGTCCGTGATCGTAGGTTCATCATCAGCAGTGCTGTGGCGAACGTGCCTTGGCCCAGGCCGGCGAGGGTGATCCACCACCAGGTGCCGTCCATCGGCGCGAGGAACAGGCCCAGATGTCCACCGGCCCAGCACGCCGCGAAAACGCTGATGGCGATGATCGGGTTGCGCATGCGGGGCACGATCAGCGGCACCAGCAGGCTGACCGGCAGCCCGAGGATCGCGAAGTATGCCAGGGCCGATCCGGCTACCGCCGCGTCCACGTTCTGCCCGGTCAGGTAGGGCGGCAACCAAGTGAAGTAGACGTAGGTTTGCGCAGAATTGCCGGCGAGGAAGATTGCCAAGCCCCAGGCGACCGGCGAGCGCCACGGATTCAGATGCTCCGGGGTGGGCTTGGCCGGCGGCATCTTGACCAAGCTCGAAGCGGACGTCGAGGCAGGCAGCGAATCCGACGTCGACGGCGCCCCGGGACTTGTGCGGGCGGCCGCGGCGGCGTCGTCGTTCCTCTCGCGTTTTGCCCGCCGATCTTGCAGCAACTGGACTGCCCAGGGGATCAGAACCAGCGCGCTGATCGAAGCCCAGACGCCAATCGAGACGCGCCAGCCGACAAGGTCCGCTACGGGCACGGCCAGCTGCGGACTGGCCGCGGTCCCCACCGCGAGCAGCGTGACATAACCGGCCGTGACCACACTCATTCTGTCCGGGAAGTACTTCTTCACCAGCGGCGGCAGCACAACATTGCCCAAGCCGTAGCCTGCCATGACGACGGCAGAGAGGCCCAGGAACGGCCAGACCTCGCCCATGAAGGCACGCCCCACCTGCCCCGCGACGGCCAGCAGCACCGCGAAGGTGAGAACCTTTTCCAACCCCAGCCACCGGATCAGGATGGGCGTGCCCAGACCGCCGGCGGCGAAGATCAGCGGCGGCAGCATCGCCAGCAGACCGATGGTGGCGGCATCGAAACCGAGTTCCGGGCTGACCGAGCCAAGCAGCGGCGGCACCACGGAGACGGCGGCGCGCAGGCTCAGCGCCATGATCAGGATGCCCAGCAGGGCCCCGATCCGGCCGCGCCAAGGCTTGCGCAGGAAGTAATTAGTCACCAGCCAACCCTAGCCAACGCCGAAGCCCGGGCGAGTCATAAAACTCACCCGGGCGCCGCCGTCGTTGTTTGCGGTTAGCGGGATTTGGCTCCGGCTTGCCAGCAAGGAGTTCGCGCACGAGCACGCCGACGTGGAAGACGCCAACGACAACTCCGTCTTCGCGCTCCCCGGGCAGCAGTTCGGCCCCGAGCTCACGGTCCACGCCCACTTCGACGAGCCGGGCCTGTACCGGCTCTGGGGCCAGTTCCGGCTGGCGGATGACCGCGTGCTCACGGCGCCCTTCACGGTCCAGGTCACCGACGGCGGCAATAAATAAGGACTGCTACGGGTATTCTCAATGGTCATGCCAACATTCACCTGTCCTGATGGCCTTGCCGTTGCCTACCAAACCAGCGGTCAGGGCGCACCTCTCCTGCTGTTGAGTGGCCAGGCGAACGGGATGGGCTGGTGGGATCCGATCGTCGCCGATTTCGAGTCCGACCATCTGGTCATCCGTTTCGACTACCTGGGTACCGGCGGCAGCGACGCGCCGGCGTCCGGCTATTCCCTTGGCCGGCTCGCCGACGATGCCGCGGCGCTGCTGGATCATCTGGGGATCGAAGCAAGCGCCGTCTACGGTACGTCGATGGGTGGAAAGGTGGCGCAGCAACTGGCACTGCGCCACCCTGCCCGCGTGAAATCCCTCGTGATCGGCTGCTCCTCCACCGGAGGACCGAACATGCTCCGGATGTCCAAAGAGATCGGCTCCCGCATCGCAGATCCGGCGACCAAGGAAGCAGTCCTGACCGACCTCATGTACTCACCCGCATGGACGGCCTCGCACCCCGGCCCCTATGCCACCTTGGGCGAAGCAAGCACGCCCCAGGCGCGGCTGGGCCACCGGCGGGCAAGCAACGGTCACGACGCGTGGGACCAGCTGGGCGCCATCACGGTTCCCACCTTGGTCCTGCACGGCAGCGATGACCTGATGGTTCCACCGGGCAACGCCGATCTCCTGGCCGGACAGATCCCCAACGCCCAGGTACGCATCATTCCCGGCGGACGCCACGCGTACTTCGAAGAGTGCCGCGAGATCGCTAGCCCGATCGTCCTGGACTTCCTGGCAGGAGCGTTGTCTGTGCCTTCGGGCGATTCGAAATAAGTACTATTGGACTGCCCTCAGGCCAGCGTCTAGCGTAAGTCTTATGTCAGGGGAACCCGCAGGAAAAGCAACAGCAAAGTCGAACAACAATCCGCTGCTTGTGCTGAGGAAAATCACGTCCATTCTCGATGCCTTCTCCCTGACGCGGCCGGTGCTCACGCTGGCCGATATCCGCGAGGCCACGGGCATGCCAACGTCCACCGTGCAGCGGTTGGTTACGAACCTGACGTCCCAGGGCTTCCTCGACCGCGAGGAAGATGCCTACCGGATCGGTCTCAAAATGGCGTACTGGGCGGCGCCGGCGACGCGAGGCAAAGCGGTGCTGGACGTCATCGGTCCGCTGCTGAAGGACCTGCGCGACACCACGGGCGAGACTGCCTGCTTCTTCCGCGCCGAGCAGCACTATCGCGTCTGCGTGGCCCTGGCGGAAACCCGGCACGCCCTCCGGCGGGAAATGCACCTGGGCAAGATCCTGCCGCTGCATGCCGGCTCGGCCGGACGGGTCATTCTCGCTTGGGACCCGGAACTGCTGGCCGAACTGGTCAAGAACCCACTGCCGCCGCTCACCGAGTCCACGATCACCAGTTCCGAAGACCTCGAGACAGTTGTGAAGCAGACAAGGACCGATGGTTTCGCCATTACCACCGAAGAGCGCGAGTCCGGGGCATCCGGCTTGTCCGCCCCGGTCTTCGACTCCGCAGCCGGCTTGGTCGGCGCCGTGACGATCAGTGGCCCGACCATGCGGATGCCCCGGCAGGTCTGCGAGGACTGGGTAGAGACCCTCCTGCAGACCGCCGAACGCATGACGCGGCTCATCGGCGGGCGCTTCCCCGGCGAGCCAAAGGCCTAGCTCTGCAGCATCCCGACGCCGGGTAGCGGGCTTCGGTCGGACAGCGAATTAACGACGACGGCGATGTCGGCACCCGCTGCGCGCATCGCGGCGGCGTCCGAGGCGACCAGCACGTCGGCGAAGTTCTCCCGGTAGTTCCCCAGGTCTTCCGAGACGGAGCCGACGACGGCGAAGACCGGCAGGCTTCGGCCGGACCTCCGCACGCGGTGCAGGATGGCCGAAATGATCTTGCCTGCCGAGGTCTGCGAGTCCAGCCGTCCCTCGCCGACCACCACGGCGGTGGCTTGCTCCAGCTGCCGGTCGAAGCCCACCGCGTCCAGCACCGCGTCGGCGCCGGAGACCAGTTCCGCGCCGAAATGTGCCCACATGCCGCCGGCAAAACCACCGGCCGCACCACTGCGCGGGACACGGGTAGGGTCACGCGGAAACTCCATTGCCTGCCGCGCCAACCGTTCCTCTAGCACTTTCACAGTGGCGGGGTCCGCGCCCTTCTGCGGCCCGAAGACCCGTGCCGCATCCAGGAATGTGGTGGTGACATCGGAGAGCACGGTCAGCTGGGCGCCGCGCAGTCCGCCGGTTTCCTGGATCGCCCGGACCGCGCCGGCGCCGCCGTCGGTAGTCGCCGAACCGCCCGCAGCGACCAGGATCGTCTGCGCACCGAGGCGCGCAGCCTCGGCGATCATCATTCCGGTGCCGTAGGTGCTGGCAGACATGGGGTCGCGAGCGCCGTCGTGCGCCATAGTGATTCCGCTGGCCTGGGCCAGTTCGACGACGGCGCTGCCACCATCCGCCTTGATCCCGATTTCCGCGCGGGCCGGGCTCCCCCAGGGATTCTGTACCTCCACGGGGACCGGCCGGGCACCGAGCCCGCGGCAGAGCGCCTCGAAGGAACCCTCGCCTCCGTCGGCCACGGGCAGCTGGACGCGCGGCCGCCGGCGTCGGCAACCCCTGCGGCCACGGCTGCGGCGACTTCGGCCGCGGTGTACGTTCCTTTGAAGCTGTCAGGCGCGATCAGGATGCTCATGCCCACGCGTCCGGGTTGACGGCGTGCGGCGGGATCCGGCCCTCGGCCATGGCCACCGCGTTCAGCGCGCTCAGCCGTGCCATTTCGCTGCGCACCGGGACGGTGGCGCTGCCGACGTGCGGCAGCAGGACCGTGTTGGGCAGCTCGGCCAGGCCCGGGGCCAGCCGGGGCTCGTCCTCGAAGACGTCCAGGCCGGCGCCGGCAATCTGCCCGTTCCGCAGGGCTTCCACGAGCGCGGCTTCGTCCACAATCGGGCCGCGGGCGGTGTTGATCAGGATAGCGCCGGGCTTCATCCGCTCCAGCACGCCGGCATCCACCAGATGCCGGGTCTGCTCATTCAGCGGAACATGGACGGAGAGGAAGTCGCTGCGCTCCACCAGCTCGGTCCACGGCACCTGCCGAACCTTGCCGGCGAATTCGCCCAGCTCCTCGTCGCTGACCGGCCGGTCCCCCGGCGGCCGCGGCGCGAAGATCACTTCCATGCCGAAGCCCAGTGCCCGGCGGGCTGTGGCACGGGCGATCCGGCCGAACCCGGCCAGCCCCAGCACGCGGCCGGACACATCGTGGCCCAGCATCAGCTCGGGCTCCCAGCCGTGGAACTTCCCCTCGCGCACCAACCTGTCCGCCTCCACGACCCGCCGGGCCGTCCCGAGGATCAGCAGCAGGGCAATATCCGCCGTCGCGTCCGTGAGCACGCCCGGCGTATTACCCACCATGATGCCGTTGGCCGTGGCGGCGTCCACGTCAATGTTGTTGTAGCCCACCGCATAGTTGGAGACACCGCGCAGCCGCGCCCGCGCCAACAGCGGCGCGTCAACCTGGTCCCGCAGCTGCGTCAGCACGACGTCGTAATCGCCGGAGGCGTAGAGCTCGGCCAGCGTTTCATAGTCCGGCGGCTCGGGCAGGACGGTGACCTGCCCGGCTGCCTCAAGCAGCTCCAGTCCGGGCGAGGGAACGGCTGTGGTGACGAGGAACCGGGCGCCCACTCAGAGCCCCCTGTCGCATACGGGTTCGCGGTCCGAGGCAATGACCCATTCGAAGGCCTCCGCCTTGGAGCGGGCGCCCTGGGCCGACTTGGAGCGGTTGGGCTCGCCCAGTTCCGCCAGCAGTTTTTCGGACAGGTCAACCAGTCCGGCGAAGGTGTCCGGCGTGAGCCCCTCGGGGCGGGTGGCGAAGAGGATGTCCTCCGTGGAGGTGTTGCCGCTGGCGCCCGGGGCGAAGGGGCAGCCGCCCAATCCACCCAGGGCCCCGTCCACCAAGGTGGCGCCGGCCGCGATGGCTGCCAGCGTGTTGGCCACGCCGAGACCCCAGGTGTCGTGGCCGTGGTAAACGATGCGCCGTGCCGGGGATTCGTCGCGCACGCGGGAGATGAGGCTGGCTACCTGCGCCGGAACAGCCTGGCCCAGGGTGTCGCAAATAACGACGTCGCAGGTGCCTTCCGCCCGCGGGTCATTGGCGATGGCGAGCACCCGTTCCGCCGGCACGATCCCCTCGAACGGGCAGGTGAAGGAGGTGGCGATGCAGAGCTGGATCTGCCCGTTGACGGCGCGGGCATGTGCCACGGCCTCGGGCAGTGCGGCGAGGCTGGCGTCGGTGCTGCGGCCAATGTTGGCCTGGTTATGGGAGTCCGACGCTGAGAGGCAGTACTGGAAGTTCCGCGCTCCGGCCGCCGCGGCCTTGGCCACGTGTCCGGGCGTCGCCACCCAGATCCAGCACTTCTGAAGCTCCTCCGCCGTCAGCGCCTGCACCACTTCAAGCGTGTTGGCCATGGCCGGCACCAGATCTGCGCGCGCCATGGAGCCGAGCTCGATGGACGGTACGCCCAGCCGCAGCAGTTCGCGGACGGTCTCGACCTTGCGCTCGGTGGAGAGCATCTTGCCGGTCAGCTGCAGCCCGTCGCGCAGCGTGACGTCCCGCAGTTCCGCGCGGGGTTCCAAGGTGAAACTCATGCCTGCAGTGCCTCCTTGCGGCTCGAGGCCGCATTGATTTGTTCGGTGTCCATGCCCAGCAGGCCGCCGAGGACTTCGTCAGTATTCTCGCCCAGATCCGGGCCGAGGTTGCGGATGGGCAGCGACTGCCCGCCGATCACTGGCACGATCCCCGGGAAGCCGACGTCGGAAAGCACTTCCTCGCCGGTGGACACGTCGAATTTCTGGATCATGTTCCGCGCCGCGTACTGGTCATCGGCGACGATGTCTTCCGCTGTGTAGATGGGGCCGGCCGGGACGCCGGCAGCGTCCAGCGCCTCGAGCGCATCCGCTGCCGGGAGCCCGGCGGCCCACTCGCCGATCGCCGCATCCAGTTCCTCGCGCCGCGCCCAGCGGAGGGCGTTGGACTGCAGCCCGGGGTCCGAACCCAGGTCCGGGCGGCCGATGGTTTCCATGTACCGCAGGAAAATGCCGTCGCCGTTGCCGGCCACCACGATGCTGGCGCCGTCCGCGCACACGTAGGCATTGGACGGGGCGATGCCTTCCATCCGGCCGCCGGTGCGTTCGCGGCGCACGCCGTACGCCTCGTAGTCCGGCACGAGGGATTCCATCATCGAGAACATCGCCTCGTTCAACGCGACGTCGATAATCCTCTCGGGCAACGCAACAGCGGAACCCGAGCTCCGCCGTCGTGCTTCGCGTTGGAAAAGGCCCATCATGGAGCCGAAGGCGGCGTACAGGCCGGCGATCGAATCACCGATCGAGACTCCCACGCGGACCGGGGCGCGGTCCGGATCCCCCACCAGGTTGCGGAAGCCGCTGTAGGCCTCGGCCACCGCGGCGAAGCCGGGGCGTTCGGACAGCGGGCCGGTCTGGCCGAAGGCGGAGACGCGCGTGATGATCAGCTCCGGGTTGGCCTCGTTGAGCACCTCGGGACCCAGCCCCCACTTCTCCAGGGTGCCCGGCCGGAAGTTCTCCAGCAGGATGTCCGACTTTGCCGCCAGCTCCAGCACCGCCTGGCGGCCCGCGTCCGTGCGCAGATCCAGCACCACCGACTTCTTGTTGCGGTTGATGGTCCGGTACAGCATGGACGTGTCGCCCTTGTGCAGGCGCCAGTTCCGCAGCTCGTCGCCGGTGCCCGGGCGCTCCACCTTGATCACCTCGGCGCCGAAATCGGCCAGCAGCCGTCCTGCGGTGGGGGCGGCAATGTAGTTGCCAAGTTCAAGGACGCGCACGCCGTCCAGCGGGGCGATGGGTGTCTGTATCATAACTCTTTCCTCGATAGTGCAGTACGTCTGGCGGCCGGGGCGGTCTAGAAGAGCAAGCTCATGGGCATGATCAGCAAAATTGCGACGACGGACGCCACGGACACGCCGACCGTCACCGACTTCAGGGCGCCCCGGACACTCTGGCCTAGCAGCGACTGCAACAGCCAGAAGGTGTTGCTGGTGACGTGCACCATGAACAGCGAGCCGGCGCCGGCGGCGAGGGCGATCAGGACAGGGTCGATGCCGATGGCCGGGGCGATCGGGGCCAGCAGGCCCGCGGCGGTGATGGCCGAGAGGGTCACCGAGCCGACGGCGATGTGCAGGAGGGCGGCAATGCCCCAGACCACGAGCAGCGGAGCCACCGTGCTGGCGGAGAAGAATCCACCGAGAATGTCGCCCAGTCCGGCTGCGCCCACGGTTGCAGCGAGCGAACCGCCGACACCGGTGAGGATGAGGATCTGCCCGCTTTCCTTGAAGCCCGTGGCGATGGCGGTTTCCACCCGCTTCTGGCCCACCGTGTACCGACCCACGATGCCGGTGCCGATCAGGCCGATGAGGAGGGCGATGACGGGCTCGCCCAGCAGCTGCAGCCAGGCCATCTCGATCTTCAGGATTTCCAGGATCGCGCCGGCTCCGATGAGCAGCAGCGAGACCAGCAGCGGGGCGAAGAGCACCAAAAGCGGAGCTTCGCGTTCCTTGTCCGACTCGGCGACGGCGACTGAAGCGCCGGCCGGAACAGGTTCAGCTGCGGAGCCGTCTCCGTTGGAGCGGCCCGAGTGGCCCGGAGCGCCCGACCCGTTTCCGGTGCTGCCGCTTCCGGCACCGGTAGCTGTACCGGCCGCGATCGTCTCGGTCCCCGCGGCGGCGCTATCGTCGTCGTCCTCGTCGAGATAGATGTGGTCCTCATCCTTCTCTTCGTTCCAGAAGCCCCTGCGGAACAGGAACGTCATGATGGCGATCGAGATGATGATGGTGGGGACGATCAGGATCAGGCCGAAGATCATCATCTTGCCCAGCGGCACGCTCAGCAGGCCGGCAAGCGCCAGCGCCGCGACGCCAGGGACCATGAAGACGATGCCGCATTCGAGCGCGATGGCCATGGCCGTGGCCATCCGCGCCGTGCCCAGCTTGCCGATCCTCGGCGCCAGTTTGCGGGCCAGCGGGGCGGAAATCACCAGCAGCACGTCCAGGAAGATGGACTGCAGCGCCGTGCCGATGGCCAGACCCATGGTGTAGGGCAACCGCTTGGGTCCGAAGACGTGCAACAGGTGCTCTACCAGGCGCCGGATTGCCCCGGTCTCGTTCAGAATCGAGCCCATCAGCACGCCGAAGGCAATCAGCAGGCCGACCTCGACCATGATTTCGCCGAAACCGCCGGTGATCGTCTCCACCGTCTTGGTCACGCCGAGCCCGGCCGAGAGCCCCAGATAGACGGAGCCGATGATCAGGGAAATGACGGGGTTGACCTTGAACCTGACAATCAGCACCACGGTGGCAAGCACAGCCACCGCAGTGTTGATCAAGATAGCCATATCGGACATGGGAAGAATCCATTCAGTCGAGCCTTCAGCACTGGAGGCTGCGTACGAGTTTAGCTGTGACGGGAAGCACAGCACTCGTCCCATATTATGGGTTATGACTCATAATGCAAGACATGGACGAAAGAATTACGACGGCGGTACTCAGGTGCGGATCGCATCCCGCCTGATTACCGCCGTCGTTGTTAGTTATCCGGAGTGCCGGCTATCTGCTGTATCCCGGCGTGATGAAAAAAGGTGAAGCTGCTGAGCGAAATCCTGTAACCAGCGGTGCTAGCGCTGCGCCAGAACTTCCGGGTCCTCGGCAGCCAGGGCGCTGACCGTCTCGTCATAGAGGGGTGCCGGGCCTTCGTTGTTTACCGGACCGGCAGACGGCGTCCGATGCGACTCAGCTCCGGCGACCCGCGGCGCGGCAACCGGAGCGGCAGGAACGGCAGGAGGGGCAGCCTGCATCATTTCTTCAGCCGACCAATCGCCGTCGTACTCGTCGGAGTAGTAGCCGAGGGCAGCGGCTTCGGCTTCGGCAATGGCCTCTTCCTCGGCCCGCTGCTGGGCGACTTCGGCGCGCTTCTGGTACATGTGAACGGTCAGGTGGGTGATGGCCAACAGCACCACCGGCGGCATCGCAGCCACCAGCGCGGAGACGATCGGCGGAATGCCCGAGGCCATCTTGTCCACGGTGAGGATCGCGTGCACGGAGTTGGCGGCCGTGGAGACGATCGCGCCGAAGAAGAGGAGCGACCAGGGGTAGATCATGGCGCGGCGGCCGTGGCCATTCAGCGCCACAATGGCCACCGTGGAGGCGACGATCATGCCGTCCACGATGATCGGCCAGATCCAGGCCAGGCGCGATTCGATGCCGGAGCGCTGTGCCAGATCGGTCAGGGCGGCGAAAGAGAGCACAAAGGCACCGATCGCAATCAAAACCGTGGCGCCGACGGCGGTCCTCAGGACGGCCTTGTGCGGCTCGTTGGGAATCTTGTTGGCCATGTCCGTGGCTGCCTTCTGCTTGAACCGTGCCGGCGGACCGACAGGGACGCTGAGGGCCCCGGAAGATTCTACTGTGGCAACACTAGGTGCGGTGCATTTCAGCGAACGACGTCGGGTGCCCGGCTCTTTGTGAGCCAGGCACCCGCCGTCGTTGTTCAGAAAGAGACCTTAGGAGAGCTTGGACGCCACCAGTGAGGTCAGGTCCACGAGGCGGTTGGAGTAGGCCCACTCGTTGTCGTACCAGGCGACCACCTTAACCTGGTTGCCGATGACCTTGGTCAGGCCGGAGTCGAAGATGGCCGAGGCCGGATCGGTGACGATGTCCGAGGAGACGATCGGCTCGTCCGTGTAGGACAGGACGCCGGCCCACTGCTCTTCGGCCGCAGCAGCTTGGTAGGCAGCGTTGACTTCCTCGACGGTGACTTCCCGGCCGACGGTGACGGTCAGGTCAGTAGCGGAGCCGGTGGGAACGGGGACGCGGATGGCAAAGCCGTCCAGCTTGCCCTTCAGCTCCGGCAGCACCAGGCCGATGGCCTTGGCGGCGCCGGTGGAGGTGGGCACCATGTTCAGCGCGGCGGCGCGGGCCCGGCGCAGGTCCTTGTGCGGGCCGTCCTGCAGGTTCTGGTCCGCGGTGTAGGCGTGGATGGTGGTCATCAGGCCGTGCTCGATGCCGAAGTTATCGTTCAGCACCTTGGCCAGCGGGCCCAGGCAGTTGGTGGTGCAGGACGCGTTGGAAATGATGTTGTGCTCGGCGTCGTCGTACAGCCCGTCGTTGACGCCCATGACCACCGTCAGATCCTCGCCGGAGGCCGGGGCGGAGATCAGGACCTTGCGGGCGCCGGCAACCAGGTGCTTCTCGGCATCCGCGGCGTTGGTGAAGAAGCCGGTGGATTCGATCACGATGTCCACGCCCAGCTCGCGCCAGGGCAGGTTGCCCGGATCGCGCTCGGCCAACACCTTGACGGTCTTGCCGTCGACCACCAGGTTGCCGTCCTCCACCCGGACCTCGGCGGCGAGCCGGCCGGTAACCGAGTCGTACTTGAGCAGGTGTGCCAGTGTTTCGGGGCTGGTCAGGTCATTGACCGCTACGATCTCGAGGTCCGCGCCCAGCTTGCCCTGCTGCAGAGCGGCGCGGAAGAAATTACGGCCGATGCGTCCAAAACCGTTGATTCCAATTCGAGTGGTCATGGGAGGTCTCCTTCAAGCGCGCTGCGCCATTTATTTAGTGTCTAAATTTAAACTCCATTACTATTGTCTGGAACAACCGGCCCGACGTCAAGAGGAACTTTCGTGGACAAGACAGCCAGCACCCCGCAGGCCTTGCGGCGGACCAACCTCAAGGCGGTCCTGGAGGTCATGCGCGACGCCGGCGCGATGACGGGAACGGATCTGATAGAGGCCACCGGGCTGACCCGGGCCACCGTGATCGCGGTCTGCGACGACCTGATCCGCCGTGGTTGGGTGCGCGAACTGGAGGGCGACCGGAGCTCCGGCACACAGAAGGGCCGCCCGGCACGACGCTTCGAGTTCAACGCTTCCGCAGGCTGCGTGCTGGGGCTCGACGTCGGCATGGCCACGGTCACCGTCCTGGTTGCCGGGCTCACCGGGCAGATGCTCGGCCGGGCCGCGGAGCGCTTCCGCAAGACCGCCGATGAGGCCGAACGGCGTGCCACCATTGCCCGCACCGCCGATCGCGCCTTGGCGGAGGCGGGCCTGCCGCACTCGGCCGTGCTCGCCGTCGGGATCGGGCTGTCCACTGCAGTGGACCGGCATGGCAACATCACCAAGGGCCTGCAGCTGAGTGAGCATTTCGACATTGGACTGCAGACGGAGCTGTGGCAAGGGCACGGCTGGCCGGTCCTGCTGGAGAACGATGCGAACCTAGCCGCCCTCGGCGAGCACTGGTGCGGCGTCGGCGCCGGAGTCGACGATCTTGCCGTGATGCTGGCCGGCGAACGCCTCGGCACTGGCCTGATCGAATCCGGCCGGCTGCTCCACGGCAGCACCGGCGGCGCCGGCGAAGTGGGCACGCTGGAGCTGGTCGACGGCGTCGGCAGTCAGGACGGCATCGCCCGGCTCGCCAGGCACTGGGGCACCGCCGCGCTGGCCGAGGGCAAGCCGACGCTGATCCGGGAGCTGGTGGGGCCGGGCACCACGCGTGTCTCCGCGAGGTTTGTGTTCGAGGCAGCAGCCAAAGATGACCCCGTCGCACAGGAGATCCTGGAACGCATCGGCCGCCGCATGGCCCGCGTCATCTCCTTGCTCGGCACCTTCCTCAACCCGGAGCTGGTGGTCATCGGCGGGGCCGTCTCCGCCTCGGCGACCGCCCTGTTGCCGACCATCAACACGGAACTTCCGCGGCTGACCGGAACCCCGCCGCGCGTCGCCGTCTCCGAGCTGGGCGACGCGATTGTCGCGACGGGCGCCGTCCGGCTCGCCCTGGCTTACGTGGAAGACAATGCGCTGGCGCTCACGCCCGCCGGCGCCGGGCAGGGCGCCGGTTTGTAAGACATTTGCCCGCGGCAACGGCTTTTTTCGTGCAGAACGTCTGCTGACAGACCTCCGCTCTGGCAGATCTGCAGGCGGTCGATTAGGTTCGAATTTGGCCATTGGTTTTTCCCAACCAATGGCCTCGCGCTGCCCGGCCCCAACCGGCGGCGCGATCATTCGCCTAACCTTTGGAGGACATGCAGTGACGCACCACCCCAAGCCCCATCCCGGTTCCCGGCTTAAGCGGTACCGCACTCTCGCAGCCGCCGCAGCCATCGCCGTCGTACTCCCCTTTGGTTCGCTGGCCCCTGCGGCAGCCGACGCGAACTTCCCCTCGCCCGAGGGGCAGACCAACATTTCGAGCATCCTCACCTACTCGGACGTGGTGGCCGAGCTGCAGAAGCTCGAGCAGACCAGCCGCTACGACGTGAACGCCTTCACGCTGGAAGAAGCCGGCATGCAGGTCAGCACGTCGGAGCAGGGCCGCGACCTGTACGTGGCCACGGTGGGCAGCGGCGAGGAACATGTGTGGGTGCAGGGCCGGATCCACGGCAACGAGCCCTACGGCACGGACTCGATCCTGACGCTGCTCAAGGACCTGGGCAGCAACGGTTCCGCGGACTACTCCCTGCTGCGCGAGAAGTTCACCTTCCACTTCATTCCGATGTACAACCCGGACGGGTCGGAGGCGAACATCCGCCACACGGTCCTTTGGGACCAGGAGTCGGACGCGCCTGAGCTGGGCTCGGACGGCAAGCAACAGCGGATCGACCTGAACCGGGACTGGACGGCGGACGGTTTTGTGGCGGACGAGTCGCTGGCGTTCTACGAGTACTGGGCCAAGGTCAAGCCGGACTTCGGGATCGACATCCACCACCAGGGCCTGAAAAAGGAGTGGGGAACCGGCGATGACGTCACGCTCTCGCTCGGCATTTCGCTGGCGCCCGGCGGGCCCACGCTGCCTAACATCGAGAACGGAGCCTATGACGTGCTGACCCGCCAGATGCACGTCTATGTCTACGATCAGCTGGCCAAGTACGGCTCCATCAACATGGACCGCTACCAGGTGGGCAACGGTCTGGAAATCGACATCAAGGGCGGGGTGGTTTCGGCCATGATGCTCGGCCTCAACTACCAGAACCTCAACCCGGAGGGCCACTCCAACCCGGTGGTGTTCTTCGAAACGTCCGGCAACACGTCTGACGGCAGCCTCGGCCAGAAGGCACGCGGCAAGTCCGTCCGGCAGAACGTGCTGGCGATGAAGGAACTGCTGCTGGGCCTGGCCACCGGCGAAGTGCAGCAGGCCGACGCCGAACGCTGGGAAGACATCCCGCACCAGCCCGTCAACGGCTACCAGACGGACTACGCCGGAGTCGTCCCGGTTCGGTAGGTCCGCTCGCATCGCCTAACGACGACGGCGGACGGCCGGCTTGGGTGCCGGACGTCCGCCGTCCATTGTGCTCTGATGCGCCAGGCTCTACGGTGAATGAACCGCATTCCAAACCGCAGGAGCGGGCATGGGCAACATCCGCGAATGGAGGGGGCGGACGCCATTTCAGTTTCCGGCCGCCTTCACCCTCGCCTGTGCGGTCGTTTGCGTCCTCGCCTTCGGAGTGTGCTTGGCAGCCTTCGGAATCAGCCCTGTAGCCAATGTTGCTAGCGCGGCAGCCTTCGGTACCGGGGAAACGGAACCGGCATTCCCTGGGCAGGACCGCGGTTCGGGGGACCATGCCTTTGCGGCAGTAGACGCCTATCTGCAGGAACAGATCGACGCCATCGGAATTCCGGGAGTTGCCATCGCCATTGTCAGTGACGGCCGGCAAGTACACCAGGCGGCGTTCGGCAGCGCCGATAATTCTGGGCGACCAATGACCGCGCAGACACCGGTACTTCTGGCATCGACCAGCAAATCCTTGACCGCCATCGCCGTGATGCAGCAGGTGGAGGCCGGCCGGTTGGAGCTGGACGAACCTGTGCGGACGTACCTGCCATGGTTCAGCATGAGCGACAGCCGCGCGGCGGCGATCACCGTCCGCCATCTGCTCCACCAGTCCAGCGGGCTGTCCACGGCTGACGGCTCGGCTTTCGGCGCCTCGGACACTCAGGATCCTGACGCGCTGGAACAGGGCGTGCGGGATCTGTCGGGCGCCAGCCTGGCTCACGCTCCGGGAGAAGCGTTCACCTATTCCAATGCCAACTACAACATCCTCGGCCTCCTGGTGCAGACGGTTTCCGGCCAGCCGTTCGGGGACTACATGAGGGATCAGGTGTTCGCACCTCTGGATATGACCAGCAGCCACACCACGCGGGCAGCCGCACGAGTGGACAGCTTGGCCGCGGGGTACTCGCTGTGGTTCGGCGCCTGGTGGCGGCAGACCGACGTGCCTGCAGCAACCACCGGAATGCCCTCGACCACCATGTACTCATCGGCTCAGGATCTTGGCCATGAGTTGATCGCTTTAACAGACGGCGGCGTCTACCTGGACCGCCGCATCCTCCGACCGGAAAGCGTGGAGACGCTGCTGACACCCCGAGTCCGTGTGGACGAGTCCAAAAGGTATGCCATGGCATGGTTTGCCCGCCCCCTGCTGGAATCCACAAGCCCCGACGCACCGCCTCCAACGGACGGCGATCTGCCGTTGCTGCTGGAGCATCAAGGTGAATGGGGCAACACGCACACCTATCAAGCCCTAGTTCCGTCCTCCGGACTGGGCCTCGCCCTGCTCATCAACGGGAACGACACCTCCGCGCCGTCTCGACTCCAGGCGCTGGACAGCAACGTCCTGCGGATTCTCCACGGGCAACCTCCCGAACCCCTGACCGCCCAGGAGGACTGGCTGCAGCAGTACGGTTGGGCCGTCGCCCTGGCACTGCTGCTCGCTGAACTGGCGGGCCTTGCACTGGTACTCCACTTTCTGGCGCAGAAACGCACCGGCTCCACCAGCAACGCGGCCCCGCGCCGAGGGATGATTATCACCTGGGCTGTCGGGTCGATGGCCCTCGATGCCTTCCTCATCTGGTTGGCTTTCGTTTACGCACCAGCCCGGTTCGAAACCTATCTTGCCGTCATCATCCATCAGTTTCCCGACGTCGGCGCCACGCTCGTACCGGCGCTGACATTGGCCATAGTCTGCCCGCTCCCCAGGACCGTCTGGCTGCTCTCCCGGCTGCGGAAGCCTCGCCCCATCTATTGACCGTGCAGCCCACTGGATTTACAGTTAAGGAACTTATTAATTAAGGAGTTGCTTACGTGGCTGCATCGGACGAGCTGAGTGTTGTTTTCGCGGCACTCGCCGACCCCACGAGGAGGGCCATCCTGTCGCGGCTGCGCCAGGGGCCAACCACCGTAGGTGAGCTCGCCGAGCCTTTCTCGATGAGCCGGCCGGCGATCTCGCAGCACCTTCGCGTCCTGCAGAACGCCGGGCTCATCGAACGCACCACGAGCGCACAGTGGCGCACGTGCACCCTGCGCACCGAACCCCTCGACGACGCGTCGGCCTGGATCGACCATCACCGTGGTCTCTGGAACGAGCGTTTCGATCTGCTGGACGAGCGGCTCCGCGAACTGAAGGAGAGGTCATCCGATGGTTGACCAGACCACAACCCAGGAAAAGCAGTTCACCATTACCCGTGTCTTCGACGCGCCCCGCGAGGTTATTTGGCGTGCGTGGACCAACCCGGATGAAGCCGCGCATTGGTGGCATCCGCGGGAGGTCAGAACGCCGAGTGAGTCCGTGCGCGTGGACCTTCGCGTCGGCGGCAGCTACGAGTACATCATGATCGCCCCTGACAACAGCGAGTACCCGACCGCCGGGGAGTATCTGGAAGTCGTCGAACCCGAGCGACTGGTCTTCACCTGGGGCAGTCCGGGCGACGATCGGGAGCAAGCCCCGCTCATCACCGTCACTCTAACTGAGCTCGACGGCGATCGGACCGAGATGACGTTCCACTTGCGCGGCATCGAAGGCAAGCCCGGCGACGGCTTTGTCTACGATGGCTGGAACGAGGCGTTCGACGCTTTGGTCGAGCACCTCGACTGACCGGAGCCTGCCTGGCATCTCAGTTCAGTTGATTGATGGGCTCGCCCTCGGAGAAGGCGAGGATGTCGTCGAGCATCTGCGTATAGCCGAGCCGGTGCGCGCGCTGGGTCACGAACCCGACGTGTGGACTCAGGATCAGATTCGGCGCGGACCGAAGCGGGCTGTCCGCCGGCAGCGGTTCCACGTCGAACACGTCGAGCGCGGCCGCCGCAATCCACCCATCGCTGAGCGCGCGGACCAGCGCCGCCTCGTCCACGAGCGGGCCGCGGGAAGTGTTGACCAGCCTGCCCTCGGGGCCGAGCAGCTCCAGCTCGGCGGCGCCGACAATCCCGCGCACGGCGTCCGAGAGCCGCAGGTGGATAGTAACGATGTCGCCGCGGCGGAACAGTTCCGACTTGGTCACCAGTTCGACGCCGTGTTCGGCCGCGCGCTCTTCGGTCAGGTGCGGGCTCCACGCGATGACCTTCATGCCGAAGACCTCGGCGTAGCGGGCCATCAGCGAGCCGAGTTTGCCCAGACCCAGCACGCCCAGGGTGGCCCCGGCCAGGTCGATCCCGAGTCCGGCTTGCCACTTGCCGTTGCGGATGTCGCGATCGTTTTGCGGGATGTCCCGAGCCACGGCCATGATCAGTGCCCAGGCCAGTTCGGCCGTCGCGTTGGTGGACTGACGGGTGCCGCACACGGCGATGCCGAGCCGCTTGGCCGCTTCCAGATCGATCGACGCGTTGGCCATGCCTGTGGTGGTGATCAGACGCAGCCGCGGCAGCCGCTCCAGCAGTTCCGCCGTCATAGGCGTCCGCTCACGCATGACAACAACGACGTCGGCAGCGCGCAACCTTTCGGCGAGCGCGTCCTGATTCTCGAGGTGGTCGGTGAACCGCTCGACACTCGCTTCCGGCGGGAGCTGTTCCCACGGGGCGCTGGTTAGAGCCACATCTTGATAGTCATCCAGAATCACGATCTTCACGCTGCCCAGCGTAGCGCCTGGCTCTCCCGGAGGTGCGGCTGAGCAAATTAGACTGGGCGGGTCCGGCATTTCACCGCCTGCCCTGACAGCTGGGAGTCCACCATGCGTGCCTTTATTGCGACTACGCCTGCTGCCGCGGCCGTCGCACTGCTGGGCCTTGCCTTGCTCACCGGTTGCGCCGCCGGGCAGGAAACGGATGGCACATCCGGCGCCCCGCCGCCGTCGTCGTCTGTTGTTGCCAGCAGTCCCGCCGCCGCATCCGGGGAAGCATCGCCGTCACCCAGCGCGTCGACTTCCACCGCTCCCCCGGCTCCCGAGGGCGAGGAACTCGACCGCCTGAACCAGCAGCTGCAGCAGGCCGCCGCCGACAACGACGCCGGGCAGATTGCCGAGCTGCTGGACCGCGGGGCGGAGCTGGAACACCGCAACGCGGAAGGCCGCACGCCGCTGGTCACCGCTACCAAGGCGAACAACATCGACGCCGCCCGCGCGCTCATCGAGGCCGGCGCCGACGTGAACGCTAAGGACAAAGTCGACGACTCTGCCTATCTGTACGCCGGCGCCGAGGGCTTCGACGAGATCCTGCAGCTGACGCTGGAGCAGGGCGCGGACCTGTCCAGCACCAACCGCTTCGGCGGAACGGCTCTCATCCCCGCCTGCGAACACGCGCACACCTCAACGGTCCGGATCCTCATAAACGCCGGCGTCGACGTCGACCATGTGAACACTCCCGGCTGGACATGCCTGCTCGAAGCCGTGGTTTTCGGCACCGGCAGCGAGGCGTACCAGGACACCGTCCGGCACGTCATCGCCGCCGGAGCCGACCTCAACATTCCCGACGCCAACGGGGTAACGGCACTGCAGCATGCACAGGCATTGGGCCAGACGGAGGTCGCTGCGCTGCTTCGGGAAGCGGGCGCGCGCTGACTGCATCCCACGCACCCTCGACATGTGACCAAATGGTCACCTATTATTAATACGTGGACGCGGTGTTTAAAGCCCTCGCAGATCCAACCCGCAGGGCCCTGTTGGACGAACTCTTCCGCGAGGACGGGCAGACGCTCAGCGCCCTTGAAGCGCAGTTCGACATCACGCGCTTCGGTGTCATGAAGCACCTGAAACAGCTCGAAGAAGCAGGCCTGGTGGTCACGCGGCGCAGAGGCCGCGAAAAGCTCCATTTCCTGAATCCGGTGCCGATCCGTCTCATCCACGACCGGTGGGTGGGCAAGTACGCAGAACCGTGGGCCGCTGGCCTCAGCGAGCTCAAGACACGATTGGAAACTCCGATGGAAAAGATCTTCGAGATCTATATCCGCACCACCCCGGCACGGCTGTGGGAAGCGATCACGGACAGCGAGACCAGAAGCAAGTACATCTTCGGCAACCGGATCGAAACCGACTGGCAGGTTGGCTCGACCTACCGGATGACCAACCCGAAGGCCGACGGCCCGCTGAGCGAAGGCGAAATCCTGGAGATTGACCCGCCGCGCCGTCTCGTGCAGAGTATGCGCGCACTCTGGGGCGAGGACGTCGAAGCCGAAGGGACCTCCCGGATCACATGGGAAATCGAGCAGGTGGCAGACTCCTGCCGGCTGACCGTCACGCACGACCAGCTGCGCGAGGGCGCCAACGATCAGCTGTACGGCGGCTGGCCGATGATCCTCTCCGGGCTGAAGACCTGGCTGGAAACCGGCGAAGTGCTCACCACCCCGGGATCGCTTATGTATACGTGATCCGCGAAAGCGGCTCCCGGCCCCTTGGCGCTGGATCCGCCCGTCCGCCATCCATCCCGGCGGCAAGAAGCTCCTGCAGACCGTCCCGGAACTTGACCTTGCCGCCGTGGGCCGGATGGCGCACTTTGGGAACGGACAGTCCGCTGGCGCTGACGCTGCGGAAGCCCACGTTACCCACCGCCACCACGGACTCCACCGCGAACAGCCGCGCCAACTCCTGCCAGAACGGACGCCCGGCCAACGCTTCGGCGGCCGACGGTGCGCGGTTCGACAACGGCCGGCCGGGCTGGTGCGAATGCAGCGGGTAGGCGCTCCAGAGCAGCGGCAGGAAATCCAGGCCGGCGAGCACGTCCCACATCACCGTGGCCGTCGGTTCTGCTGCAACCGATGTTGCTTCGGCGGGCACGATATAGCCCTTGTCCGGCCCGAAAAGCCCGAAGTAGCCCTCGCGGCTCTGCAGAATATCGCGGTTGGTGAACGGAACTCCGGTCAACCGCATGCCCCGGTAACCGGGGGCCTCCCCCACCAGCAGGACCTTGGGCCGGCGCTCCAACATGTCCTGCAGGTACAGCTGCAGGTTGCGCCGTCGGACGGCGTTCTCCGGCCTGGAGTGGTCGAAGAAGTTACAGCTGCTCGCCCCGACGGGCAACCGGGCAAGCTTTTCGATGAAGACCTGGATTTCCTGTGCGTCTGTGGCCAAATTCCTCAAGTCCTCCCGTCCGTTGCAACGCGCCCAGCCACTCCCGCGAGCACGCCGTCGTTCGTTGCTCTGACTCCTCAACCATAGTGTCCGAGGGTCTTCAGGTGGCCCGCCCGGCCCCGATATGGGAGTCTGAAGCATGGTCGACGTCACCACCGAAATAGTCATTGCTGCCCCGCGCAAGACGGTTGCCGAATATGCGGCTGATCCGGACAACGCCCCGGAGTGGTACCAGAACATAGCCTCGGCCCGCTGGGAAACGCCCCGTCCGCTCTCGGTTGGATCCCGCATCGCCTTCGACGCCGCCTTCCTCGGCCGCCACCTCTCCTACACTTACGAGATCGTCGAGTTCCGCCCGCTCGAAAAACTGGTGATGCGCACAGCCCAGGGCCCCTTCCCGATGCAGACCACTTACACCTGGACCGAGGTAGACGGGGCCAACACGCGAATGACGCTGCGCAACAACGGCGAACCGACAGCCTTCTCCCGGCTGGCCGCACCCTTCATGGGGATGATGATGAGAAAGGCCAACGGGAAGGATCTGGCCCGGATCAAGTCGATTCTCGAAGCGCGTCCCGCCACAGGCTGAGCGTAAGCGGCACCAGCACCACGTCCAGGTGACCGCTTGAAACGGCAAAGGCACACCACCATCTCGGACGGATGCCTTCAAAAGCTGCGACGAGCCATCTCGCGAGCTGCGATCCCGACGCAGAGACGTGGCATTCCCAGGCGTGCCCAGCTACGGGCCGACCAGTTCCTCATCGTTGCGGTCGCGATGCATTGCAGCCACAAGCTCTGCAAAGAAGCGGCGCATTCGGTCGACGGCCGCAGCATGCTTTCCGATCGTCAAGAGATCGGCCACATCGGAAAATGCCTCGCTCCACAGCGGCAACAAATGTTGGGAGGGGTAAAGCTGGATCCGCCGCAGGGAGCGCAGCATGACCTGATCCATAACGGCATGCAGTTCGTCGTTACCGGCAGCATCAAAAACCAACTTCACAATCCGCCCGAAGGCTGGTCCCGAAGTTTGCATGTCGCCCGAGCCCAGAGCTGCGCCGAAGTCGGCCACCGAACGCTTGAAGTCCTCGAGCCACTCGTCGGAGACCTTGCCATCGGCACGCTCGAGACCTGCAACAAACACGGCTCCCAAGACATCCATCAGGTCAATTGCCTGCTTCTGCGTCAATGCGGCAACGCGACGCCGTTTGTTCGGCAAAGCCTCAATGAAGCCCTCGCTGATTAGCTGTGTGATGGCTTCCCTCACGGGCGTGACGCTGACCCCCAACCGGGCCGCCAGCTCTGCGTCCTTGATCGCAGCCCGCGGGGCCAAAGCACCAAAGAGTATCTCGTCGCGGAGCTGCTGAACCACGGCATCCTTCCGCGAGAGCGGCAATTCAAAGTCCACCTGCCTGCCTCCGTCCGGTCTCCTGTCCGCTACCTGACGCCAGAGCAGAAGCACGGCGCGCATTCACTGTACCGCGTGCGGTCTTTCAGGAAATATCCGCATGGAACCTCTTCACATTCAAGAACAATGCATTCTATAGTGTTGTGACCTGCACCACTAAAAATGCAGGACCAGCAATCCACTCAACGAAGAGAGATTGAAAATGGCGCTTGATGAAGCAACCGTAAAGTTCCTGGCCGCAGCAGCAGAAGCTGCTGGACCGGAAGCCAAACCCATGTGGGAAATGGAACCGGCTGAAGCCCGTGCCACGTCCGCGGCCATGAATGCGATGTTCGGGGAAGGTCCGGAAATGCACCGGACCGAGGACCATCAGTTGGTCAGCTACGACGGCGAAGAATTCGCCATCCGAGTCCATGTCCCCAATTCCGCCCCGACTGGAGTATTCGTCTATCTACATGGTGGCGGCTGGGTGGTCGGCGACATCGACGGCTATGACACGTTGGGTCGCCAGCTGGCAGAGAAAACCCGAAACACGGTCGTCCTGGTGAATTACCGCAAGGCTCCCGAAAAGCGGTTCCCTGCCGCCGTCGAAGATTCTTGGATTGCCTTGAAGTGGGCCGATGAGCATCGTGAAGAGCTAGCCAACGCCGGCGCGCCGCTGTTTGTCGGCGGCGACAGTGCCGGCGGCAACCTTTCTGCCGTGATGGCGCTGCGTGCGCGGGACGAAAACGGCCCCAGAATCGCTGGCCAGATGCTCATTTATCCAGTCACTGACGCAGACTTCACCCGCCTCTCCTACGACGAGCCGGAAAACCAGACCCTGCTGACCAAGGAATTCATGGTCTGGTTCTGGGACCACTACGCCCCCACTCCGGAGGATCGTGCCCATCCCCACGCCTCCCCCTTGCGGGCCGAAAGCCTGCAGGGCCTGCCCCCGGCACTGGTGGTCACGGCCGCCCACGATGTCCTGCGCGACGAGGGCGAGGCCTACTCCCAGCGTCTTCAGGAAGCCGGCGTCGACGTCCAGTTCCACCGGTGGCCAGGCCAAATGCACGGTTTCTTCTCCATGGTCAATGTGCTGCCGGCCAGCGCTGCCGTCATGGATTTGGTGGCAGACCGCGTGAAGGATATCTCCGTCAGCGCCGCGGAAACAACTGCGTCGGTGGAGGCCTGATGAACACCCCACGCGGAGTAGACGCCGTCATTGTTGGAGCAGGATTCGCCGGCCTGTACATGCTGCACAAGCTGCGCGGACAAGGCCTTTCCGCCGTCGTCTTCGAAAAAGGGGACGGTGTAGGCGGAACCTGGTATTGGAACCGTTACCCGGGCGCCCGCTGCGATGTGGAAAGCCCCTACTATTCCTTTTCCTTTGACCCGGAGCTGGAACAGGATTGGGAGTGGACGGAGCGTTATCCGGCCCAGCCGGAATTGCTCCGTTACCTCAACCACGTGGCAGACCGCTACGATCTGCGCCGTGACATTGAGCTGGACACCACCGTCACATCAGCAAATTATGACGACGGTGCCGGGCTCTGGCGCGTATCGTCCGCCGGGCCGCGTGGCGCGGAAGAGACGACGGCGCGATTCTGCATTATGGCCACCGGCTGCCTATCGACCAGCCGAATTCCGGACTTCGCCGGGCTGGACACCTACACCGGGAAGGTCTACCACACCGGTGACTGGCCGCACGAAGGTGTCGATTTCACAGGCAAACGTGTTGGTGTGATTGGTACGGGATCTTCGGGGATCCAGTCCATTCCAGAAATTGCGCGGCAGGCTGAGCACCTGAACGTCTTCCAGCGCACCCCGAACTTCAGCGTGCCTGCCAACAACGGACCGCTGGACCAGAAGCTCTGGCAGGATGTCAAGGCGAACTACCGCAAGATCCGCGAGGACGCCAAGCACACTCCCACTGGTCTGCCCTTCCCTCCCGGGCCTGACTCCGCTTTGGAAGCTCCCCCGGAGGACCGTCAGCGGGTGTTCGACGAGCATTGGACGCTCGGCGGTTTCCGGTTAGGACAGTGTTTCTCCGATCTAGCGATCAGCAAGGAAGCCAACGACACGGTGGCCGAGTACATCCGTATCAAAATCGATGAGATCGTTCAAGATCCCGAAACCGCGCGCATCCTCAAGCCGTATGACCATCCGGTGGGCACCAAGCGCATCTGCGTCGACACGGATTACTACGACACCTATAACCGGGACAACGTCTCCTTGATCGATGTGCGCAAGTCCCCCATCCAGGATTTGACCCCGGACGGGCTGCGTACGGCTGACAAGGAGTACAAGTTGGATGCCATCGTCTTTGCCACCGGTTTCGACGCCATGACGGGCGCCCTGCTCGGCATCGACATCCGGGGCCGTGACGGTGTCTCGCTGCGGGAAAAGTGGGAGGCCGGACCTCGAGCCTACCTCGGCCTGTCCGTCGCCGGGTTCCCGAATCTGTTCACGGTGACCGGTCCGGGCAGCCCGTCGGTCCTGAGCAATATGATCACATCCATCGAGCAGCATGTGGACTGGATTTCAGACCACATAGCCTACTTGGACAGCAATGGACTGACCTCCTCAGAACCGGTTCCCGAGGCAGAGGACGAGTGGGTGGAGCACGTGAATGCGGTGGCGGAGATGACGCTCTTTCTACAGGCGAACTCTTGGTACCTGGGTGCCAATGTCCCGGGCAAACCCCGCGTTTTTATGCCCTATGTCGGCGGCGTGGGCGCCTACCGCGCTAAATGCGATGAGGTAGCCGCAAGGGCCTACGAAGGTTTCGTTCTCGCCTGATCTACTAATCACCCTGTTAATGGGAGGACGACGGCGGCAGCCCACCTGCCGCCGTCGTTTTCCCTTCTTTTCCTGCCACTAAAACGTGAGACCCCGACGGGCATCCAGGAGGCAGGTACGCAATCACCATCATTGCGAACGTCCAACACGACGCCGCCTGGGTGGACGCCCACCTCGGAACCGTGCCCGGCAGCGACGTGACCATCACGCTGGGGCGAGCGGCCCGTCAGCCTGCTGCGAGCCCCCTGCCGCACTGGCTGAGGTGATCTCAGTCAGATAGGCAACGGCCTTGTCGAACAATCCAGCCGGGTTCGATCCATTGCCGGCACGCTCTTCCTGGGCAAAGCACTGCCATGCCACACGCCAGGTGCAGGTCATCATTTCTGCTACCAACAGTGCACGCATCTGACCAGCCAGCAGCTCGGGGGGGGGGCGCCATCGGCACCACCATCCTCGTGACCGTCATGTCCCTGCTCTCGGCATCCAAACTGGAGGCAGGCTCGGACCTGGCTCACGCACTGTTCTCGGGCGCCCACACCTCGTTCATCATTGGTGCAATCCTGGCCACCCTCGGCGTGGTGATCTCGCCGTTCATCAAGGTGCCCAAAAAGCACTAATTGGGGACCGGTTCCTCAACCGGAGACCGGGTGGGAGCCCGGGCCTTGGATCGCCCGGGCTCTGCCCATCCTTGGCCAGCATCAGGACGGCTTCTATGGAAGCGGCATGCCGGTTGGCCACCGAGCCGTGGCTCAGGAAAAGGCCCGTCGATCCCGTAGATCCAGCCTGACAACGGACAGAGGCCGCTATGCTCCTGCTATGGCGGGGAGCAGCGGGCCGATCGACAACGACGTTTACAACAGGCTGGGTTCTTCCTGGTGGGATGAAGAGAACCCGCTCAACCTGCTGCACGGCAGTCTTACTCCCGCACGGATGGCCTACTTCCGTGAAGTCCTGCAGCGCGAGCTAGGCCATGAGGGCGGCAGGTTGGCCAAAGCCACTTTCCCGCCCGACGAGTCTGCCGTTGCCCAACCCATCGGCGCAGGCGTGAAGGCGCTCGACGTGGGCTGCGGCGCCGGTCTGCTGGCCGAGGAATTTGCCCGCTTGGGGTTCGACGTCGTCGGTGTGGACCCGTCCGCCGTCGCGATTGAAGCGGCCAGGGCGCATGCGGAAACCAGCGGGCTTCGGATCCGATACCAGCTTGGCGCCGGCGAACAGCTGCCGCTGGAGGACAGGGCCTTCGATGTCGTTTACTGTTGCGATGTGCTCGAGCATGTTGCCGATCTGCCGCAGGTGCTGGCGGAGACCGCTCGGGTGATGAAACCGGGAGGCGTGTACTTGTTCGACACGATCAACCGGACCGCAACGAGCCGCATCCTGGCCATCAAGCTCATGCAGGAGTGGCAGTTCACCCGTATAATCGACACGGAGCTCCACGTTTGGGACAAGTTCGTCAAACCAAACGAACTGGCTTCCCTATTAATAGGTACCGGATTGGAACCTGCCTGTCTGTCCGGTCTGGCGCCGCGCGCGAACCCGCTGGTCATGCTGCGCGGCCTAGTCCAGGCCCGGCTCGGCCGCATCACGTACGGCGAGCTCAGCCGCAGGCTGGACTTCGGACCGGTCAGGAGCACAGCCCTCTCTTATATGGGGTATGCGGTGAAGCGCCGGAACCGGGAACCCAACGGGGCGTCCGAGGCTGGCGAATGAGGCTGCAGGAACTGGCCGACCGGATCGAGCGGCTTGTAGCCGCGGCAAGCGAGGAACGAGCCGCGGCCGAGGACCGGCCACCCCCTCGCGGGCGGACCATTATTGGCATCGTCGGTGAGCCGGGCGCGGGCAAGAGCACCCTCACGGAAAACCTGCTGGCCCTGCTGAACGCGGGGGCTCCCGATCCCGAACAGCAGCGGTTCGCGCACGTCCCGATGGATGGCTTCCACCTCGCCGACGCCGAGCTGCAACGGCTGGGGTTGTTAGCTCGTAAGGGCGCGCCGGAGACCTTTGACGTGTACGGCTATGCCGAACTGCTCCGGCGGCTTCGGCGTGATCGGTGCAACACCGTTTACGCTCCTGGTTTCGAGCGGACTCTCGAGCAACCCTTGGCAGGCCGCGTTCCCGTCTTTCCCTCGGCACACACAGTACTCACCGAGGGCAACTACCTTCTGCTGGAGGAGCCCGGCTGGCGGCAAGTCCGCGAGCAGTGCACAGAGGTCTGGTACGTCGAGCAGGAAGACCAAGTCCGTATCCGGCAACTGGTTGAACGGCACATCGCTTTTGGTAAATCGCCGGAAACCGCCGAAGCCTGGGTACGCGACGTGGACGAGCCGAATGCCGAGTTGGTTCGTGCCACTCAGGACCAAGCAGACCTCCTCATCATCCTGGCCTGATCCCCTGTCCCCACGGCCTCTTTCTGCGGCATTTTTCGCCAGCCCCGTCATGCGAAGTCATGTGACGTCATGCTGCTGACGCGCAAAGTCACTGCGCTTCAGAAATATTTCCTGCCCTCGCAAGCGCCGGTAGATTCCTCGGTACGTCCCCAAAGGACGGTAACTGCCACGAGGCGACGCAAGCTTCGTTGAACACTAGCCGGTGAGTGCAGTCCCCGAATGTTCGGGTGCCTCCGGCGAGCCGTTTAACGGGCCGGACGGAAGAACCCGAGAACATGACATTACGCAAAGCCCCCTGGGCACCCACGGCCCTTGCCGCCGTCGTTGTCCTGGCCCTTACCGGTTGCGGCGGCGCCGCGAGCGCCCAGCCCGATGAAACCGACACCTTTGTTTTCGCCACCGGCAAGGACATCTCCTGCCTGGATCCCCACGTCAACGGAGACATGCCGCAGGCGTCGCTCGCCGCCAACTACCTTGATTCGCTGGTGTCGCAGGACAAGGACGGCAAGATCCAACCGTGGCTCGCCGAGTCCTGGGAGGTCTCCGAGGACGGGCTGACGTACACGTTCACGGTCCGCGACGACGTCTACTTCACCGACGGCACCAAATTCACGGCCGAGGCGGTCAAGGCGAACCTGGACCACATGGTGGATCCGGACACGCAGTCCGGCACCGCAGGCGGCTACCTCAAGCCGTATGAAAGCACCGAGGTCATCAACGAGACCACGGCGCAGGTCACCCTGAACCGGCCGTACGCGGCC
The DNA here is from genome assembly GCF_059090425.1 of Arthrobacter sp. B055-34. NCBI lineage: Bacteria > Bacillati > Actinomycetota > Actinomycetes > Micrococcales > Micrococcaceae > Arthrobacter > Arthrobacter sp. B055-34. The sequence goes on from NZ_JBNHFQ010000011.1 coordinate 97,186, forward strand.
TTCCTGGAAGTGCTGGCCCAGCCGTTCCTCGGTATCGAGTCCCCCACTGCGCTCAAGCGGCCGCAGGCGGAGAACTGCATCTCGCCGGTGGGCACCGGCCCGTACAAGATTGTGGACTACATTCCGCAGTCCAAGGTCTCCCTGGTGCGCAACGAGGACTACAACTCGGCCCCGCCGTTCGCCCAGCATGAGGGCCCGGCGCACATCAAAAACCTGGAATGGCTGATCGTGCCGGAAGATTCCACCCGGTACGGACTGCTGCGCGCAGGGCAGGTGGACGCGCTGGATCTGATGCCATCGGTGCACTTCGCCGAGGCGGAGGCGGACAAGAAGGTGCAGCTGGTGCTGCAGGACCGGCCGGGCAACCCGACCAACCTGATGCTCAACACCACGCGTGCCCCGTTCGACGACATCAAGGTGCGCAAGGCCTTCCTGCACAGCGTGTACGTGGAAGCCGGCATCAACAGTGTCTACTTCGGAACGGTGACCAAGGCGGGCGGACCGCTGGCCAGCACCACCGGTTTCTACTCGCCCGACTTCGAGGACGCATACCTCCCGGACCCCGCAGAAGCGGACCGGCTACTGGACGAGGCCGGCTGGACCGGGCGGGACGAGCAGGGCTACCGGATCAAGGACGGCAAACGGCTGACCGTGGTCCTGCCCTACACCCCGGCAGCGTGGCCCACAGCGCACGCGGCCCTGGTCACGCAGATCCAGGCCAGCGCCAAGCAGCGCGGCTTCGACGTGCGGATTGAGAACCAGGACTTCGCGTCGTCGTCGGAGAAGTACAACAACTTCGAATACGACCTGCGCGCCGGCTACTGGAACACCAACACGGCGGACGTGCTGCGGATCGTTTTCTCCACTGAGTACATGAAGTCCGCGGGCTTCGTCCCCAACGGCTCCGGCTTCAGCAATAAGGAGTTCGACCGGATCGTCAACGAGGCCCTGGCCACCGATGATCCGGACATCCGCGCCGACCTGTACTACCGGGCCCAGCAGATTGTCAGCGAGAACGCCCTCCAGCTTCCGCTCTACAACCAGACCAGCCAGCTGGCCTTGCGCCAGGACCGGTTCGCCAACCTGACGCTGGAACCGAGCCTGTCCCTCCCCTATATCTACGACGTCACGGCGGTGAACGCATCATGAGCACGGCAACGCAAGCCCGCACTTCGCATACCGAAATTCCACGAACGACGGCGACCGCCGGCTCCACCGGGCAGGTGATCCTCAGGCGCGCAGCGGGCAGCCTGTTTGTCCTCTGGGCCGCGGTAACGCTGACGTTCTTTGTCCTGCGGCTGGTGCCCGGCGATCCCGTCACCACCATCCTGGGCGGACACAGCGCCGCCCCGTCCGCCGCAACCGTGGCCGCGGTCGAGGCCCAGTACGGGCTGGACCAGCCGGTCCTCATCCAGTACGTCAACTACCTGGCAGGGCTGGCCACCGGCAACTTCGGCACCTCGTACGTGTTCAAGGTTCCGGTGCTGGACATCCTCGGCCCGCAGATCCTGCCCACCTTCCAGCTGGCTGGCCTGGCACTGGTCTTCGCCTGGGCCATCGCGCTGGCGTTCACCCTGCTGACCGTGGGACGCGGCCGGGTGCTGGACGGCGTCGGCCGCGGCACCGAGGTCTTCTTCGCCGCGCTGCCGCCGTTCTGGGTGGGCATCATGCTGGCCGTGGTCTTCGCCGTCATCCTGGGCTGGTTCCCGGTGGCCGGCGACGACGGCTTCAAGTCCCTGGTGCTCCCGGCCCTGGCGCTGGGCATTCCGCTGGCCGGCTTCATCGCCCAGGTCACCCGCTCCTCCTTCGAGGACGCGCTGGCGCAGCCGTTTGTGCTCTCCGCACGGGCCCGCGGCCTGTCCGATCTGGCCGTCCGCGTGGGCCATGCCCTGCGGCACGCCATCCTGCCGGGGCTGACGCTCTCCGCCTGGGCGGTCGGCTCGCTGGTCAGCTCGGCCGTGGTCGCGGAGATCATCTTCGCCCGCCCCGGCCTGGGCCGCTCCCTGGTGGACGCCATCATCAACCGGGACCTGCCCATCACTCTGGCCGTGGTGTTCATCATCGCCACGGTCTACATCCTCGTGAACCTGGTGGTCGACGTGCTGTACCGCGTGATCGATCCCCGCACCAATGACAAGGGGGCCGGCGCATGAGCGTGGCACTTGAACCCACTACCACCCGGACGCCGCTGCCCGGCGGCGACCAGCCCGGCAAGCCTGACAACGGACGCGGCCGGACCCGCACCACCGCGGTGCTGCGCGGCCTCCGCGGCACCCCGATCGGCGTGTGGATTGCCGCGGCGGTCTTGGCCTTCCTGGTGCTGGCCGCCGTCGTTCCTTCGCTGTTGACGGTCAAGGATCCCTACATCATCGACCCGGCCGGCGCCTTCACCGCGCCGAACGCGGAGCATCTCTTCGGCACCGACCAGAACGGGCGCGACGTCTTCTCCCGGGTCATCGCCGGCACCGGACAGTCGCTGCTGCTGGGACTGGCCGCCACCGCCATCGGGCTGGTGCTCGGCGGGCTGCTCGGCATCACCGCCGGGGTCTCCGGCAAGTGGCTGGACTCGGCGATCTGCCGCTTCGTCGAGATCCTCTTCGCCTTCCCCGGCCTGCTGCTGGCGCTGATTGTCATCGCCGTTTCGGGCACCGGCGTGGTCACCGCGGCGATCGCCGTCGGCGTAGGCACGGCCCCGGGCTACGCCCGCATGCTCCGCACGCAGACGCTGCAGGTCATCGCCGCGCCCTACGTGGAGACCGCGCGCTCGCTCGGCCGCTCCCGCCGGCACATCCTGTGGCACACCATCGTTCCCAACGTCATCCGGCCGCTGTTTGTGCTGGCTACCCTGGGCGTGGGCCAGGCGATCGTCTGGGCGTCCTCGCTGAGCTTCCTCGGCCTGGGCGCGCAGCCGCCGGCGGCCGAGTGGGGCGCGATGCTGGCGGACGGGCGCAACTACATCCAGATCGCCTGGTGGATCGCCGCCTTCCCCGGCATCTTCATCACCCTCGCCGCGCTGACCACCACCGTGGTGGGGCGTCACCTGCAGCAGCGGCTCGAAGCAGAGGTTTAGGATCATGACTGATTACCGCACAAACAACGACGGCGGGGGCTCAGCTTCCGCAGTACCCGCCGGTTCCGCAGGCGAAGCCAACTCGCTGCTCAACATCGAAGGCCTGAACGTCTCCTTCGCCACGCCGCGAGGCATGGTGGACGTGGTCAAGGACGTCTCGCTGGCGCTGGCGCCGGGCAAAGCGCTGGCGTTGGTGGGCGAATCCGGCTCCGGCAAGACGGTCACCGCCCGCACGTTGGTGGGCCTGAACGCTGCGAACGCCAAGGTCACCGCCGGACGGCTGGACGTGCCGGGCAGGAACGCCTTGAAATTGTCCGAGCGGCAGTGGCGCGGGCTGCGCGGCAAGGACATCGGCTACGTGCTGCAGGACGCACTGGTCTCGCTGGATCCGCTGCGTACTGTAGGCCAGGAGATCGACGAGGCGCTGCGTGCCCACGGTGTCCGGGGCAAGGCCGCACGGCTGGAGCGGGTGCACCAGGCACTGCGAGATGCAGGCATCCCTGATCCGGAAATACGCGCCAAGCAGCGTTCCGGCGAGCTCTCCGGCGGCCTGCGCCAGCGCGCGCTGATCGCTCAGGCCACCGTGCTCAATCCGCAGCTGGTGATCGCCGACGAGCCGACCACGGCGCTGGATGCCACGGTCCAGGCGCAGATCCTGGAGCTGCTGGCGGGGCTGAAGGAACAGGGCCGCGGGCTGGTTTTCATCTCGCATGACCTGGCCGTGGTCTCCCATCTGGCGGACGAGATCGCCGTGATGCAGGGCGGGCGGATCGTCGAATCCGGCCGCGCCGCCGAAGTGCTGTCCAATCCGCGGCACGAATACACCCGGGCACTGATCGATGCCATCCCCTCCGGCGCGGCCAAGGGCCGCCGGCTCTCCGCCGGCGCTCCCGTCGCCGTTGCCTCCCTTTCCGGAAGTCCGGGCAGGACCACGGAGTTCTCCGAAACGGCGCCGGCCATCGTGGCCCGCGACCTCGTCAAGTCCTACCCCGGCCCCGGCGGAACCCGCCGTACTGCCGTCGATGGGGTGTCCTTCACGCTGGAGCGCGGCAAAACCCTGGGCATCGTGGGCGAATCCGGCTCCGGCAAGTCCACCACCGCGCGCATTGCCCTGGGGCTGACCCAGCCGGACGCGGGCAGCGTGATCCTCGGCGGGTTCGCCTGGTCCGGCACCGGCGCAGACCAGGTCTCCGAGGAACAACGACGCCGGCACCGCCCGGACATCCAGCTGGTCAACCAAGATCCGCTGAGCTCCTTCGACCCGCGTTTCAGCGTCGGCCGGGTCATCACCGATGCCCTGGAGGCCGGCTCCATCGGCACGTCCGGCGACCGCACCGAGCGGGCGGTGACGCTGCTCGACCAGGTGGGGCTGCCGCCGTCGTTATTCAACCGGCGCCCGCTCACCCTGTCCGGCGGGCAGCGCCAGCGCGTGGCCATCGCCCGGGCGCTCGCGCTCCAGCCGCGCGTGCTGCTGCTGGACGAGCCGGTCTCCGCCCTGGACGTTTCCATCCAGGCGCAGGTGTTGGACCTCCTGGCGGACCTGCAGTCACAGCTCGGGCTGAGCTACCTGTTCATCAGCCATGACCTCGGCGTGATCCACCATGTCAGCGACGATGTCCTGGTCATGAAGGACGGCAAGGTGGTCGAATCCGGCACCGCCGCGGACATTTTCACCAACCCGCAGATCGACTACACCCGGCAGCTGCTGGCCGCCGTGCCGGACCTGCCCGCCCGCGGACTCGCCGCCAAGGAGGCATCATGAGCAAAGAGATTCATTTCAACGGGTTCGAGATGAACACCGTCAGCCATATCAACCACGGGCTGTGGGTGCATCCGGACAACCGCCGGCACGAGTACACGGACATCGAGTACTGGACCGAAACCGCGCAGCTACTGGAACGCGGCCTGTTCGACGCGATCTTCCTGGCCGACGTGGTCGGCACCTATGACGTGTACCGCCGCAGCCGGGGCCCGGCCGTCGAACGTGGTTTGCAGGTGCCCAACAATGATCCGTACCTGCTGGTCCCAGCGATGGCGGCCGTGACCCGGAACCTCGGTTTCGCGGTCACGTTCTCCACCACCTACGAACCGCCGTTCGGCAACGCCCGGCGGCTGAGCACGCTGGACCACCTGACCAAGGGCCGGGTGGCGTGGAACGTGGTCACCGGGTACCTGCCGGATGCCGCGCGCAACTTCGGTCTGCCCGCGCACATCAAGCACGATGACCGCTACGACATCGCGGAGGAATACCTCGACGTCTCCTACAAGCTGTGGGAGGGTTCCTGGGACGACGGCGCCGTGGTGCGCGACCGGGAGCGGCGGGTCTACACCGAGACCGACGGCGTGCACGAGATCGGCCATGCCGGCCGGTTCTTCACGGTGGACGGGCCGCACTTGTCCGAACCCTCGCTGCAGCGCACGCCGGTGATCTACCAGGCGGGATCCTCCGAGCGCGGCAAGGACTTCGCCGCCCGGCACGCCGAAGCCGTCTTCGTCAGCTCGCGGACCGTCCAGCGCGTGGCCGCGGACGTGCGGGACCTGCGCGAGCGGGCCGAGGCCGCCGGCCGCGGACGCAACGCGGTCAAGGCGCTGGCCTCGCTGAACATCGTGCTCGGCGAGACCGAAGCCGAGGTAGCGCGCAAGGTCGAAGAGGTGGTGCGGCTGCGCGATGTCGAAGGCCACTTGGTGCACTTCGGCGGCTCCTCCGGGATCGACGTTGCCTCACTGGAGACGGACGAGTACCTGCAGTACGTGGGCCGCGACCATGCCCAGTCCATGGAGGCCGAGTTCGCCACCGGAGCGGGCCGCAAGCGGGCGCACGAACTGATCGACACGCTCTCCGACCCGCGCAATGACGAATTCTTCATTGCCGGCACCCCGGAGCAGGTAGCGGACCGGATCGAGGAGATAGTGGACGCCACGGATGTGGACGGGTTCAACATTGTCCAGTTCCTCTCCCCTGGAACTTTCACCGACGTCGTCGAACTCCTGGTCCCCGAGTTGCAGAAGCGCGGCCGCTACCGCACGGCGTACTCGGAGTCCGAGCGCACGCTGCGCGAACGCCTCTTCCCGGGCAACGGCCCGCGGCTGCCCGCCACCCATCCCGGCGCCGCCTACCGCGGCGCGTTCCGCCGTGAGGAGATCACCGTATGAGTGCCACCCAGACGACCGCGCCGCTCCGCGCCTCGGCAACCGCGCCGTTTTCCCCCGCTCTCGCCGGCTCTGTGCCGGCCGATGCTGCCCCGACCTACGCCGAGCTGGCGGCCAAGTACCGGCCGGTCTTCGAGTCCATCGCGGCCGGGGCCGCTGGACGGGAGACGAACCGGGTGCTGCTGCACCGGCAGATCGACGATCTGGCGGCGGCCGGCTTCGGCGCGGTCCGGGTGCCGCGGGAATTTGGCGGCGACGGGGCCACCGCGGTGCAGTTCTTCCGGCTGCTGATCGAGCTGGCCGCCGCGGAGTCCAACCTCGCCCAGGCCTTGCGCTCGCACATCGCCTTTGTGGAGGGGCGGCTCTACACTAACGACGCCGAGTGGTTGCGTCGGGTGGGCGAAGGCCAGATTCTGGGCAACGCCTGGACCGAAACCGGCCCCGTGGCTGTGGGCGGTGTGGGCACCACCATCGAGCCGGACGGCGAAAACTTCCGCGTCAACGGCACCAAGTACTACACCACCGGCAGCCTCTATGCGGACTGGATCCAGACCGGCGCCCGGACCGCGGACGGCAGGGACGTCATCGCCTTGGTCCGAGCGGATGCGCCGGGCGTCACCATCCACGACGATTGGGACGGCTTCGGGCAGCGCCTGACCGCCTCCGGAACAACGGTTTTCGACGATGTGGATGTCCCCGCCTCCGACATCCTGGTGGAAACCGAGCAGGCGCCGTACGCCACCGGCGTCTACCAGCTCATCCACGTCGCCACCCTGGCCGGCATCACCCAACGCGTGGTCCGCGACGTTTCCGAGGCGGTTCGCGAGCGCACGCGCGTGTTCAGCCACGGCAACGGCGTCCGGCCCAGCGAGGACATCCAGATCCAGCAGATTGTGGGTGAGATCTCCGCCCAGGCGTTCGCGGCAGAGGCAGCCACACTGCGGGTCGCCGAACTGCTGCAGGAGGCCTTCGACCTCCGCCCCGCTGCCCAGGGCGCAAAGAGTCCTTCGTTCGAGGAAGCCGTCCTCCAAGTGGAGTTCGGCTCCTCCCAGGCCCAGATCGTGGTGACCGACCTTGCCCAGCGCGCGTCGTCGTCGTTGTTTGATGCCTTGGGTGCGTCCGCCACAAAGTCAGACCTGCAGCTGGACCGCCACTGGCGCAACGCCCGGGTCATTTCCTCGCACAACCCCGTGGTCTACAAGTCCCGCGTGGTGGGCGACTGGAAGATCAACGGCTCCGTCCCCGAGTTCGTCTGGCGTTCCGGAACCGCCTGACGGGTACGAGAGTCACAACAACGTGGCGGGGGTGTTCGCCGAGCTAAAGAACCCGGCCGGCACCCCCGCCGTCGTCGTTTCCCAGTGGTTCCCGGATTAGCCGGGCAAGCACTATTCGGGCTGATCCTGCGCGGCTACTTCGCTAAAAACTTGCGAACCAATTTGGGGATCGTCATTGCGGGCGCTTAGTAAGCATGCTTAGCATGAGTTTACACCGTAAGGCATGTGGACGGACGAAGCTCCGAAGCGTCTCGACAAGGACGTTCCCACATCGCCGTTCCTATGTCGGTGCACACGACTGGAGGTACCAATGTCCAAGAACGATGTGCCTTCAAGCGGCGCGACCACAACGGAGCGCGCAAACAGCGCGGGCAAAAGCCGCAATGCCCCTGCTCCTGACCATTCCCGTAAGCCGGATAGTCCCACCGACGTGCGGAAACCGAACTGGAAATACATTCTCAAGCGGACCGTCCGCGAGTTTTCCAAGGACAAGTGCACCGACCTCGCAGCGGCCCTGACTTACTTCGGTGTGCTTTCGCTGTTCCCCGCCCTGCTGGCCATGGTGTCCCTGCTGGGCGTGATTGGACAGGCCGAGCAGACCACGCAGACCCTGCTGCAAATCGTGGAAGGCGTCGCGAGCCCGGAAGTCGTTCAGACGCTGCGGCAGCCAATCCAGCAACTGGCCAGCGCGCCGGCTGCAGGCTTAGCCCTGATCGCCGGTCTTGCCGGTGCGCTCTGGTCCGCCTCCGGCTACGTGGGCGCTTTCAGCCGAGCCATGAACCGGATCTATGAAGTCGAAGAGGGCCGGCCTTTCTACAAGCTCCGCCCGGTCATGCTTGTCATCACTCTCGTCATGCTGCTCCTGGCCGTTGTGATGGCAGTGCTGCTGGTCGTCTCCGGCCCCGTGGCCCAGGCCATCGGCGACGCCGTCGGGCTGGGAGAGACAGCCGTAACGGTGTGGAACATTGCCAAGTGGCCCGTCCTGGTGATCTTCGCGATCCTTATCATCGCCGTCCTGTATTACGCGACGCCGAACGTGAAGCAGCCCAAGTTCCGCTGGATGAGCGTGGGTGCCTTCATCGCCCTGCTCGTCCTGGCGCTCGCCTCCCTTGGCTTCTTCTTCTACGTGTCCAACTTCGGCAACTACAACAAGACCTACGGTGCCATCGGCGGCATGATCGTGCTGCTGCTCTGGATCTGGATTGCCAACATTTCCCTGCTCTTCGGAGCCGAGTTCGACGCCGAGATGGAGCGCGGACGACAACTCCAGGGTGGCATCGAGGCCGAGGACACCATCAAGCTGCCGCCTCGGGATACCAAGGCGAGTGATAAGAAACTCGAAAAGGAAAAGGAGGACATCAACGACGGACGTGAACTCCGAGAACGGCACGGCAAGAGTCCTGATCGGGACTGACGGCAACTAGTTCATCAAGCATTGGAGTAACAACTATGACAACGCAGAACTGGCAGGAACCGGCGGCGCCCGGCACAGAGAATCTCGCGATTCAGAACAGCCAAACGGCCACCGGCCACACATCAACCGGCAGTTCATCCACAACGACGGCGGCCAAAGACGAAGCGAAGAACGTCACCAAAGAGGGGGCCAGCGCCGGTAAGCAGGTTGCAGGCACCGCGGTTGAAGAAACCAAAGCCGTGGCCCAGGAGGCCGGCACCCATGCCAAGAACCTGGTGAGCGAACTGGGCTCGAACCTGAAGGACCAGGCCGGAACCCAGCAGCAGAGGGTTGCCGACGGACTACGGTCCCTGAGCGAAGAACTGCGCTCCATGTCGCAGGCATCGGAGAATTCAGGCGCGGCGGCCAACCTGGTTGACCAGGCAGCCCGGAGGACAGGCGATGTGGCGGGCTGGTTCGAAGCGCGCGACCCGGGGTCGCTGCTTCAGGAAGTCACGGGTTTTGCCCGCAAGCGTCCCGGCGCATTTCTGGCGATCGCCGCTGGGGCAGGCCTGCTGGCAGGCCGGCTGACCCGTGGCATCACCGGGGCACATTCGAACTCGCAGTCCAGCCCGCGAGCAGGGACTGCCGCCTCGAGCCCGAGGACCACGCCCGCCCCGCCGGCAGCCGAGCCCACAGTCGGCACCACCGGCACTCCGGCAACAGTTACGGGAGATCCCTTCAGCGATCCTTGGGAGTCGGAGCCCACTCTTCCTCCCGGGACCCCGCCGGTATCTACCGATCCTGAACGGAGGTACGCGCTCTAATGACACAGCCGAACTCCACCGGCTCCCACGCCTACGAGATTCCGCCCAGCGAAGCGGAGATGAGGGCTCAGAACTCGTCCCTGGGCGACATCCTGAGCGAAGTCAGCCGCGACGTTTCGACACTCATGCGCCAGGAAGTCGAGCTGGCCAAAGCCGAACTCAAGGAATCAGGAACCAAGGCGGGAAAGGGCGCAGGCATGTTCGCCGGCGCAGGCGTGGCCGGGCACTTTGTCCTGGTCTTCCTCTCCCTCGCTCTGATGTTTGCCCTTAGCACCTGGATCGGCCTGGCCTGGTCGGCCGTGATCGTCGCGGTGATCTGGGCGATTATTGCGGCCGTTCTTGCCGCCAAGGGCAAGAAGGAAATGAAGACCGTCCGCGGCATGCCGCAGACCGCTGAAACCATCAAGGAAATTCCCCCGACGTTGAAACCAGGTGAGGAGACCCCATGAGCCAGTCACCGGAAGAAATCCGCGAAGATATTGAACGGACCCGTGCAGAACTTAGCTCCGACGTCGATGCGCTGGCGGAGAAGGTCACCCCTTCCAGCATCGCGCACCGGCAAGGCCAGAAAGTCCGGGACAAGTTGAGCCAGGTCAAAACCAGCGTCATGGGCGCGGCCGACAACACCACCGGTTCGGCAAAATCCGGAATGCACCAGGCCGGAGAATCTGTTTCCCATACTGCCCAGCATGCCGGCGAAACGGTCCAGAACGCTCCGCATCAGCTCGCCGAAAAGACACGTGGCAACCCGATGGCTGCAGGCCTCATCGCCTTCGGTGCCGGCATGCTGGTCTCCTCCCTGATACCCGCCAGCCAGAAGGAGCAGCAAGCAGCAACTGCCATGAAGGAAAAGGCAGAACCGTTGAAAACCGAGCTCACCGACGTTGCCAAGCAGGTAGCGCAGGATATGAAAGGCCCGGCCCAGGAAGCCATGGAGTCGGTCAAAAGCTCGGCGCAGGATGCTGCCGGCAGGGTGAAGGAAGAGGGCGCGAGCGCTGCAACGGATGTCAAGGAGCGCGCCCAGGATGCCAAGTCCAACGTCCAGGACACCCATTCGGGCTCCGCGACCACCGCGGATGCCAGCCGTCCAACGGGATTCTAAGCAGGCATCTCCCAACAAACCGCCCATAGATCCGGGCACAGGACAACTGTGCCCGGCGGAAACAAAGGAAATGACATGATCACCAAAGAAAACATTGACCGACTGGCCGGCAACGGATCCAACGTGCTTGATTCCGCGGGGAACAAGATCGGTTCCATCGGGCAGCTATACCTGGATGACAGGACCGAAGATCCGAGCTGGGCGACCGTCAAAACGGGCCTGTTCGGCACGTCGGAGTCCTTCGTCCCCCTGGCCGAGGCGACGGTAGACGGCGACGACATCCGTGTCCCCTACACGAAGGACCAGGTCAAGGACGCCCCGCGCGTGGATCCGGACGGGCACCTCAGTGAGACCGAAGAGGACCGCCTCTTCGAGCACTACGGCCTCGGGGCAAACGGTGCCTACACCGGACCCGCAGGCGTTGGCACGGGCGTTGGCACGGGCGTGGGCGCCGACAGCTACACCGGCACCACCGGAACCGATGCCGGCACGCGGCCTGCTGGAACAGGAGATTACGACGACGCAGCGGGCTCGCGCGGCGCGGTCGGGCATGACACGTCGGGTCCGACTACCGACGACGCCATGACTCGCTCCGAGGAGCAGCTCCGAGTCGGCACCGAAAGCCGTGAGACCGGCCGTGCCCGGCTGCGCAAGTACATCGTCACCGAGAACGTGACGCACACGGTGCCGGTCAGCCGGGAAGAAGTCCGCGTGGAGCGCGAGCCCATCACGGACGCGAACGCCGGCGACGCCCTGGCCGGGCCGGACCTCAGCGAGGAAGAGCACGAGGTAGTCCTGCGCGAGGAACGTCCCGTTGTCGAGAAGGAAACGGTGCCCGTTGAGCGGGTCCGCCTCGACAAGGAGACGGTCACGGATCACGAAACGGTCAGCGAGGAAGTCCGCAAGGAACAGATCGAGACCGACGGTGATGACGACCGGCTCCGCTGAGGGCGGCTGACCAGTAGTTCAACGCGGTAACCGGTGCGGACGGCAGGGACATACCCGGCCGTCCGTACCGGCGTGTGTGCAACGTACCGACGTTGTCGGCCTGCGACGTCTGCTCCGCCCAGTTCCGGCGTCAGCTGCTCGAGCTGACGTAGCCGCGATCCTTATCCACCAGGTTGGCCAGCGGTTCCCCGGTGGTCCAACGGGTCAGGTTCTGCAGGAACTGGTCGGCCAGTGCCTCGCGCCAGCCGATCACATCCCCGCACATGTGCGCCGAAATGTGGACATTCTCCATCTGCCAGAACGGGTGCTCGGCCGGCAGCGGCTCTTCCTCGAACACGTCCAGCGAAGCGGCAGCAATCTTCCCCTCGCGCAACGCCTCGACCAGTGCCGCCTCATCCACCAGCGCACCGCGCCCGACGTTGACCAGATGCGCGCTGGGCTTCATCGCCGCGAGGACTTTGGCGTTCATCATGTGGCGGGTCTGTTCGGTCAGCGGCGCGATCAGCACCACATGATCCGCCCAGCTGGCATGTTCGGCCAGGTCCGCGCTCGGCACTACGGTGCCGAAGTCGCCGTCGTTATCCCTTGCGGTCCTGCCCACGCCGCGGACCTCAAGGCCGACGGCGCGCAGCAACCGGGCGGTGGCACGGCCGATCCCGCCGGTGCCCACTACCAGCGCGCGCGAACCGCCGGTCGGGGTGAGCTCGCGGTGCTGCCAGACGGATTCCTGCTGCAAGCGCTTGCTCAGGTGCAGCTGCTTGTCGTGGGCGAGGATGGAGGCCAGCGCGAACTCGGCAATGGGCCGGTCGAACGTGCCGTGGGCGTTGGTGACCAGCACCTCGGAGGCCCGCAGTTCGTCGAACATCATGGCGTCCACTCCGGCCGCCGCCACGTGCACCCACTTCAGCGCGTCCGCATTCGGCCAGGCCTCGCCCAGCGCCGCGGAGAAGAAGTCCCAGAGGAACAATACGTCGGCGCCGCGGGCGGCTTCCGGCAGACCGGCCGCGTCGGTAATGACGACGTCGGCACGCGCCTTGATCTCGTCAAGATTGTAGGGGCGGGGCTGGCCCTCCGCAGTCAGAATGACAACGCGGGGGCGGGAGCTGGAATCACGGTAAGTCACGCCTCCACGCTACGCGATTAGAGGATTGTTGACAATAAACAGGTGTGACCTGCAACATAGGTGGCATGACCTCACTTAGCCCCGCGCTCAAGCAAGCAACGCCCATCGTCGTCGACCACGCCCTCGGCTCGTGGATCCATGCCACCGACGGCAAGGACTACCTGGACTTCACCACCGGCATCGGCGTGACCAGCACCGGCCACTGCCACCCGAAGGTAGTGGCAGCCGCGCGCGAACAGGTCGGCAAGATCATCCACGCCCAGTACACCACCGTGATGCACAAGCCGCTGCTGGCGCTGACCGAAAAGCTCGGCGAAGTCCTCCCCGCGGGGCTGGACTCGGTGTTCTATGCAAACTCCGGTTCCGAAGCCGTCGAGGCCGCCATCCGGCTGGCCCGCATGGCCACCGGCCGGCCCAACATCGTGGTCTTCCAAGGCGGCTTCCACGGCCGCACCGTCGCCGCCGCCTCGCTGACCACGGCCGGCACCAAGTTCTCCGCCGGCTTCGCGCCGCTGATGGCCGGCGTCCATATGTCAGCCTTCCCCTACGCCTACCGCTACGGCTGGGACGAAGCCACCGCCGTCGCCTTCGCGCTGCAGGAACTCGACTACCTGCTGCAGACCCGCACCGCCCCCAATGACACCGCCGCGTTCCTGATCGAACCGGCACTCGGCGACGGCGGCTACCTGCCCACTCCCCCTGCCTTCATGGAGGGCCTGCGCGAGCGCGCCGACCGGCACGGCATCCAGCTGATCTTCGACGAGGTGCAGGCGGGCGTGGGCCGGATGGGCAAGTTCTGGGGCCACCAGTACTCCACCGCAACCCCGGACATCCTCATCACAGCCAAGGGCATCGCCTCGGGCTTCCCGATCTCCGCCATCGCGGCGTCCACCGAGACCATGTCCAAGGCCTGGCCGGGCTCGCAGGGCGGCACCTACGGCGGTAACGCCGTTTCCGCCGCGGCCGGTGTCGCCACCCTTGAGGTGGTCGAAGAGGAAGGCCTGGTGGAGAACTCCCGCATCCGCGGCGAGCAACTGCAGGCCGGCCTGAAGGAGATCCAGAACCGCTTCCCGGTGATCGGCAATGTCCGCGGCCTGGGACTGATGCAGGGCATCGAGTTCACCGCCGAAGACGGCACCCCGGACGCCAAGACCGCCGCCGCGGTCCAGCAAGCCACCACCGCCCAGGGCCTGCTGTCCCTGACCTGCGGCCCGGCCGGCAACGTGGTCCGGCTGATCCCCGCCCTCGTAGTCACCGCCGACGAAATCAGCACCGGCCTGGAGCGCTTCGAGGCCGCCGTGGGCGCCGTCGTCGGTGCCGTTCCCGCCGGAGCAGGAACCGGAGCCTGATCCCCCGATGACCGAAGCAGTTCTTCCCGCAACCGGGCAGGCGGGCGCCCGCCTGCCCGGCATTCCGGCGCCGGACCGGCAGCCGGCGGTGCTGGCGCGCCTCGCCGCGGCCGGCGTGGCCGCGGACAGTTCGCCGCGCCGGCTCGCCGAGTACTCCTATGACGCGTCCAACTACCGCGTACCTCCGCTGGCCGTGGTGTTCCCGCACAGTGCGGACGACGTCGCCGCCGTGGTGGCCGCGTGCCGGGAAACCGGCACGCCGCTGATCGGGCGCGGCGGGGGAACCTCGATGGCAGGCAACGCCATCGGCCCCGGCGTGGTGCTGGACTTCTCCCGCCACATGAACCGGATCCACACCATTGACGAGGCCGCGGGCACCGTCGACGTCGATCCCGGCGTGGTGCTCGCCGTCCTCTCCCGCGAAGTGGAGAAGGCCACGGGCGGCAAATTCACGTTTGCCCCGGACCCGTCGTCGAAAACCCGCGCCACCGTGGGCGGGGCGCTGGGCAACGATGCCTGCGGAAACCACTCCGTACGCTACGGGCGGACCTCTGACCACGTGGTGGAGCTCGACGTCGTTACTTCCGACGGCGCTCGGCTCACCGCCACTGCCACCGGGCTGCGCGCCACAGATCCCTCGGACAAGGCCTCGGCGGCCCGAGCCGCCGCACTCACCAGTTCACTGCAGGAGCTCGCGCACAGCCATCTGGCCGACTTCCGCATGGAGCTCGGCCGGATCCAGCGCCAGGTCTCCGGCTACCACCTGGCCAACCTGCTGCCCGAAAACGGCTTCAGCGTCGCCCGCGCGCTGGTCGGTTCCGAGGGCACCTGCGCCATCGTGACCCGGGCGCGGATGAAGCTGGTGCCCAAGCCGGCGAGCGCACTGCTGGTCTGCCTCGGGTATGCCGACGTGGTCGAGGCAGCCCGTGATCTGGAAACGATTCTTGAGTTTTCCCCCGCGGCGGTGGAGGGTATTGACGAGGCCATCGTCGACACTATGCGATTCCGCCGCGGCGAAGACGCCGTCCTCGGGCTGCCCGACGGCAAGGCCTGGCTGTACGTGGACCTGGACGGCGAAGATCCGGACGAGGTCGTCGCGGAAGCGGACCGGCTGCTGGCCCGGCTCAAGGAGAACGGCCGCCTGGTTGACGGCCGCGCGGTCCCCGACACCACGGCACGCGCTTCGCTCTGGCGTGTCCGCGAGGACGGCGCCGGTCTCTCCTCCCGGCTCTCCACCGGCGGCGAATCCTGGCCCGGCTGGGAAGATTCCGCCGTCGCGCCCTTGAAACTTGCCGACTACCTGGCGGATTTCCGCGAACTGCTGGCCGAGTTCGGTCTGCAGGGCGTGATGTACGGGCACTTCGGCGCCGGCTGCATGCACATCCGCATCACCTACGATCTGCGCACTGAGGAAGGCCGGGAGGTCTTCCGCCGCTTCTCGCGCAGGGCTGCCGAACTGGTGGTCCTGCACGGCGGCTCGCTCTCGGGCGAGCACGGCGACGGCCGCGCGCGTTCGCAGCTGCTCCCGGTGATGTACTCGCCGCGCATGCTCGACGCGTTCAGCGCGTACCGGCGGATCTGGGACCCGGTAGGCATCCTCAACCCGGGATCGCTGACGGACCCGGACCCGATCCATGAGCACCTCGCCCTCGAGGGCGTGCCGCAGCGGCAGTGGCGCACCAGCTTCGACCTGCGCCCGATCGGCAGCGGCGGCGGCTCAACGGCCGAGACCGACAGCCCGTCCGACGCCGGCGGCAGCGGCACCGACCCTTGGGTGCACGCGGTCCAGGGCTGCATCGGCGTGGGCAAGTGCCGCACCGATACCGGCGGCGTCATGTGCCCGAGCTACCGCGCTACCCGGGACGAGAAGGACTCCACCCGCGGCCGCGCCCGCGTCCTGCAGGACATGGTCCGCGGCGCCCGCACCGTTGAGGAAGGCTGGAAGTCCGAGGAGGTCCGCGAGGTCCTCGACCTGTGCCTGTCCTGCAAGGCCTGCTCCAGCGACTGCCCTGTCGGCGTGGACATGGCCACCTACAAGTCCGAGTTTTTCGACCACTACTACAAGGGGCGGCTGCGCCCGCTCTCGCACTTCTCGCTCGGCTGGCTGCCGCGCTGGCTCAAAATCACCGGCCGCATTGCGCCGCTGGTCAACATAGTGCTGGCCACTCCGCTGGGCAAACTGGCCGCGGCGCTGGGCGGGCTCACCACCCGCCGCGCCCTGCCGAAGTTCGCCGGTGTGCTCGACTGGCAGCGCGAAGTTGCCGCCGCCGGCGTCCTTCCTCCGTGGAATTACGACGGCGGTGCGCGGCGCCGCTCGTCCGTTACTGCGGCTTCAGCGGGTTCGGCGACGGATGACCGTCAGGTTGCGGAGGCCGAGTCCGGCGTCGTGCTTTTCGTCGATACCTTTACCCGCGGCTTCCGTCCCGAAGTAGCCGGCGCCGCAGCACGGGTGCTGACCGGCGCCGGGGAACGCACCGAGTGCTCGGCGGACGCCTGCTGCGGGCTGACTTGGATTTCCACCGGACAACTGGATACCGCCAAGAAGCTGTTGGGCAAGGCTGCCGAAGCGCTCGACGACGGCACGGACCGGCCGATCGTCGTCGTCGAACCCAGCTGTGCCGCGGCCCTGCACAAGGATCTGCCGGAGCTAGTGCACACCGAGCAGGCCCGCCGGGTGGCGGCCCGGGTGCGCAGTTTCGCCGCGCACGTCAACGAGCTCGCCGATGCCGGTTCGCTGCCTGCACCGGCCCGGGACCTGCCGGCGGAAGTGGTGCTGCAGACGCACTGCCACGAATACTCCGTCTTCGGCGCCGGGACCCAGCGCCGGGCGCTGGCCGCCGTCGGCGTTACCGGGGTAACCGATGCCTCCGGCTGCTGCGGCGTGGCCGGCAACTTCGGCTTCGAAAAAGAACACTACGACGTGAGCATGCAGGTCGCCGAGCATTCGCTGGCCCCGGCACTGCGAAACACCGACGCGGAAACCGTAGTACTTACCGACGGCTTCTCCTGCGCCATGCAGGTCAACCAGCTCGACAAGTCCAGACCCGGGCGCCATCTGGCGCAGCTCCTGGACCCCGGCAAGCCGTCCACCGGCCCCAAGACCGATCCCACTACCGACCTCGACTCTGAACCAATCAACAAAAAGGACCTCCCATGACCACTGAGACCACTTCCCCCGGCCGCACCTCCCAGCAGGCGCGCGACGCCGTTTCCCGCGTAAGCACGGGCGTATTTATCGACGGCGAATGGACTGAATCCGCCTCCGGCGCCCGCTTCAACGTCGTCAATCCCGCCACGGAAGAAGTCATCGCCACCGTCGCCGACGGCGGCCCGGAAGATGCCCAGCGGGCCATCGAAACCGCCGGCCGCGTGCAGAAGCAGTGGGCGAAAACCTCCCCGCGTGAGCGCAGCGAAATCCTGCGACGCGCCTATGACCTGATCATGGCCCGGCAGGACGAACTGGCCCTGATCATGACCACCGAAATGGGCAAGCCCCTCGCCGAGGCCAAGGGCGAGGTTGCCTACGCAGCCGAGTTCTTCCGCTGGTTCTCAGAAGAGGCCGTCCGGATCGGCGGCGACGTCACCACCACCGGCGACGGCAAGAACCGGATCTTGGTTTCCAAGGAACCGGTGGGCCCGTGCGTGCTGGTTACCCCGTGGAACTTCCCGCTGGCCATGGGCACCCGCAAGATCGGCCCCGCCATCGCCGCCGGCTGCACCATGGTGTTCAAACCGGCCAACCTGACCCCGCTGTCCTCGCTGGCACTGGTGGACATCCTGGTCGAGGCCGGGCTGCCCAAGGGCGTGGTCAACGTTGTCTGCACCACCAAGGCTTCCTCGGTGGTCTCCCCCTGGATGGCCAGCGGCATCGCCCGCAAGGTCTCCTTCACTGGTTCCACCGAGGTGGGTGTGAAGCTGCTGCAGCAGGCCTCCGAGCACGTCATGCGTTCCTCCATGGAGCTCGGCGGCAACGCACCGTTCATCGTCTTCGAGGACGCGGACCTGGACCGCGCGGTCGAGGGCGCTGTCGCTGCGAAGATGCGCAACATGGGCGAGGCCTGCACCGCGGCCAACCGGATGTTTGTCCAGCGTTCCGTCGCCGACGAGTTCGCACGCCGGCTCGCCGCCCGTCTTGGCGCACTCGCCGTGGGCGACGGCGCAGAGTCTGGCACCGACGTCGGACCCCTGGTGGAAGAGAAGGCTCTGGTCAAGGTCCAGGAACTGGTGGACGATGCCGTTGCCAAGGGCGCCACGGTGGTCTGCGGCGGCTCCCGGCCCGAGCGCCCGGGCTACTTCTACACGCCCACCGTGCTCTCCGACGTCAGCCCGGCCTCGGACCTGATGAGCCAGGAGATTTTCGGCCCGGTGGCGCCCGTGGTGCCCTTCGACACCGAGGAAGAGGTCACGCAGATGGCCAACGACACTCCTTGGGGCCTGGTGGGCTACGTCTTCACGCAGGACGTGGACCGCGGCTTCCGGATGGGCGACGCGCTGGAGGTCGGGATGGTCGGGCTGAACACCGGCATTGTCTCCAATCCGGCGGCTCCATTCGGCGGCGTGAAGGCCTCCGGGCTGGGGCGCGAGGGCGGCCGCGTGGGCATCGAGGAGTTCCTCGAATACAAGTACATGGCAGTACCAAAGAGCTGATTTTTCCGCAGCTCCGCTTCGCGGAGTAGCCGGCCGGGGCCAATGGGTCCAAACCCCTTGTACCCGGCCGCTACTCCTTGTATATTGTTGACAATCTACTAATTACTGTGACGTGGACCACCCACGCTTGCAAGGAGCTTCAGTTGAACGTAAACGGCACGGCCCGCATGCTCTTCACCGCCGAAGAGTATGCGGCACGCCTCGCAGCAGCCCGGCTGCGCATGGCTGAGCAGGGCCTGAGCGCCCTGCTCGTGACTGACCCGGCGAACATCTACTACCTGACGGGCTACAACGCCTGGTCCTTCTACACCCCTCAGTTGGTCTTCGTGCCGGCCGAGGGCGACATGATCCTCTTCAGCCGGCAGATGGACGCCAGCGGAGCCTTCCGCACCTCGTGGCTGCCGCCCGAGTGCATCGTCGGCTATCCGGAGAGCTACGTGCACCGCCCGCACATCCACCCCTTCGATTGGGTAGCCTTCGCCTTGCGCGAACGCCACCTGATTGCCCCGGCCGCCAAGGGCTGCGTGGGGCTTGAAATGGACTCCCACTTCTTCGCGCCGAAGGCCTACCGCGCGCTGGTCAACGCCATTCCCGAGTGGACGCTGGTGGACTCCTTTGAGCTGGTCAACTGGGTGCGGTCGATCAAGTCCCCCGCGGAAATCCAGCTGATGCACAAGGCCGCCGTGATCACCAACAACGCCATGGCAGCCGCCGAACAGGCCATCCGGCCCGGTGCCCGCAAGTGCGATATCGCCGCGGCCATCACCGAGGCGCAAATCCGCGGCACCGAGGAATTAGGCGGCGACTACACGGCGATCGTGCCGCTGCTGCCAACCGGCGAATCGGCCGACACCCCGCACCTAACCTGGAGCGAGGACCGGCTGAAGGACGATGAGCCCGTCGTCGTCGAACTTGCCGGGGCCTACCAGCGCTATCATGTGCCGCTGAACCGCACCTTCTCGCTCGGCCAGCCCTCCGCCGAGCTCAGCCGCCTCGCCGATGCCACCGGCGAGGGCCTGAACGCCATGCTCGACGTCATCCGCGCCGGCGTTCCCGTGCGCGAGGTCGCGGCCGTCTGGAACCGCACCATCTTCGAGTACGGCTACGAGAAGGACTCGCGGCTGGGCTACTCGATCGGCGTCGGCTTCCCGCCGGACTGGGGAGAGCGGACCATCAGCATCCGCAGCGAAGAAGAATCCGTCCTCGCCGAAAACATGACCTTCCACCTGATCTGCGGCATGTGGATGGACAACTATGGCTACGGCCTCTCCGAATCCATCCGCGTAACCGCTACCGGGGTGGAGACGTTCACCACCTACAAGCGCGGCCTGCTTCCCATCAACAGCTAGGAAACTCTCTTATGTCATTCCGGGATCTCCCCCTCGCCGAACGGGCCGGCCACCTCGTCGGATCGGTCATCGATTCCAGCACCTCGCTGCTGGCCAAGCAGACACACGACATCGTCCGGTTCGCCATGGGTGCGCCGGCGGAAGAAGCCGTGCCCGTGGAGCTGTTCAACAGCGTTCCCGCGGCCGTCTACGACGCGACTTCCTACACCTACGGCGCCACCGAGGGCGAACCGCACCTGCTCGATGCGCTGACCGATTATCTAGCAACGACGGCGGACCCCACCGCGCGCGAGCGCATCACCATTACCTCGGGCGGCATGCAGGGCCTGGACCTGGCCTGCAAGATCTTCGTGGACCCGGGCGACCTGGTGGTGGTGGAAAGTCCCACCTACACCAACGGCTCCGCCACGGCCATGAGCTACGGCGCCGAGCTGCTCGAAGTACCGGTCGACGACGACGGCATGATCATCGACGAGCTGGAAGCACTGGTGGCCGCCTCGGGGCGCACGCCGAAGGCCATCTACACCATTCCGAACTTCCAGAACCCCTCCGGCACCACGCTGTCGCTGCCCCGCCGCAAACGGCTACTGGAACTCGCTCACAGCTGGAACTCGGTCATCATCGACGATGACCCGTACGGACTGCTGCGCTTCGAGGGCGAAGACCTGCCCACGTTCAACCAGCTCAGCCCGAACGACCCGCTGATCTTCTCGGTGCGCACTTTCTCGAAGATTTTGGCTCCCGGCCTGCGTGTGGGCTGGGTGGAAACGGATCCCGAGCTCCAGCGCCTGGTCATCAACGCGAAGCAGGCCATGGATACCTGCACCAATGTTCCGGCCCAGCACCTGGTTGCCGAGTTCATCCTGCGCGGCGGTCTCGACGACCACCTGACCTGGCTCCGCCGTGAGTACCACAGCCGCAAGGAGGCCATGCTCGCCAGCATCGACCGCCACTTGGGCGAGCGGGTGCGGACTACCAACCCCGACGGCGGCTTCTTCCTCTGGGTCACGCTGCAAGGCGAGGACGCGAAGATCAATTCGCAACGACTGTTCGAAATTGCCCTGGCGGAAGGCGTGGCCTTCATTCCGGGCCCGGCCCTGTCCCCCACCGGACGGTTCACGGACGCTTTCCGGCTCTGCTTCGCGTCCTGCACGCCGGAGCGGATCGAGGTTGGCATCGAACGCCTGACCAAGGCCATGGACAAGGCGAGGTCAGAACTGCCCGTCGGCACGGCTGCCTCCTCCGGAGCGCGGTAGATGGCGGCCGCTCTCGGCGTCAACGCGGACGCCCAGGCACCCAGCCGGGACGAACAGGAAGTCCTCGACCATATCCGGCTCGATGAGATCGTCGCCTTGACGGAAAAACTGGTTAATGCCGCCGGTGAGAACCCGGGCGGCACCGAGCTCGCCACGGTGGCCGTGCTCGAAGCCGAGGCCACGCGCCTCGGCTTCGAGGTGGATATTCAGGCTGTGGCTCCGGACCGCCCGAACATTCTCGTGACGCTCCTTCCGCCGGACAGGAAATCGACACTCGGACCGGGCCTGATGTTCCTAGGCCACTCGGACGTCGTCCCGGCCGGGCCCGGCTGGTCCCGACCGCCCTTCGAAGCCGTAGTAGCAGACGGCCGGTTGTACGGCCGCGGCGCCACGGACATGAAGGGCGGACTGGCAGCAGTTGTCGGTGCGATGGCCGCATTGAAGCGCTCCGGCGTCGTACTTTCCGGTCCTGTCACCCTGGTCTGCACCGTGGACGAAGAGGATCTCGGCCTGGGCATCCGCGCCCTGACGGCCGGTGGATTGCCGCACAGCTACCTCGGATGCGTGGTGGCCGAGCCTACCGATATGGAAACCGTCATCGCCTGCCGCGGCGACAGCTACATAGAACTTGAAATCACCGGCAAGCCGGCGCATTCAGGCCGCCCCGCGGATGGGCGCAACGCGATCAGCGCCGCCGCCAGGATCTGTGAATTGATCAGGGTAGACCACGAGGCGATGCAGCAGTATCAGGATCCGCTGCTGGGCAGCGGCACCTGGAATGTCGGGCGTGTCGAAGGCGGGGAAGGCACCTCGATGGTGGCGCCGTCCTGCCACATATCCGTGGACCGCAGGCTCATGCCCGACGATAATCCCGAGGACATTCTGGCCAGCCTGCTGCACCGGATCAGTGAAGCCGGTATCGATACGGACGGCATCAGCGTCGACGCCGAACTGACCATGCAAATGCCCGGCTTCCGGACTCCGGAGGATCACTCGCTGGTCTCTACCGCTGTGAACAGCGTGCTGGCCGCCGGTGGGGAGACCCGTATCAGCGGGTGGACTGCAGCCTGCGACGGCGGCTTCATCGTCAGGGACTTCGGTATTCCGGCCATTGTGCTGGGGCCGGGCGGTTTGAATGACCAAGCCCACCAGATTGATGAGTCCGTAGGGCTGGCCGAACTTATCACAGCCACACGTACTTTCGCATTGTTGTGCCTGCGCTCCCTAACGCATACGGTCAACGACATGCCGGATTCGAAAAATTCGCTCCTAGAAGGAGA
The DNA here is from genome assembly GCF_059090425.1 of Arthrobacter sp. B055-34. NCBI lineage: Bacteria > Bacillati > Actinomycetota > Actinomycetes > Micrococcales > Micrococcaceae > Arthrobacter > Arthrobacter sp. B055-34. The sequence continues at coordinate 119,954 of NZ_JBNHFQ010000011.1, forward strand.
ACGACCGTGACCCGTTCCGAGCCAATACGAAATGATCATCCGGAGCAGCAGCTCGCGCCCGGATCCGAGCCAACGACGCCGGAAGCCAAGAAAACGCTCCACCGCGCCATCCTCGGTTCCGCCCTCGGTAATGCCGTGGAATGGTTCGACTACGGTGTCTACGGCTACCTCACCATCTACATGGCCGTTAACTTCTTCGGCTCCGAAGCCGGCGACGGCGGCCTGGGCGTCACGCTGACGCTGGCCACCCTGGCGCTGTCCTTCCTGGTCCGGCCGCTCGGCGGTATCATCCTTGGGCCACTGGGCGACAAGGTGGGCCGGCAGAAGGTCATGGTCCTGACCGTGCTGATGATGACACTGGCCACCGGAGCCATCGGCCTGCTGCCCACGTTGAGCACAGTGGGCGTTCTCGCCCCGATCCTGCTGCTCGTCTGCCGCCTTGTGCAAGGCTTTTCCGCCGGCGGCGAGTACGGCGGCGCTGCCGTCTACATGGCCGAGTCCGCGCCGGACCGCCGCCGCGGCTTCCTGGGTTCCTTCCTGGAGTTCGGAACCACCGTGGGCTTCATGCTTGCTGCCGTTGTCTGCACCACACTGATTACGCTGGTGGGCGACCAAGGCATGGAGGATGGTTGGTGGCGCCTGCCGTTCCTGCTCACCATCCCGCTCGGTCTGACGGCCCTGTGGATCCGGACCCGACTGGGCGAGGCCCCTGTCTTCTCCGAGGCTTCCGAGCACGCCGAGACCACCCGTTCCCCGCTGCGGCACGTGCTGGTCAACAACTGGCGGCAGATCCTGGTCCTGGCCGGTTTCGTTGTCCTGCTGAACGTGGCGTTCTACCTGATCCTCGGCTACATGCCCACGTACCTCAGCGGCCAACTCGGACACAGCACGGCGCAAGGCAACTGGATGCTCGTGGCGATCATGGCGCTGATGCTCATGGCGATCCCGCCCATGGGAGCGTTGTCCGACCGCATTGGACGAAAGCCCTTGCTACTCGTGGCAGCCGGTGGCTATATGCTGCTGTCCGTCCCGTCGATCATGCTGCTGGGCACGCCCAGCCTGCTGCTGCAGTTCCTCGGCCTGGCGGTGCTTGGCATCCTGTTGGTGATTCTGGTTTCGTCTGTCTCCTCAACTCTGCCGGCGCTGTTTCCGACTTATGTCCGTTACAGCGGCTTCGCCATCGGCTACAACTTCTCCACTGCGTTCTTCGCAGGGCCGTCGCAGACCGTGGCTAACCAGTTGATCGAGACGACCGGCAACCAGCTGGTTCCGGGCTGGTATATGGCAATAGCGGGACTCATCGGTTTCATCAGCATCCTGTGCATGCGCGAAACTTCGCAGGCCACTTTGCGTGGTGAGGCGATTCCGGGGATACCGGAATCTGTGGGTGCACCGAAACCCATTTATGTTGAGCAGAACCGCGAGGATGCCGAGGCCCGTCGGGCGAGCTACCAAGCCTAGGCGAGTATTCGTTACGTCCTTGACCTCAAAGCGGGGCTCCGGGTTCCGGAGTCCCGCTTTGCGTTTGCCGCTGCTGAAACGAACACGTTAACGAGAGAGGCTTAGGCTGCGCGGTAATAGAGGAAGTCGATGCGGCCGAGTGCCTGTTCGAAGATTGACACCGGCTCGCGTGTCTCGTCCGGTTGTTCTGTTGCCGGTGGTGTGCCGGGCAGTGCCGGT